>JAQBYB010000152.1 GCA_027624235.1 Pseudomonadota bacterium | reverse complement strand
TAACGGCGGCGGCCACTGAGCGCAATCCTAGGAATTCCAACGACTTGACCGTTCCGGGCGGGACGCCCTTAACCACACGATTGGTCAACAGTGCGTGAGGTGTCGGAAAGCGGGCGTGATCTTCGCGCGGATATCCCTATATTATCATATTATCCCGGCGCTTCGAACCCCGGACTGGACTCCCGCCGTGACCGCATTGTTTTCAATATTTAAGCGATTTGCTTTACCGGCCCTGGCCACCCTTGTGTTAACGGGCTGGCTTGGCCCGGCGGTTGCAGCCGGGGACGAGCCCGCGGGTTCCGCCTGGCAACAAACCGAGCAAAGCGCCGTTCGCCTGATCGCCGCCACCGAAACCACCGGCAATGCCGAGACGCTGACCCTCGGCCTGCATTTCAAATTGAAGCCCGGCTGGAAAATCTATTGGCGCTCGCCCGGTGACGCCGGGTTCCCGCCTGAGCCCGACTGGATGGGCTCACAAAACCTGAAAAGCGCGGTCATGCATTGGCCGGCGCCGGAACGGTTTTCGGTGCTCGGCCTGGAAACGCTGGGCTATAAAAAAGAAGTCGTCTTTCCCCTCACCGTGACCAGAACCGACACCGCCAAGCCGTTACGAATAGCCGGGACGATCCGCTACCTCACCTGCGACGATATCTGCATCCCCTATGACGCCGACGTCGCCCTGACCATTCCCCATGGTCCGGATGGGGCGCCGATCAAGCCGAGCCAATTCGCGCACCTGATCAGCCGCTACCAATCCAGCGTGCCCGGCGACGGCAACCGACACGGGCTCGACATCGAGGCGGCGGAAACCTGGGGTGATGGCAAAAACGTCTTCCTGCGCGTCCGCGCCACCGCGACCCTGCCGTTCCAGGCCCCGGACCTGTTCCCCGAGGGGCCGTCGGAATTAACCTTCTCAAAACCGTCGGTCCGGCTTGGCCCTGATCGCCGCAGCGCCGTTCTGGAGGCCAAGGTATTCGGATCGAAATATCTGAAAGGGCCGGACAAGTCGCTGGCCGGAAAGACCCTGACCCTGACCCTGGTCGACGGCAAGCGCAGCGCCGAAAAGCGGCTCGGCGTCGTCGTCACCACCGCCAAGACCCCCATCACCAACCAGGCCGGGTCGGGCGCCCCCGGGGACACATTAACGCCGATCGCCCTGATCCTGGCGTTCGCGCTGTTGGGCGGGTTGATCCTCAACCTCATGCCCTGCGTGTTGCCGGTGTTGTCGATCAAGTTGTTGGGCGTCGTCGGCCACGGCGGCGGTGAGCGCCGCCTGGTGCGGCTCAGTTTCCTCGCCTCGGCCGCCGGCATCGTGTTCGCTTTCCTGGGGCTGGCGGCGGCGCTGATTGCCTTGAAGACCGCCGGCATGACCATCGGTTGGGGCATCCAGTTCCAGCAACCGTGGTTCCTGATCGCCATGACCCTGCTGGTCACCGCGTTCGCTTGTAACCTATGGGGATTTTTCGAGGTCCGGCTGCCGATGTGGGTTGCCGATCTCGGCGAACACAGCAGTCATGCGCACGGCCTCGGTGGGCATTCCCTGCAAGGCGCGTTCGCGACATTGCTGGCGACACCGTGCTCGGCGCCGTTTCTGGGCACCGCCGTCGGCTTCGCCCTGGCCCGGGGCGCATTCGAAATCGCCGCCGTGTTCACCGCCTTAGGGCTAGGCCTGGCGTTACCGTATCTGGCCATCGCGGCGTTTCCGGGCTTGGCGACCCGATTGCCGAAACCGGGGCCGTGGATGATCACCATGAAACGCATCCTCGGCTTCGCGCTGGCGGCGACCGGGGTGTGGTTGCTTAGCGTGCTGACCGCCAGCGTCGGCCTCAAGGCCGCCATCGGCGTCGGTGTTCTGGCCACCGCCGGCGGCGGGCTGTTGTACCTGGGCCGTCTTTTACCCGACGGCGCCCGACGACGCGCGCCGTTATGGATGGCGGCGGTTGCCCTGGCCGCGTTCATGGTGCCGGGCTGGCTCGGCGACGCCGCCGGTCGGGTGAACGTCAGGGACGCAAGCGCCGGCGACGACGTTCTCAGTAAGTTATGGACACCCTTCGACGAGACCGCCATCGCCACGCTGGTGGCCGCCGGCAACACCGTCTTTGTCGACGTCACCGCCGATTGGTGCATCACTTGTCAGATCAACAAGGCCTTCGTGCTCAACCGGACAGACGTGTTGGCGGCCCTGCAGGGTGATAAGGTCGTCGCCATGCAGGCCGACTGGACCCGCCCCGACCCGGCGATTTCTGAATTTCTGGCCCGCCATCAACGCTACGGCATTCCCTTCGACGCCGTCTACGGGCCGGGCGCGCCGGGCGGCATTGTGCTGCCGGAACTGCTGCGCCAAGATATAGTCCTCGACGCCATCATGCAGGCAACCCGCAAATAGAGCCCCCTTCATAGAAAGAGACCCCCCATGACCATCAACGTAGGCGACAAAATTCCGGCAGCAGATATGAACATCATGACCGCCGACGGCCCCGGCGGCATTTCCAGCGACGACATCTTCACCGGCAAAAAAGTCGCCGTGTTCGGCCTGCCCGGCGCCTTCACCCGCACCTGTTCGGCCCGCCACCTGCCCGGCTTCGTCGATAACGCCGAGGCGCTGAAGGCCAAGGGCATTGATGCCATCGTCTGCATCTCGGTCAACGACGCCTTCGTCATGGGCGCCTGGGCCAAGGCTCAAGGCGTCGGCGACAGCGTCCTGATGGTCGCCGACGGCAGCGCCAAGTTCGTCAAGGCCGCCGGCCTGGAGGCCGACATGAGCGCCAAGGGCTTCGGCGTCCGCAGCCAGCGGTATTCCATGATCGTCGAGGACGGCACCGTCACCAGCCTCAACATCGACGAACCCGGCACCTTTGAGAAGACCAGCGCCGAGGTCATGCTCGGCGCGCTTTAATTCCGCGCCGCCGCCGCGATCCCCCGGACAAAACGAGCCGACACAGTATTAAACTAGGGGCTGACCCAGATAACCGAGTTTTGGGGTTATTATGGGACCTATGCGCAAGAGCCGACTCAGCGACTACAAACAAGACCGCCTGATAGAGCATTTTGTTTCTGGATCTACCGCTCTGACAGCGGCCAG
>JAQBYB010000047.1 GCA_027624235.1 Pseudomonadota bacterium | reverse complement strand
GCCTAACGGACCGACTCGCCACAGGCCATCAGAATGGATCAATATCAACCAGAAAGACCCTAATATCAAAGATCGCCGGACCACATTTGAAGTGCTGTTTGCACATCGACCTCTTTGACCTGAGCGCGCGGTAATGGCGGAGAACCATCGACATGGGCCGGAAATAATATACCGGTCCAGGCCTCGTCGTCCCGGCCCCCCCCAGATACCAATCCCCGCGCCTGGACATGGAGGTCGGCGGCGGCTTCGACATAATCCAGAACCGCGTGATAACAACAATCCACATCCGCCAACAGGTCTTCCCAATGGTCTAGAGAATGGGCCGCAATGGTTGCCGAAATCTCGCCAATCAAGGCGGTTTGCGGCAGTGGTTCGCCCTGGCGGCCCTTCCATTCTGGGCGTTTCATGGCCTTACAGAAATTATCCCAGAAATGCGCCTCCAGCGCGCCGATGGTAATAAACCGCCCATCCCGTGTAGCGTAGACCTGATAACACGCCGCCCCGCCGTTCAGCAGGTTTTCCGCACGTTTAAGGCCGCCATCCACTGCCGCAGCCGACGCCGCCGTAAGACCGAAGGCCTGCCAGGACAGCATCGTTTCCGACAGGCTGACATCCAGGTAGGCGCCCTTGCCGCTTCGACCCCGCGCAGCCAGTGCGCCGGTGACGGTCAAGGCCGCCTGCAAGGCACCGGCGTAATCGGCGGCCGGTGGCCAAGTCATCACCGGCCTGTCGGCAATGCCCGAGGCGCTGAACATCCCCGTTGATGCCGTGTAATTGATGTCGTGCCCGGCCCGGAGACGTTTGGGGCCGGTCTGCCCATACCCCGAAAGGGCGCAGTGGATAAGACCGTCATTGAGGCTTTTGAGGTGTTCACGACCGAAACCGAGCCTTTCCAGCACGCCCGGACGATACGATTCCAACAATACGTCGGCGCCCCGGATCAGGCGTTCGAAGGCCTGCTTGCCGGGCTTGGATTTAAGATCAATGGCGACCACGGTCTTACCGGCATTGACGACATCGTAAAAAGGATTGCGGGCATCTTCATCTCCCGGTTGCCCGGTCACCGGGTTCAAACGGCGTTGAGGGTCGCCCGAGGGGGGCTCTACCTTGAGCACCATGGCACCCATGTCGGCGAGCAACTGGGTGGCAAAAGGACCAGGAAGGAACTGACTCAGGTCAAGGACACGAACGCCGTCGAGAAAGTCCGCCAGCATCGTAGCCCCACCTGCCCCCGTTCCGCTACTTGTCAATCAGCGCCGGCACCTTGCCCTTGCGGCGTTTGACCGGAAGCTTCGAGTCTTTGGCGCCGGGATATTCGAAGACGCATTTGTTGTCTTTGAGCTTGACCACGACAACGCCGCCTTTGGCCAGTTCTCCGAACAGCAATTCCTCGGCCAACGGCTTCTTGATGTATTCCTGGATCACCCGGCCCAGCGGACGGGCGCCGAATTTTATATCATAGCCCTTCTTGGCCAGCCATGCGCGGACCGGTTCGGTGAACTCGATAACGACGTTGCGGTCCTCAAGCTGCAATTCCAACTCCATGACGAATTTGTCGACGACCTGGGCGACAACCTCCGGCGGCAAGGACTGGAACTGAATGATTGAATCCAGCCGATTGCGGAATTCCGGCGTGAACATTTTCTCGATTGCTTCCAAGTCGTCGCCGACGCGCTCTTCGCGCTCAAACCCGATTGCCGCCTTGGCCAAATCGGCGGCGCCGGCATTGGTGGTCATAATCAAAACCACATTGCGGAAATCAATACTTTTGCCGTTATGGTCCGTCAGTTTTCCGTGATCCATTACCTGCAACAGAATATTGAACAGGTCCGGATGCGCCTTTTCGATTTCGTCCAACAGCAGCACGGAATGGGGCTGGTGGTCGATGGCGTCGGTCAACAACCCGCCCTGATCGAAGCCGACATAACCAGGCGGTGCGCCGATCAGCCTGGAGACGGAATGACGTTCCATATATTCGGACATATCGAAACGGACCAGCTCGACCCCTAAGGTCAGCGCCAACTGCTTGGCCACTTCGGTCTTGCCGACACCGGTGGGGCCACAGAACAGGTAAGACCCGATGGGTTTTTCAGGGTCGCGCAACCCGGCGCGCGCCAACTTAATGGCGCTGGCGAGTGCGCTAATCGCTTTTTCCTGGCCGAAGACCATGGTCTTAAGGTCGCGGTCCAGTGTCTTCAAGGCCTTGCGATCATCCACGGAAACGCTTTTCGGCGGAATCCGGGCGATCATGGCGACGGTGGCCTCGACATCCTTAACGGTCACCGTTTTGCGGCGCTTATTCTTCGGCAACAGCATCCGGGACGCGCCGACTTCATCGATCACGTCGAGCGCCTTGTCAGGCAGCTTGCGGTCATTGATATAGCGCGCCGACAACTCAACGGCCGAACGCAGCGACTCCATGGTGTAGCGAACCTTGTGGTGTTTTTCGAAATAGGGTTTCAGGCCGCGCAGAATCTTGACTGTGTCCTCGATGCTGGGCTCATAAATATCGATCTTCTGAAACCGTCGCGCCAAGGCCCGGTCTTTTTCAAAGTAGCTGCGGTATTCCTTGTAGGTGGTCGACCCCATACAGCGAAGGCTGCCGTTGGCCAGGGAAGGCTTTAGGATGTTCGATGCATCAATGGACCCGCCCGACGTCGACCCGGCGCCAATGACAGTATGGATTTCGTCGATGAATAGAATGGAATCATCCATGTTTTCCAATTCCGACATCACGCTCTTCAGGCGTTCCTCGAAATCGCCGCGGTAGCGGGTGCCGGCAAGCAACGCCCCCATGTCGAGAGAATAAATGACCGCGTTTAACAACACCTCAGGCACGTCGCCCTCGACAATTCTTTTGGCCAAACCTTCGGCGATGGCCGTCTTGCCGACGCCGGAATCACCAACGTAAAGCGGATTGTTCTTGGTTCGGCGGCAAAGGATCTGGATGGTCCTGTCGATTTCCGCCTGTCGACCAATGAGAGGATCGATCCGACCGTCCGCGGCTTTTTTGTTGAGATTAATACAGTAGGCCTCAAGCGCCTTATCGCCCTGCTCAACGACCTTTTCATCCACCCCGTCTTCATCGGCGCCACGGACCGGTTGGGATCGGGATCCGCCGGGCACTTTGGCGATGCCGTGAGAAATGTAATTGACCGCATCCAGCCGCGTCATGTCATGCAGTTGAAGGAAATAAACGGCATGGGACTCACGTTCCGAGAACAAGGCGACCAGCACGTTGGCCCCGGTCACTTCTTCCCGGCCCGAAGATTGCACATGGATGACGGCACGTTGAACAACCCGTTGAAACCCGGCCGTCGGTTTCGGCTCACCGCCACGGGCTCGCCCGATGTCGGCAAGATCATTGTCGATAAAATTGGTCAGGTCATGGTGAAGCTGTTCCATATCCACACCACAGGCGCGCAGCACGGCAACGCCATCTTGGTCATCGGTCAACGACAACAGCAGATGTTCCAACGTCGCGTACTCATGATTCCGCTCGGCGGCCAGCGCCAATGCCCGATGAAGCGTTTGCTCAAGGTTGCGTGACAGCATGTTGTCCTCCGTTGTTTACCCAATCCCTCAGTTGTCCAAGGCAGGGCTTAAGGTTTGAATTATTAGTCGTCGCCGTCTCCGTCCTTCTCGATCGTGCATTGTAGGGGATGCTGATGTTGTCGGGCCATATCCATGACCTGGCCGACCTTGGTTTCGGCCACCTCGTAAGTGTAAACACCGCACATGCCGACGCCCTTCTGATGAACATGAAGCATGATCCGGACGGCCTCGTCGTTCTGTTTATCGAAATACTTTTCCAACACGTGAATGACGAACTCCATCGGCGTGTAGTCATCGTTCAAAAGCAGGACCTTGTACATGGCCGGCTTTTTGGTCTTTTGCCTGGACTTAACAGCAACACCGATCCCCGCGTCATCGTCGTCTACGCCAATGGGCGGTTTGTTAGGTTGATTCGGAACACTCATTAGCTTTTCTCTGGTTTTTCGGCATCCCACTAAACCGGGGAGCCACTTATGCAGTCTACAATATATGTGGTCCAATTTCTCCGCTGGAAGCCCTCATCGTCCTAATTAATGTATTATTGCGTTCACTTGTCAGTGACGGAAAGCCCAAGCCCCCCGCATATAAGCAAAAAAAACCAATTCATATCAATGCACTAATATCCATATCCGATTTTGCACCCGTCCCCGCGGCAACGACCGCTTGCCGGAGTCTGTTAAGATATTATCGGTGGAATGTGGCGATTTCAGGGACGCACCGGCAAAACCCGAATCATCACCATCATCATAAAAATTTCATGGAAATGTCTCGCAACCAGTCCCGAATATTTGCTAGAAACCCTGATGCTTGACCGAACCTACAATGTGCTTTTCCTGTGCACCGGCAATTCGTGCCGAAGCATCATCGCCGAATGCCTGCTCACCCATCTAGGCCGGGGCCGTCTTAAAGGCTACAGCGCCGGCAGTCATCCGGCCGGGCAGGTCAATCCCAGCGCCATTCGGGCACTTGCAAAACGAGGCATCGCCACCGAAGGTCTGCAATCAAAAAACTGGGATGAATTTGAGACCGCTGGTGCGCCTGTAATGGACTTGATTATCACGGTTTGTGATAACGCCGCCGGTGAAACCTGTCCGGTTTGGCCGGGACATCCGGTCGGCGCCCATTGGGGCCTTGCCGACCCTGCCCTGTTCACCGGCACCCTTGAGGAAACAGCGGCAGTGTTCGACGCCACTCTCAATCACCTGGAACGGCTGATCCTTGGTTTCCTGGATTTACCGCAAGACAAGCGCAGCGCAGACAAAGTCAACGAACTGCTGGAAAAAATACCGGCCTAACACGTGATAGTTAGGACCGCATCGGTTTTTCGTACCACTGGCGGCTGGAATTGACGATCCGCACCACCGACAGCATCACCGGGACTTCGACCAGCACGCCGACCACCGTGGCCAGCGCCGCGCCCGAATTGAACCCGACCAGGCTGATCGCAACCGCCACCGCCAGCTCGAAGAAGTTACTCGCGCCAATCAGGGCCGACGGCCCGGCGACGCAATGCTCAACGCCGAAATGCCGGCTCAACAAATAGGCCAGGCCGCAATTGAAATAGACCTGAATGGTAATCGGCACCGCCAGCAAGACAATGACCAGCGGCTGGGCGATGATCTGTTCGCCCTGAAAGCTAAACAACAGAACCAGCATCGCCAACAACGACACCAGAGACACCGGCTGCAGAAAATCCAGGACCGATTGAAGCCGATCTTCCCCGCCCCGGCTTAATATCCTTCGCCGCAGGATCTGGGCGAAGATCACCGGCGCCACGATGTACAGCCCCACCGACAACAACAACGTCTGCCACGGCACTGTAATCGACGAAATTCCCAGCAACAGGGCAACAATGGGGGCAACGGCGGAAATCATATGGCCACGGGGATATTGACCTTGGCGAATTCGGCCCGGCCGATCATCTGAAAGGGTTCCGGGATGAAGTGCCCCAACCCGATGCCGGCGATAATGCACAAGCCGACCCACAGGGTCAGGCAGCGTTCAAACAGGTTCCTGGCTGGCTTGGCCTCGTCAAAGTCCATTAATCGGGCTCCCGAGAAATCAGAACCGCGACTATACCGATGCGGAAAAATAGATAAGCCCGGCATAAAAAAACGCCCGATGGCGGGAGGAGCCATCGGGCGTTATGCGTTGCCACCCAGTTACAAGGGGGGAGGGAGAACTAGGCGGCAATCGGCTTGGAGAACTTTTCAACCGCGGCGTTAACCTGCTTGGTGATCGGCTTGCTGGCGGCCTCTGCGACCTTAACCGACAGATCGGAAATCTTACGACCGTCATCAAGCGCCTTGGCATAGTTGGATTGGGCCAGTTCGGCCTGCGCATCCATGACATCGGCAACGGTCTTGCAGCCGAAGATCTTCTGGGTCGCCGCAACGCTGTCTTCCATCGAAGACTGGGCGAGGCCGAACAGAGCCGTGTTGATGTCCTGAACGCCTTTAACAAAAATGGCGTTGGACTTCATCACCGCGTCAACGGCTTCCTTGCCAAAAGCAACGGCGTCTTCGAACCCTTTGAGGACTTCGTCGGCGGCCTTATTTTTTGTGTTCGACATGTTAATGTCTCCTTTATTTAAATTTTTCGGCGTCTCTTCGGGAATATCCCGCTCAAGGGCCGAAAGCCATTCTTCATTCAATTGCTGCACTGCAACATAACCCTACTTATATAGCATCCATATCTTGGTTGTCAACCTTATTTTGTGCACTGCAACATAATTTTTATTTAACTAACATATTGTTTTAACGTTCTTTTTGCAGTTTTTCGTTTTTTAAAAAATAAAATTTTGCAATTGCGTAATAAGCCGCCCTCCCCTTTTTACCTTCCCCACCGGGGCGAATTATTAGAGAACAGCATCAATGCATTAACCTTTTTTTTATGGAGGCCGTAGTAGAAGTATTTGATTCGCCAACAAAAAACCTAAAGACGCCGCCTGGTTTATTGGTTACAGTCAGGGAATTATGTCCAGCGAATCGTTTAAGGGGGTTAATCGTTGTCGTCATATTCTGTGTTTCCGACACGCCGTCATTGCTTACGAAGGCTGAGACGCTCCCTGGCGGCGACATTCCTTGCCACCTTGTTAACACTTGCCGCCTCGCCGGTTTTCGCCAAGTACGCGTCCTATGTCATGGATGCCGAAACCGGACGCGTCATTCATGAGATTAACGCCGATACCCGGAATTTCCCTGCTTCGCTGACCAAAATGATGACCCTCTATCTGGTCTTCGAGGCTTTGAAATCCGACCTGTGGACCATGGAAACCGAGCTTCGGGTTTCCGCCCGGGCCGAGCGCCAGCCGTCATCGAAGCTTGGCATAAGGCGCGGCGAGACCATTACCGTCAAACAGGCGATGCTGGCCTTAATTACCAAGTCCGCCAATGACGTGGCCACCGCCATCGCCGAAAACCTTAGCGGTTCTGAAAGCGCCTTCGCCCTTAAAATGACCGCCAAGGCGCGCCAGATCGGCATGAGCCGGACCACCTTCCGCAATGCCTCCGGCCTGCCGCACCGTGGGCAAATGAGCACGGCCAGGGATATGGGAACCCTGGCCCGCGCCCTGATCCGGGATTTCCCCTCCTACTACCGCTATTTTTCGACCGACCAATTTTCTTATGAAGGCGCCACCTTCAATAATCACAACAAGCTGCTGCAAACCTATGACGGCGTTGATGGAATCAAGACCGGCTATATCCGCGCCTCGGGATTTAATCTTGTCGCCTCGGCCAGCCGTAGCGGCCAGCGGGTGATCGGCGTTGTCTTCGGTGGCAATTCGCCAAATTCCAGAAACGCCCTGATGACCCGGCTTTTAAACTTAGGATTCAAGGCGCTTAACAATTCGCCCCGCGCGGTTTTCGCGGCGGCTGAGAACCCATCTAAGGGTAATACCAAGAAAGCCAGGGCCATGATCCAGACCATGGCTAAAACCGTGTCTAACCCGAAAAACCAAACCGACCTTGAGGCTCCCGTTCCCGAAGGCCGCCGCTGGGGCATCCAGGTCGGTGCCTTCTCCCGCTATGAGCAAGCCTATGAGGCCGCCCGCGAGGCGCTCGAAATAGCGCCCAAACTTCTGTTAGAGGCCGTCATTAAAGTGGTGCCCCTGAAAAAAAGAAACGGCCGAACCCTTCATCGAGCCCGCCTTAAAGGCTTGAGCAAGAGCCAAGCCAGCAGCGTCTGCGCCGTCATTATAAAGCGCAAGGGCCAGTGCATGGAAATCCAGATGCGCGACGACTATCGGGTTGCCTCCAACACCCGCTGACGGGCAGTTTATGTCCCGGCGGTGCGCTAGCCTGAAAATTATTCAATCGAAGGATATTGTTGCCAACACCTAGGCGGCGTCGGGGGGGGAAAGTTGGTTTTCAACCTCGTCGGCGATCTTTTCCCAATACACTTGGTCTTCTCCCCTGTCGCTCTCGGCCATCACGTTGACTTGTTCCTTGGCGTAGATCAGGGCATTGCTATGGCGTACCTTGATCAGCCGCGCCGCGGCACGTTGAATTTCATGCCTAAGCAAACGGACGACTTGCTCTTTATCCGCATTGGAAATTTTCTGCCCCATGGCCCAACATTACCATGATTTTTTTAAGTGGGTGTATAGGCGAAAAGAGATAGGCACTCAGTCCAGGTCAGGGGGCTCTATTCCGCTTTCAGTCAGTGCCGCCCGAAGCTGATTTTTCAATCGCTCCAGGCCTTCGGTGGTGTCCGATTCACACCTGGCAACCAAGACCGCTTGCGTGTTGGACGCCCGGAGTAGCCACCAGCCGTCATCGTTCTCGACGCGGACGCCGTCGATATCGTGCACGCGGACCCCGTCTGTGTCACGCAAACGGGCCTGAACATCCTCGATCACCTTGAACTTACGGTCTTCGGCGCAGTCAAAGCGCAATTCGGGCGTATTCACCATCACCGGCAACCGGTCATAGATGGCGTCCAGGCTCATCCCCGACCGATTGACCGCCGATATCAGCCTGACCGCGACATACAGCGCATCGTCATAGCCGTAATAGCGATGCTTGAAGAAAATATGAGCACTCATTTCACCGGCCAGAGGGGAGCCCACCTCCGCCATCTTGTTCTTGATATGGGAATGACCGGTCTTCCACATCAAAGGCTTGCCGCCCATGCGTGTGATTTCATCAAAGAAAACGCGGCTGGATTTGACGTCGGCGATGATGGTGGCGCCGGGTTCATCGGCCAACACCTCAGCCGCCAGGACCACCATCAACTGATCGCCCCACAGCACCCTGCCCTGGCCATCGATAACGCCGATCCTGTCGCCATCGCCATCAAAGGCGATGCCTAAATCACAACCGTTTTCGGCCACCGCCTGCTTCAACTGGTCCAGGTTGCTTTCAACCGTCGGGTCCGGGTGATGGGCGGGAAAGGTGCCGTCGATAACCTCGTTCAACAGGATGTGGCTGCCGGGAAGCCCCGCACAGAGCATCTGCAAAGCCTCGCCGGCGGCGCCGTTACCGGCGTCCCAGGCGACCTTTGGCGGCGCCCCGGCACCGGGTTCATAATCGCTAAGGATCCGGGCCACGTAATCGCTTATAACCGCCCTTTCCGTGACCGTTCCGTCGCCGGCGGCAACGGCACCTCTCCTGGCGCGTTCCCCAAGCACTCGTATGTCGTCAGCGAAAAACGGCTTGCCATCGAGAACGATCTTGATACCGTTGTAATCGGGCGGATTGTGCGACCCCGTGATCATCAATCCGGCATCGGTGGGCAAGGTCGCTTGAGAGAAATAAAGCATCGGCGTCGGCCCGCGCCCGACGCGGGTCACATCGACACCCGCACTCGATAATCCTTCGACCAGGGCGGCTTCCAATTGCGGCGACGAAAGACGTCCGTCATAGCCAACGGCGGCGGTCTTAAAGCCGCGCTCCAACATGATGGACCCGAAGACGCGACCGATGACGTTAACGTCCGCAGGCGCAAGAGTATCGGGGACAATGCCGCGAATGTCGTATTCACGCAAAATGGTGGGGTCGAACTGGTGGCCCTCGGCCATGGAAGGATCCCTTCTAAGCGGCGCCGGAGGGACGGCCGAGGCAGGTGTACTGGAAACCAGCCGCAGCCATTTCCTCCGGATTATAGATGTTGCGCAAATCCACCATCACCGGCACCTTCATCAGCGACTTGATCCGGTCCAGGTCGAGCGCCCTAAATTCATTCCATTCGGTAACGATGGCGACCCCGTCGGCGCCGGTCACCGCGTCATAGGAATCGCGGCACCAATCGACGCCGTCCAGCATTGTCTTGGCTTCTTCCATGCCTTCCGGATCGAAAACCCGCACCAAAGCGCCGCCTTTTTTCAGGCCGGCGATAATATTTAGGCTGGGCGCTTCGCGCATATCGTCGGTATTGGGCTTGAACGTCAGCCCGAGCACGGTGATGGTCTTGCCGTCCACCGTTCCTCCGCAAGCGGCGGTTATCTTTTCCGCCATCCGTTCCTTACGCTCATCATTGACGATGACGACGGCCTCAACGATGCGCATCGGCGTACCGGCATCGGCGGCGGTTCTGGCCAGGGCCAGGGTATCCTTGGGAAAACACGATCCGCCATAGCCAGGCCCCGGATGCAGGAACTTGGACCCGATGCGGCCATCAAGGCCGATGCCTCTGGCAACGTCGTATACGTCGGCACCGACGACTTCACACAGATCGGCGATTTCATTAATGAAAGAAATTTTTGTCGCCAGGAACGCGTTGGCGGCGTATTTAATCACTTCCGCCGTCGCGAGCTTGGTGAACAGGATCGGCGTCTCTATCAGGAATAGCGGTCGGTATAACTGTTTCATTCGGGCGCGGGCGCGGTCGCTCGTGGTGCCGATGACGACACGGTCGGGGCGCATGAAGTCATTGATGGCCGAGCCCTCGCGCAGGAATTCCGGATTCGAGACGACGTTAAATTCGGCGTCAGGGTTAACCTCATGGATGAGCGCCTCAAGCTCCAGCCCGGTGCCGACGGGAACCGTCGATTTGGTCACCACCACCGTGTATCCGTCCAACGCAGCAGCGATTTCCTCAGCCGCGGCCCTGACGTAGCCGAGGTCGGCGCTGCCATCATTCTCGCCGCTTGGCGTGCCGACGGCGATGAAAACCGCATCGGCGCCCTTGACCGCATCGGCGAGTCCGGTGGTGAATGTCAACCGTCCGGCCTTGACGTTGGTGGCGACCATCGTCTCAAGTCCAGGTTCGAAAATCGGCATTTCGCCGGCGTTTAGTTTTGCGATTTTAGCGGTATCTTTATCGACACAAATAACATTGTGACCAAACTCGGAAAAACAGGTTCCCGAAACCAATCCCACATATCCGGTGCCGATCATTGTTATACGCATGGTGTCTCCATTTTATCCGTCACTCAAATCACTACGTTCGGCGGCAAAAGCGATATTGGCCTCGACAAAACCCATCTTGGAGCCGCAATCGAAGCGCCGACCATCGATGCGTAAACCGTGGAACGCAATGTCGCCCAACGTCGCGGCCAGGGCGTCGGTAAGCTGGATTTCACCGCCGGCACCGGTCACTTTTTTATTCAGATGCTCGAATACCTCCGGCTGCAGGATATAGCGACCAATAATGGCCAGCCGGGAAGGCGCGTCCTTGGGCGATGGTTTTTCAACCAGCCCCTTGGCGCGGGCCAGACGTCCGTCATCCTCGATCACGTCGAGAATGCCATAGCGGCTGGTCAATTCCGCCGCCACTTCCTCGACGGCGACGACATTGCCGCCGGTAACATGATAGGCGTCCATCATCTGGCTCAGGCATCCGGGTATGGCCTGCATCAGGTCATCGGGCAACAACACGGCGAAGGGCTCGTTACCGATAAAGTCCCTGGCGCACCAGACCGCATGGCCGAGGCCCAAAGGGTCATCCTGTAGGGTGAAAGAAATTGATTTTGGCTGCGGAAAATTTTCACGGATGGTCGCCAAGGCTTCGGTCTTGCCTCGGGCCTCCAGGAAGGATTCCAGTTCAACGGCGGGGCGGAAATGATCTTCAAGCGCCCCCTTGCCCGGCGCCGTGACCATAATCATTTCCTCGATACCGGCTTCCATGGCTTCTTCCACCGCGTACTGGATCAAGGGCTTGTCCACCACCGGCAGCATTTCCTTGGGCAAGACCTTGGTCGCCGGCAAAAACCGGGTTCCCAGGCCAGCGACCGGAAAAATGGCCTTGGTAACGGGTCTTGCCATGTGCGTACTCGAAAAATCAGTTGACGATGCTAATGGATACCGCGCCCGCGAAGGAGCGCGGTCTTTTTGCCATAGCTGTGCCTCACCCGCAAGGACGCAGGGTCATTCCCTCAGCAACACATCCTTGGCCTGATTGATCTGTGCCGCCAGATAGGTCGATCCACCACGGTCCGGGTGCATATTTGAAATCAGACGGTGATGGGCGGCCTTGATCTCCTGCTTGCTGGCGCCGGGCTTAAGCCCCAGTATTTCCCGAGCCTCATCACGGCTCATGGAGCCTTTGCCACGGGGAGCCCCCCGGCTTCCGGGGCCACCGGCATTTCCCGGGGAATCTTTCTGAACACGTTCGTGCCAATCCGGGTATTCCCGCTCCAGATAGGCTTCCAACACCTGCGCCGAGGGCTGGTCTTCGACCCAACAGGTTTGCAAAAGATCCACCAGTTCATCCAAGGTCATCTCCGCCAGCGCGCGCCCGGCGTAGTCGCCATCAATGACTTCGCCCGACATTCGACCCGAATCGTGGTCCAACGCCATGCGCAAAAATCGGGTTTCAACGTCCGATGATTGTCCGGTCGGGCCACCGCCCCAGCCGGATGTCATCCGCGAAAATGTTTTGAACATCCGGTGCGCTGAGCGCGCCCGCATCATCCAGGGCAAAAGCGCCGGCAGGGCGAAGATGGCCCACGCCAGCCGCCCGGTAAACAAAAAGTACAAGGCAACCGCCCCGATGATCCCGAGAAGCACCCATTTCAAGATCTTCACCAGTAACTTGGGATCGGCGGTGGAAAACCAGCGTCCAGCCAGCAGTACGCCTGCAAGGATCGCAAGGCCAAGGATCAAATAGGGAAACATACGCTCAGCGTTCCTTTATCTGGTGGACAAGTTTAAGGACTTCGCCGCCCCGTTTATTAGCGAGATTCTCCAATGCCAAGCGACCGCCGGCGGCATAGACCGCCACCGCGCTCAACAGATCCTTCAGTACTTGGGCGCTGTTGGAATCGAATTGGCAATAGGCGCCGTTGGTCAGTTTGGCAACCTGTCGGAAAGCGAAGGCGGCAATCGGGTCTCCGCCTTCGTGAAACATAAAGGCCGGAACACCCATCAACCCCAGCTCACCGGCGATCTTTCCGGCATGGTCGATGTCCTCTTCGAAACAATCGCCAACGAAAACCAGCGCGTTAATTTTTTGCTTCTTGGTTTCATTGACGGCGTGGGCGAGCACTTTGCCGATCTGGGTTTCGCCTGCAAGGCAGAAGACCGACGTCATTTGCCGCAACAACGCATTTTCATTGGCGGTCCACCGGCTGGCTTTGAATTCTCCGAATCCCCGGTAAAAGGCGAGCTGAATTTCCAATCCGCCCAAGGCCGCCGTTTCATGGAACATCTCACCCTGTATACGCGCCGCCATGTCCCAGGTGGGCCCGCGGCTGGCGGTGGCATCCATGGCGAACAACAGCCGCCCGCGCTGCCCCGGTGTTTTACTGACCGGCACATACCGCACCTTATCCAGGAACGCATCCACGTTGGCCTGGGACGTTTTCCTGCTGGGAATCTTGGCGTCACCCTTTGCCATGGGCCAAATCATTTCCCGTCTCAAGAGTGGGCGACAGCTTTATGGCCTCCGGCAAACGAATTGCCCCGATCAGATCGGCAACCTCTTGGCGGGCGGCCAAATGCGATGGGCCAAGCGCCTGCGGGCCGACGGCGTTCTTCAGGTCCATAATCGTCAATCCGGCCAGGAATAATTCACGGAAGATCACGCGTTCACCAAAACCCGGAACCACCCGAAGCCCGACCCGCGCCGACAGGTCTCGCAGGATGTCGTCCATCTTGCGCTTATTATGAGCATCCAGGCTGGATAACCGGTTGCGCATCACCAACCAATCAATGGACCCGCCGTCACGCTCGGCACGGGCTTGTTTCTGTTTCCACACCATTTCAGCATAGTGGCTGGGCGCCATCACCGCCATTCGCACGCCATCGACATGGGCGAGCACATCAAGATCGACGAAGCTGTCGTTGATCGGCGTGATCAGCGTATCGGCATAGGAATGCGCCAACGACGACAGCAGCCCGGCGCTGCCCGGCGTATCGACGACAACGACATCGTGATTGATGAGCCCACCCTCCATCAACAGCGTCAATTGCGCGGCCTCTGCCTCGCCGTCTCCGAATCCGTCTTTCGCTCCTTCGGATGGAGTAATGGAATAGGCGGCGGGCATTTTAACGTCACTGCCCGCCGCCTTGATGAAGGCGCGGCGATTGGCCAGGTACCGACTCAGCGTTCCCT
Organism: Pseudomonadota bacterium; assembly: GCA_027624235.1. Classification (GTDB taxonomy): domain Bacteria; phylum Pseudomonadota; class Alphaproteobacteria; order Rhodospirillales; family Casp-alpha2; genus Casp-alpha2. The sequence continues at coordinate 5,893 of JAQBYB010000047.1, read as the reverse complement.
GGCGGTAATCAACATCAACGCTGGCCACTGAATACCCCGACTGCAACAGGCCGACGATCACATGCATGGCAGTGGTCGATTTGCCACTACCGCCTTTTTCGTTGCCAACAACGATGATGTGAGCCGCTTTGCTGCTCATAGGTTTATCTCAGGCCCATCCGTAGGGACAGGCGGAAGCAGGGAATTCCGGGACCATCACGCACACAAATCCGTAAAAGGACAAAACAAACGATGGTGTTTGTATAACCCCACCGCTCTATCCCGGCAATTAGTTCATGTGCAGGACGCCATTGGGATGAAAGGCGTTGAAAACGAAGGCGAAGGTCACATCATAGGCGACGTCCTCGGCCTTGCCGCCTTTTTTGCGCTGGACCACCACATTGCCGACGTCGCGGCCTTTTGGAATGGCGCGGGTATCGAGGGCCGAATTCTGGCCCGCCCACCAACGCAGGGTTAGGTCACCCTTGGTTATTAATCCCTTGTCGCGAAGCAGCGGCAGGCTCCATGCCTCGCCTTCAACAACAACCACCCGGACCATCGGATTGATGCCCTTGGGCAGGTCGCCCTTGAACAGAAACGGAAACGGCGTGCTGTCGTAACCGGCATAGGGATTGGCGCCGTAATCGCGCATACCCGGATTGGACGGCACCAGGACATCGCCATCCGGCGCGCGTTTTTTAAAGTTGGCGAAAGATTCCAGGCGCGTCGGAATAATCTTCAACACCTTGCCGGTCATCGCACCGACGATGCCTTCACCGAGAAATTGCTGCCACCAACTCTCAGTCTGGCGATCGTACATAATCATGTCCGAATTGCGCAGCTTGCCGGTGGTCCCGAAATCTAGAATTCGGCCATCAAGGCGACGGTCAAAGGCAATGGCGGAGTTGCAGAGCGGGCAATAGGTCACGGTGACCGGAACGCCGGCCAACTCGTCATTGACGATTTCATGCCAGGTCAGAATCCGGAGCGGATAGGCGCGCGCCTTCCCTTTAATCACCAAGCCGATCACCGGTTCGGTATCGGTCAGGTCCGTGACCTTGGCAACCTCAACAAATTTTGGTTTGTCGATAGATGGGATTCCATCCTTGGGCGGCCCACCGGAAAGGATTTCGTTAAAATCGATGGACCGTTTGGAGAAATCCGTGTTCGGCCATTCCCGCCCCCATCGCAGTGGATTAGCCTCGGCCACGGGCAACTGAAACAATGCGATGACGGCAATAATGGCGGAGACACCGAGGACGGCCCGAAAATAACCATGATTCCATTTCATCATCCCATAATGAGCCAGCGTGATGCTTTCGGACAAATCACCATTGTTCACATAACGGTGACATCTATAAACGCCGCCGACCCCCTGCGTCGGCAAAAAATACTGAATAAAGAACTGGTTAACCACTTTCGAATAGGGTGAACTGCTAGAGGATTCGGATTTTGCAGATGGAGTGAAAACCCCCATGGCGCTTTTTGCTCGCCTGATGGTCTTGATGGTGATAGCGGCCCTATTTGCCGCCCCCGCCGCCATGGCGCAAACCAATCCTGATACGCCCCGTGGACAAGTCCGTGTCCAGGGCCGCCCCCTGGCGGAGCCCGAGACTCCCATTCCTGTTCCCGCCGGACTGTCGGTTGATCTGCGTCAGCAAATGCGCGCGTTCATACAATCCATTTCCACCTTCGCCAGGCGTTATAATCGAAATTTTTCCATTATCCCCCGGGGCGGCCTGGAACTTTTGATCAAACGCGACCCCGTCGAGGAAACACGAATTTCGCCTGCCCGCGCGTATATGCGTTCCATCGACGCGGTCATGTTCGAAGGGTTGTTCTATGACAAAAAGGTATTTGGAGAACCAACCTCAAGTGTACGCCTTAGTCGCAACCTGCGGCTTACGGACATCGGCATGAATAACGGGCTCAAGGTTTTCATCGTCGATTACGCCACCGATCACCGCTCGATTGATGATTCCTTCCAACGCAACAAGAGCAAAGGGTATGTTTCGACCACGGTCCACGCGCCGATGGCGGAATTGAGCTCGCTTCCCCCCTATCCGAGCCGCCCCTACGATGAAAGCTCCAAAAGCATCGTCTCGCTGAAAGACGTTTCGACCTTCGCCTACATCGCCAACTCCCAGGCCTACGGCAGGGCTGATGAATTTGCCATGAAGATGCGCGATACCAATTATGATCTTTTGATCGTCGATGTCCTGCATGGGCGAAAGCCATTGAGCAAGAACGCCGTAGAGACTCTTAAATTTAAAAAAATCGGCGCCCGCCGGATGGTCTTCGCCACCGTCAACCTCGGATCGGCGGCCAGCTATCGTTACTACTGGAAGCAAACCTGGCGCGAGGGATCGCCGAGTTGGATCAAAGCCCCGTTCCGTGACGACCCGGACAGCTACAATGTTGAGTTCTGGCGCCCCGAATGGCAGCGTATCATTTCTGGCGATACCAATTCCTACCTCTACGGCATCATCGCACTCGGCTTCGATGGTGTTGTCCTGGAAGGGATCGAGGGAGCCTACCGATTCTTCGAAAGCGGCGGCGAAGAACAGGAAGAAGAACCAACCACAGCAGCCCCGGCGGCCCCGCTGCAAACGCCCGCAGCCCCCGCAGCACCGGCGCCACCCCGGTAAACGCGTCCAACACCACCCCCATACTCATTCAAGCCGGAAATTGCTATGATCCGGACCGATGATCCGGCAAGAGGGAGGGGGAAGCCGCGCCATGCTGAAACAGGGGACGAGCTACGCGGACGTCTACCAATCGCTGGTTTGGGATGTGCCCGAGTTCTTCAACATGGGCGTTGAGGTCTGCGACCGTCACGCCGAGGCGGACCCGGCCCGCATCGCGCTAATTTACGAGAACGAAGGCGGCGACATCAGCCAGTACAGCTTCCAGGTGCTGCGGCATCTTTCCAACAAGCTCGCCAACCTGCTTGACGCCAAGGGGCTGGAACCCGGTGATCGTGTCGGTATCTTGCTGCCGCAGTCGGTGGAAACCGGTATAGCCCATATCGCCGCCTGGAAGGCGGGAATGATTTCCATCCCCATGTTCACGCTGTTCGGCCCGGACGCGCTGAAATTCAGACTTATCGACAGCGGCGCCCGGGCGATCATTACGGATACCGAGAATTTAGGGAAAATAGAAGCCATCCGGGACCAGCTACCGGACCTTAAAGTTATTTTCGTCTGCGGCGCGGGTGAAGACGGGGATGGAATGACCGACCTTTGGCGTGGGCTTGATCGCGCCAAGGATACCTTCACCCCAGTCCGTACCCGCGCCGAAGACCCGTCCTTCATCAGTTACACATCGGGAACCACCGGCAATCCAAAGGGTGCCTTACATGCGCATCGCACCATGTTAGGCCACCTTCCGGGGGTTGAATTGCCCCACGAATTCTTCCCCCAGCCCGGCGATCTGATGTGGACCCCGGCGGATTGGGCGTGGATCGGTGGTTTGATGAATTCCTTGATGGCGTCCTGGTATCACGGGGTGCCGGCATTGGCTCATCGGGCCCGTAAATTCGACCCCGAAGAAGCATTAAGACTGATGGCCCGCCATCAGGTCCGCAATACCTTCATGCCGCCGACGGCGCTCAAACTCATGCGCCAAGTGGAAGACCCCGCCGGGCGTTTCGGGGTCAACTTGCGAACCGTGGCCTGTGCTGGTGAGCCCATGGGGGAAGAGCTTCTGGAATGGGGCGTGGACGCCCTCGGCGTGACCTTCAACGAATTCTATGGCCAGACCGAATGCAATCTGGTGACCTCTAATTGCGGACGCATCATGGAGGTTAAGCCCGGTTCCATGGGCCGCGCCGTTCCCGGCCACCAAGTGGAAATTCTCGACACTGACGGCAACATCCTGGAGGCAGAGGAAGAAGGTCTGATCGCCGTCAAAAGTCCCGACCCGGTGATGTTTCTTAAGTATTGGAACAACCCCACGGCTACCGAAGAAAAATTTCTGGGCGATTGGCTGTTGACGGGGGACCGGGGCACCCAGGACGCGGACGGTTATTTCTGGTTCCTTGGCCGCGAGGACGATGTGATCACGTCGGCCGGCTATCGGATCGGCCCCGGAGAGATCGAGGATTGCCTGGGCCGTCATCCGGCGGTGTCCCTGGCTGCCGCCATCGGCATTCCCGATCCACTCAGGACCGAGAAAATCAAGGCGTTCATCATGTTACGTCCTGGCTTTCAGGCCAGTGAAGACCTGGAGCGCGAGATCAGGGAATTCGTCAACAGGCGTCTATCGCCGCACGAGAAGCCCCGCATCATAGAATTCGTCGACGGCTTGCCGATGACGGCGACCGGAAAAATCAAGCGCAAGGAACTGCGCGATGCCGAGATCGCGAAACAACTGACGAAATGAATTAAATTTTTAACTAAATAGCGCTTTGGACGACGTCCTCGATGATAAAACCATCATCGGGGGGATACCGCTCGGCAATCAGAAGCCGGGCATGGTCCTCGTCGATGGCAACCACGTCCTGAACGTGTTTGTCTGCCCATTGGTCGTCAAAGAAAAGATGGCTCTGGTTTTGTTTTACCAAAGAGCGCACTTCCCGGTTATAGATCGAAACTTCGAAAACGTGCTGTCCTTGAGTCGGTGCCTGAAGCATGCCGCACTCCTTTTCCGGTCGTCTGTTAATTGGGATCCCCCCGTAGAGCCTTCCCCTCTTTTTTATCATCTGCCCGGAACCAGTTCACTGACAGTAGAGGATGTTCGGATTTTACGGATAAATTTGTTAACAGACCCTTTATGAATGAAGAACCGAATGAGCCCGAAGGCTCCCATCACAGAAGCCTATTCGAATTTCGACGCATCCTGTTTTAGGATGCTATCAATCACAAAACCCTGTTTAGCGGGATAGCGGTCCTCGATCCGGGCACGAACATGATCCTCATTTTCAGCACGGATATCAACATACCGGAAGTCCGCCCATTCATCGGTGAAGTGCTCGTGATGTTCGCCGTCTTGCACCTTTTGGCGAACTTGTTGATTAAATATCGTAACCTCGAATTTAGCCATCGGGCCAGCATCCTCTCCCCAGAAATCAGTTCGATGTGAAGCTAACTTGGTCAATATACCCATACAGACAATATATTATTTTCAATTACAACCATCAATATTCAGCATGACATTGTATGGGAAATGCCTCATTCGGCCTGTGATGGGAATCACGCTATCATTTCGGGTTTTCTGGAGATTTTTATGCTATCATCCGCCGATGGGTAAATGTTGGGTCCGGGCGTTAACGTCTCATTAAGCCCCAACATGGATGATAAGGACGGTTGAAGGTAAGGACGGATTGATGGCAGACGAAAAACAACCCCTAGATTCGCAAGAGCCGGAAAGACCGACGACGGATATGGAAGCCCTGATGGACGTCGAGGTCGAGATCACGGCCGTCCTGGGGACCTCCCTCATGCCTATTTCCCAGATCCTTAAACTCGGCCGTGGCGCCGTCGTTGAATTGAACCGCGGCGTTGGAGAAGACATTGATGTCCATGCCAACAACCGGCTGGTCGCCAAGGGCGAAGTCATCGTTGTCGACGACCGCTTGGGCGTGACCATGACTGAAATTATCAAAACACTTATCTGAGAGAATCCCCATGGGTACCGAAACTGATATTTACCGCACCGCCAACCTGCTGATCATGGAATATGGTGAAATGGCGCCACCGGCGGCTTTTATCCGCGCGGATCAGTTGTTTGAAAAAGGCGATTTGAGCGGGCGACGGGTCTGGTTACGCATAGCCAAGGCCGCCGAGAGCCTGCTTTCCGAAAAGCTCCCCACCCCCGGAGACGCCTCCATCCATTAAATTAACCGACATTTCCCAGATAACCTTCAATTTTGAGCCAATCGTAGGCGATCTCCGCCACCGATGGAAGAAAACTA
>JAQBYB010000046.1 GCA_027624235.1 Pseudomonadota bacterium | reverse complement strand
TCTGCGGCCTGTTCAAGCCCGACGAATGCCTCAACTTCTTCATTGCCGACGGTTATGCACCAGAATAAGCCGGAAATGCTCTAGCCCTTATTGAAGAGCAATCCGGGCAAGTAAGTGGCGATTTGGGGGAAATTGATGATCAACACCATGCCGACAAGCATGATCATCCAATAAGGTGTCGAACTTTTGAATATCGTCATGACGCTCATATCCGGGTCAAACTCCTGGATAGACGACTTGACCGTATACACCAGCAGCCCGAATGGGGGCGTCAGCAACCCGGCTTCGATGGCAATGATGCCGATGATGGCGAAGGCAATGGGGTCGTACCCCAATTTGACGGCAATGGGCGCGAAGATGGCTGCCGTCAGCAGCATGATGGAAATGGAATCGATAATCATGCCCAGCGCAAACCAGATCATCACCATGACCGTAATAATCATCCAGGGCGTCATGCCGGAGCCGAGAAAAACGCCTTCGATGGCGTTCGCCAATCCGGTCATGGCCAGGGTCCTGGAATAAAGGGACGCGGCGACCAGCAGCAAGAGGATCGGCGCGGAGGTTCGCCCCACCGACAGAATGGAGTCGATAACATCGCGGAAGCGCATGCCCTTGATGATCCCCAGCGCCAGGCCGATAAGGGCGCCGGCGCCGGCGCCTTCGGTGGGCGTAAACACACCGAACCAGATACCGCCGAGGACGGCGACAATGACGAGGATGATACCGGCGAGGCTGATCAGGAATTGGATCGTCGATACTTCGTCTTCATCCGCGGCCTGGTTTTTCGGTGCCTCTTGGGTCCCCCTGCCGGCGCCCACGGTGGCTGGCCGCAAAAGCGCGACGACGAAGATGTAAATGATAAACAGGCTCGCCAACAGCAAGCCGGGTAAAATACCGGCGGCGAAAATCTGGCCGATGGATTGTTCGGTGAGAATGCCCCAGACGATCATCAGTACCGAGGGCGGGATGAGCATGCCGAGGCAACTCGACCCCGCGACCGCGCCCAAGGCAAAGCCTTTGTCGTAGCCATAGCGTTTCATCTCCGGATAGGCGATGCGCGAAAAAGCGGCGGCCGACGCGATGCTGACACCGGTAACGAAAGAGAACAGCGCATTGCCGGCCACCGTGGCGATCGCCAGACGGCCGGGTATTCTATGCAGCAACCGGTTGATGCCGCGATAAACATCGGTGATGGTTCCCGATTTGCCGATGAATTCCCCCATCAGCATAAACAAGGGAATTACGGCAAAAACATAGGCGCGGATGGCTTCGTACGCCGTCGCCGCCAACATCGTCTGCACGGTGCGAAAGGCGTTCATGTCGGTACCGGTGACGAGGAAGATGCCGAGTGCGCTGGTCATGCCGAGCGCAATGGCGATATGGACACCAATGGCAACCAGGCCGATCAGACAAACGACCAGCAAAACGGCAGTATTTACTTCGAACAATGGACTAAACTCACTTGTTTGCTGATCCTGGTTTAAAAGGGGCGGCGTTGGGATCTACTTCTGAATCCAACAATTCCGGCTTAAATACGTCGATATAGGCCATCACCAGATAATTGATCATGGCCAAGGCGCTGCCGAACATGACGGTCCAGCGCGCCGGCCAGGACGGCACGCGCAATGCGCCTTCGCCTTCGTATTCACCCTCGACGTAGGACAGGATGCTTTCTTCCCAACCGCCGGTAATGATCATCAGGAAAAAAGCCGCGCCGAGCAAATAGCCGATCGCCAGCAATATCCGCTGCACCTTATCCGGCAGATGGATGACCAGGAAATCCGCCATCAGCATGGAGCGCGAACGGATGGCGTAGCCGACCTGCAGAAAGACGATGATAACGATGGAAGCGGCGACGATTTCGGCGGTGCCGTAGACCGGCGAGTCGAAAACGTACCGACCGACAATGTTCGCCATCACCAGAAACGCGAGCCCGAAGGCCCAGGTTGCCGCAATGACCATCATAAATTTGGACAACCGACCACTCAAGGTAATGAGCGACATCTACTTTCCTTTATTCGTAACGGTCGTTTGAAAATAAAGATAAAAAATTACCGGCTGAAAGCCATGGAATTAGGTTTTCAGCCGGTAATAATAGAATGATCTATAATGCGCCGTCTGCGTTGTTTATTTTATGACGTACCGCACCGGCCATTTGTAGCCGACTTTTTCGGCGGCATCCAAGGTCGCGTTCAGGATCGCCTTCGCCGGGAAGCCTTGCTTCTCAAGCTCGTCGGCATGCTTTTGCGGCCAATGCTTGAGTTTATTCGCCCAATCAAGACGGACAGAGGCGGGCAGGTCGGTCACTGTAATATTCTTACGCAACCATTCTATGTCTTTCTTGTAGCCGGCTTTATTGAAGGTGCCGGTTTGGTCGGAGTAACGGTCGGCGACTTCCTGGATGATCGGCCTGACCTCAGCCGGCAGGCCTTTCCAGAAGCGGTTGTTGGCCGTCAGACCGTGCCAGGTGATGGAGCCGAAGCCGATGGTGGTGTAGTACTTGCCGACTTCATGCAGCTTGAAAACCGGGCCCCAGGCGCTGGGGAACATGATGCCGCCTTCGGCGACGCCGGTTTTGATCTTCTGGTACCAGCCGGGAAGTCCGTCGGTGACCGGAATGATGCCGATGCCGGCTTCCTTCATCCAGTTAAGGTTGAGCCCGGCGCCGAGGATCTTATGGCCCTTGAGATCGGCCGTTGTTTTCCAGGGGAAGTTGGTGCCCAGGTTGTAGCCGCCGTCGCCGATGACGGCGAGCAGGGTCTGGTCATATTTCTGGAAGCGTTCGGCAAGGCTCGGGAATTTTTTATAGATGATTTTTGCGATGGCGACGCTTTGTACCGGGTCCATGGTGCCGAAGGGCAGCATGATCTGGAAGGCGTGCATGGGCAGCTTGGAAGCCTCGAAACAGTAGCAGAAACCACCGATATCGAGGACGCCGTTCTGCACCCCTTCAAAGGTGTCGAAGACCTTGGTGATGGAACCGCTGTAACCTTCGATAAATTTGATCTTATGGCCGGTTTTGGATTCGACGGCCTTCTGTACCTCGGTCTGAAAGAAAGTTTTCATCAGGCCCGCATAAACAACCGTCGGCGGATGGCCCGAGCCGATCCGGATGGTGATGTTGTGATCGGCCTTTGCCGGCGTTACGGAGCCCATGAAGGTGGCGGCGGCCAATGCCATCACTCCGACAAAGGTGGTGGATTGTTTGTTCATTGAAGTCCTCCCTAAAGTTTATCATTCCGTGGGCGCTTAAAATTGCCTAAACCCGGACGGCGTCCCCACGCCTTTTGAGACTTTCTTGGCGCGTTACCTAAGAGCGTATACGCCCTTCGCCACAAAATCCTCGTTTGAAACTAAAGATGGTAGAGACATGGTGATAGGGATAAAAATTCCATTTTCGACTGTTTAAATGCGCGAAAAGAATAGTCGAGAGTGTATTCCTTTCCCTGCTGACACCAGACGGATAATCGATTTTCCCTGTTTGATGAAAGTCGTTACCATGCCGCCCTCATCGTTAGGAAAGGCAAGAAAAAATGAGTAAATCTGTCATCGGCATGATCGGCCTGGGCATCATGGGCTCGGCCATGTCCGCCAACCTGATGAAAGACGGATTTACGGTGATCGGCTATGATGTTCAGGATGACGCAGTTCAGGCGCACGTTAAACGCGGTGGCGTCGGCGCCGCCTCGATCAAGGAATTGGCCGAGGCGTCGGAATTCCTTTTTACCTCGCTTCCCAGCATTGCCGCGTTCGACGCGGTGACGGCGGGCGATGACGGCCTGCTGAGCGCCGCCGGGGCGACGCCGGTCATCATCGAGACCTCGACTTTAAGCATCGACGTCAAGCAACGCGGCCATGACGCCTTGAACAATGCCGGCATGGTGATGCTGGATTGTCCGCTCAGCGGCACCGGCGCCCAGGCCAGGACCAAGGACCTGGTCGTTCTCGCCAGCGGCGACCGCGCCAGTTTTGAGCGCGCCATCCCGATTTTCGAAGGCATGTCCCGGTCCAATCATTACGTCGGTGAATTCGGCAATGGCAGCAAGATGAAGTTCGTCGCCAACCTGTTGGTCGCCATTCACAACGCCTCGACCGCCGAGGCCTTGGTGTTGGGCATGAAGGCCGGTCTCAAGCCTGAGGATATCTTTAAGGTGATCACCGACGGCGCCGGCAACTCGCGGATGTTTGAAATTCGCGGCCCGATGATGGTGGCGAACGACTACGACGACGCCACCATGAAAAATTCCGTATGGCAGAAGGATATGCAGGTCATCGCCGACTTTGCCGCCGATTTACATTGTCCGACGCCGCTGTTTTCATCGACGGAGTCGCTTTATAAGGCGGCCATGGAACAGGGCTTTGGGGCCAAGGACACCGCCTCCATCTGCGCGGTTCTGGAAGGCATGGCCGGATTGCCGGAACGGAAGTAATCGGGCACAATGTCGATACGATCAGCAAAAATTTTTTTCGGGAAACTTCAACAAGGACGGTTAAATACTAATGAGCAAATTCGAAACCATTGATATCCACGCGCACTTCTATCCGGAAGCCTACATGCGGCTGGTCGAAGCGGAAGGCGCCGAATTCGGCGTCCGTTGCACCTATGGCGATCCGAACGGCCCGGTCATCGAAGTCGCGGGTGTTAAAAGTCCGCCGCTGGAGAGCCGCTACATCAATATCGACGATCGCGTCGCCTCCATGGATGAGATGGGCGTCGATGTGCATTGCCTGTCGCTGACCCAGCCGATGCTGTATTGGGCGCCGCCCGATCTGTCGCAGCGCCTGACCGTGGCCTATAACGACGCCTGCGTCGAAGCCCATGAGGCCTATCCGGACCGCTTCCTCGGCCTTGCCATTCTGCCGATGCAGGAACCGGCATTGGCGTTGGCGGAATTGGAACGGGTCAAATCCTTGCCGGGCATCCGGGGTGTTTATATGGCGACCCGCGTCCTCGATATGGAATTGTCCGACCCGTCGCTGTTCCCGATCTATGAAGCCATCGAAGACCTCGGCTTCACCATCTTCCTGCACCCGATCAAGGTGGTCGACCCGAGCCGGCTCAAACAATTCTACCTGACCAACTTCATCGGCAACCCGACCGAATCGGCGATTGCCGCATCACATTTGATTTTCGGCGAAGTCCTCGACCGCTTTCCCAAGCTCACCTTCTGCCTGCCCCACGCCGGCGGCACCTTCCCGTGGCTGATCGGGCGCATCACCCATGGCTGGGGCGTGCGCGATGAATGCAAACATCTGAAGAACCCGCCGGTCGATTATTTACGGCGCTTTTATTACGACACCATCACCCATGCCGCACCGGCGCTTGAGTATTTGATTAATCTGGTCGGTCCGGACCGGGTCGTGTTGGGCAGCGACTTCTGCTTCGACATGTCCTATGACCGTCCGGTCGAGGTCGTCACTGGGCATGCCGGCTTGAGCGAGGAAGACCAGGCGTTGATCTTGAGCGGCAACGCCAAGCGCCTGCTCGGCATGTAAATCAAAAGCCCATGTCCAAGGTTGTTCTCAACGTAAATGGCCGCGAGCACAGCCTCGACGTCGATGAGAAGACGCCCTTGGTCTATGTTCTCCGCAACGATCTTGGGCTGAAAGGGTCCAAGATCGGCTGCGGGCTGGAACAGTGCGGCGCCTGCATGGTGATCATCGACGGCAAGGCGGAATATTCCTGCAACACCCCGGTGGCGGCGGTTGCGGGGCGCGCCATCACCACCATCGAGGGGATCGGCACGGCATCGAGTCTGCACCCGTTGCAACAGGCCTTCGTCACCGAGCGCGCGGCGCAATGCGGCTATTGTATCCCCGGCATCATCGTCGCCGCCAAGGCGTTGTTGGACGCCAACCCCGACCCCAGCGAACAGGAAATTCGCTTGGCGCTGGCCGATAATCTTTGCCGCTGCGGCACCCATGCGCGGATTATCAAGGCGGTGATGCGGGCGGCGAAGGATATCCGCGCATGACTCGTTCTGGAAGTTTCGTCAATAATCCCGGTCTGGACACCTGGTTGGAAATCCATGCCGACGGGCGGATCACGGTCAACACCGGTAAGGTCGAATTTGGACAGAAGCTGACGACGGCGTTTGCCGTCATTGCGGCAGAAGAACTCGACGTCGATCTCGAACGCATCATCCTCCGCGCCGCCGACACCGCTGTTTCCCCTGCCGAGGGCTACACCTCCGGCAGCATGTCCATGGAAACCAGCGGCACCGCCATCCGCCAGGCCGCCGCCGCGGCGCGCCGGATCATGCTCGGCATGGCGGCGGAGAAATTGGGCGCGGCGGTGGAAACTCTGTCCGTGACCGACGGTGACATCGGTGATGGAAAGAGCAATCAGCACGTTACTTATTGGGACCTGATGGGCGGCAAGCGGTTCGATTGCGCCGTGCCCGACGATGTCACGCCGAAAAACCCGGACCAATACCGGCTCATCGGCCACCCGGTTGAGGGCGACGGATTCGAAGCCCTGGTCAGCGGCTCGATGATGTTTGTCCACGACATGGACCTGCCGGACATGGTTCATGCCCGGGTGGTGCGTCCGCCCCACTCTCTGGCCCGGCTTCAAGACCTGGACGAAGCGCCGGTCCGCGCCATGACCGGCGTCATCGCGGTCGTTCGTGACGGCTCCTTCCTGGCCGTGGTCTGCGAACGCGAGGAACAAGCGGTGTGGGCGGCGGCCCGGCTTGCCGAGGCGGCGGTGTGGGATGAAAGCAAGGAACTGAATTCGACGGATATTTTCGAGCAGCTTAAAAAAAATCCGCGTGAAAGTTTCCCCTTGGCCGATGGCGTTCCCCAGGACCTGCCGGTGCCGCCGTTGAGCCCCCCGGAAAACGCCGCGGCGACGATCTCGGCCACCTATCAGCGGCCCTATATCATGCACGCGTCCATCGGGCCGTCGGCGGCGATGGCACTGTTCGACGCAGACGGCCTGAATGTCTGGTCGCATACGCAGGGTGTTTATCCGCTGCGCCAGGCGCTGGCCACGGTGATGGACCTGCCGGAAGACGCCATTCGTGTTCGCCACGTCCCCGGCGCCGGGTGTTACGGCCACAACGGCGCCGATGATGTCGTGCTCGATGCGGCGCTGGCGGCGCGCGCCGTTCCCGGCCGCCCGGTGTTGCTGAAATGGGAACGCGCCGACGAAAACGCGTGGGAGCCCTACGGCCCGGCCATGCAAATGGACATGCAGGGCAGCCTCAGTGACGCCGGCAAAATCCTCCACTGGAGCGGCGAAACCTATAGCGACACCCACATGGGCCGCCCGGCGGACCACGGCAACCATTCGCGCCTGCTGGCGGCCTGGCACATGGACCCGCCGCGCACCGCGCCGACGGCGCAAGCCGCCATGGGCTTCCATGCCGGCATTCACCGCAACGCCGATCCCATTTATGATTTTCCAGATCGCCGCCTTATCAAGCATCTGGTCCGGGGATTGCCGCTTCGCACGTCGGCGCTGAGGGGGTTGGGCGCCTATGCCAATGTCTTCGCCATCGAATCCTTCATGGATGAACTGGCCCATGAATGCGGCGCCGATCCGTTGGAATTCCGGCTCAAGCACCTATCCGATGAACGCGCCCGCGCCGTGTTGGAAGCCGCCGCCGAAAAAGCCGACTGGGGTTCCGGGAACCACGGCGACGGGCCTGGCCTTGGTCATGGCAGGGGCCTGGCGCTGGCGCGCTACAAGAATGTGAAATGTTACGCCGCCGTGGTCATCGACCTGGACGTCGATGAATTTGGCGCGATAAAACTGGAGCGTGCGGTGATCGCGGCGGATGCCGGTCAAATTGTCGACCCCGACGGCCTGAAAAGCCAATTGGAAGGTGGCCTGATCCAATCGGCCAGTTGGACGCTCAAGGAACAGGTCGACTTCAACGGCGGCGGTATTCTCAGCTGCGATTGGGAAAGCTATCCAATTCTAACGTTCCCCGAGGTGCCGACCATCGAAACGGTGTTGATCGACCGCCCGGATCAGCCTTTCCTCGGCGCCGGCGAAGCCACCCAAGGCCCGACGGCGGCGGCCATCGGCAACGCCGTGTTCAACGCCGTCGGATTAAGGCTGCGGCGGACACCGTTCAATCAGGACCGGGTGCGGGAAGCCGCCGCGGAAGGCTGAGGGCGTTTTTTTAACGCAAATTCGTCGTCGCAAATGAAGGCATTTGCTCGGGATTTGCTTTAGAGCCCCAGCCGCTTTTCCTCGCTCAAATACCAATCGTGAATTTCCTCGCCGGTCATCATGACGACGCCGGGGTGGTCCATGACGTATTCGTAGATCTGTTTCAGATAGCCGATACGGTGCGGCACGCCGGACAGATACGAGTGGACGCTGATCGCCATGATCCGGGTGACGGAGTCGCTTTCCGCATACATTTGTTCGAACTGGTCGATGGTGCGTTTGAGCATGGCGTCCGACGGCTGGTTTTGCAGGGCGAAAATGGGGATGTCGTTGGTTTCCAGGGTATAGGGCACTGAAATCATTGAGCCGGTCTCGGTGGCGATCCGGCACGGTTGATCGTCAAGCACCCAGTCGGCGACATATTCGATGCCTTCATCGGCGAGGATGTCGATGGTTTCCTCGGTTTCGGTCAGGCCGGGGCTTTCCCAACCGCGCGGCCCCTTGCCGGTGAAATCGCGGATGGTGTCGATGGTGCGGCGAATGGCGTCGCGCTGATCATCGACATGATGCATGGGGCCTTGAACATAACCGTGGCCCATGAACTCCCACCCGGCCTCTTTCGCGGCGTCGGCGATGCGCGGATAATTTTCGCAAACAATGCCGTTCAAGGCCATCGTCGGGATGACGCCGAGGCGCGTCAGGCAGTCGTAAATCCGCCAGAACCCAACCCGCATGCCGTATTCGTGCCACGACCAGTTGGCCAGGTCCGGCACCAGCGGCTTGCCCATGGGCGGCGGCAGGACCGTGCGCGGTTGGGCCTTGGTACAATCCCAGTTCTCGACGTTAACAATGGTCCACACCGCCATGCGGGCGCCGCCGGGAAGCTGAAGCTTGGGCCGGTCAATAATCGCCGAATACGGAAGCCGATCCTTAAACGCAGTCATTTAATCCTCCGGGTAATCCGCAACGATTATAACTATTTTTCCCCGGCATTCACGAATCATTGAAGTCACTGGTATGGAAAGACCTTCGTTGATGGCGTAAAATTGGGGCAACTGAAAACATAAACCGACAGGAAGAATGCCATGCCTAGAATTCGCTATATCGAAGAAGACGAAAAATCCGACGAGGCCAAGCAACTGATCGCGCAGTCCGAAGAAAGGGGCGCGCCCGACCCCCGCGTGGTCAGCATCATGGTCCGCAATTCCAAGACCGGGGTCGCCTGGGTCAAATACTGGAACACACTTTTGTATGACGGCATCCTGCCCCATACGATGAAGGAATTGTGCCGCATCCAGATGTCGATGGAGACCCGCTGCGGCTATTGCTCCACGGTGCGATCCAAGGTCGCCCAGAAAGAAGGTCTGACCGAAGAAAAAGTCGCCCAGCTGCATAATTACAAAACCAGTAATGTTTTCACCGACCGGGAACGCGCCGCCATCCATTATGCGACGATGTTCAAGACCGGCGATGACGGTGTCGATTCCGAGGAGGTCTATGACGATCTTCGCAAGCTTTTCAGCGAAGAGGAAATTATCGAGCTGGGCCTGTTTTGCGCCGAAACCGACGGCGCCGGAAAATTAGTGCGCTCGTTTAAGGTGCTGTCCTGGGGGGAGGCCTGTGAGATCAATCCGAAACTGCGCGACATGGACATGGCTGACGCTTAGAGCAAATCCCGAGCGGATGGTCTCATCCGCGACGACGAATTTGCGCCTAAATAATGAGCGCGGCGCGGCCGGTGACGCCGCCCGCTTCCAGCGTTTCGTGTAGGGCTTCGGCCTCTTCCAGCGGGCGGATGTCGGTAACCAGCGGCGTGATCTCGCCGCGGGCAACCAAATCGAGCGCCTCGGCGATTTCCGACCGGGTGACGTAGCGGCTGCCGAGCAGCGATTGCTCCTTCATCAGCATGACGTGGGCATCGGCCTGGAATTTTCCGCCGGCGCCGCCCAGCGTCACCAGCCGGCCGCGCCGTCCGAGCGCCGCCGCGCCGGCTTCCAGTGTCGCGGTGGCGGAGACATAGTCGATCACGACATCGACGCCTTCGCCATTGGTTAGCTCCAACAACGCCTCGGTGACGTTGCCCGCCGAGGCATCGACGCATTCATCGGCGCCGGCGTCGCGGCAGGCTTCAAACTTATCGGTGGCGATATCGACAGCGATGACCCTGGCCCCGGCCCATCGCGCCAGCATCAGCTGGTGAATGCCGACGCCGCCGCCGCCGCCGATGACGGCCACGGTTTCCCCGGCCTTGACGCCGGCGCGCTTCAAAACTTTCAGGGGCGTGGCGACGGCATCGGTGATGATGCCGACCTCTGCCGGATGCGCCTTATAATCCAATCCCTCGGGCAGCTTGATGAACAGATGCGCCGGCAGTTTGATGAACTCGGCATAGCCGCCGTCGCAATTTCTGCCGACATTGCCGCCGGTGTTGTCGCACAACGGTTCCAGGTCGGCCTGGCACCAGCGGCAATGGCCGCAGTTGAGGTAGTAATACGCGGTCACCGGGTCGCCGACCTTGAGGCCGCTACCCTCGCCGCCGACGGCGACGATTTCGGCGGTGATCTCATGGCCGATGATGCGCGGAAATTCCGCCGGTAAGCGTCCGGCCTTGATGTGTTGAATGGTCAGCCCCGACCCGCACGCCAGCACGCGGGCGACCGCTTCGCCGGGGCCGGGGGTGGGGTCGGGCAGGGTCTCCAAAACGAACGGCGTGTTCGCCGCCTTCAACACCATGGCTTTCATCAGCAGTCTCCCGCTCAATACAAAAAGTTGGCAGTCTTCAGCAGCAACGTCCGGTTGATGCCGTCGGAATGCAGGAAGGCGGCGGCGTCGCGCAGCAATTTTTCAAATCCGACATCGCGCATGTAGCCATAACCGCCGTGGATTTCCGACGCCCATGTCACCACCTTCCAGGCGGCTTGCGAGGCGAACACCTTAGGCAAGGTGCCCAGGGACTTGTCCCAACCCAGGTCTTGATGGTCGGCGGACCAGGCGGCGCGGTGGATATAGGTGCGCGACACATCGTTGAGCATGCGCATTTCGGCCAATTGGGCGCGGATGCCGTCGTGCTCAATAATCGGCTTGCCGCCCTGGTTGCGGATCTTGGCCCATTCCAGCGCGCGCTCATAGGCGGTGACGGCGACGCCCAAAACGGTGGCGGCGGCGTAGGTGTTGCTCTGCGGGAAAAACTGCGCCAGCACCTGAAAGCCCTTGCCGACGGTGCCGACGACATTTTCATCGGCAATGAAACAATCGGTGAAGATCAGCTCGGCATTGTTGGCCAACCGTTCGCCCATCTTGTCGTGGACATGGCCGATGGTAAAACCCGGCGTGTCCCGCTCAACCAGGAAGCACGTGCTGCCCTCGGCCAGGCCTTTGCCTTTTTCCGTCTGCACGAAAAGAAAATACAGCCCGGCGCGGTTGCCGTTGGAAATGAAGTGTTTCATGCCGTTGACAATCCAGCCGCCGTCGGTTTTTTCGGCGGCGGTGCGAAACGGGCTGGGATGGGGCAGAAAATAGTTGGAGGCGGTTTCCGGCTCGGTAATGCCGATGGCCAGCAAACACCGGGGGTCGTCACGGAACTTGGGGATGTAGCGATCACGCTGTTCCGGCGTTGTCGCTTTTTGCAGCACCTGCGCCAGCTTCAGGGTTTGCGCCATGACCACGGAAACGCCCATGTCGGCCTTCGCCAGTTCTTCGATGACCATGGCGGTGGTCAGGCTGTCGGCGCCGATGCCGCCCCATTCTTCGGTCAACGTCATGGTGCGGATGCCGGCGTCATCGGCCTTTTCGACGATGTCCCAGGAAAAGCAGTCCTCCGGGTTATCGCGGCGGTCCAGATCGGCCGCCACCGGTGCCACCACGGCTTGGTTAAACCGGCGCACGGTGTCCAGGATGGCGCGCTGGTCTTCGGTTTCGACAAAAATACCGTTCATCTCCAATCTCCGTTATTTTATTATTTTTACAGGCCGAGATACTGAGTTTTTATATCTTCTCTGTCCCATAATTCATCGGGAAGCGATGAATGGACGATCGTCCCCTTGCTGAGGACATGGACATAGTCGGTCATTTTCAAGGCGAAGGGGACGTTCTGTTCGACCAGCAGGATCGACAACCCTTCGTCCTTGAGCTGGCCGATGATCTTGCCGATGTCGGCCACCAACAGCGGCGCCAACCCTTCCGTCGGCTCGTCCATCAGCAGCACGCTGGGGTTGGTCATCAGCGCCCGGGCGATGGCCAGCATTTGCTGCTCGCCGCCGCTGAGCTCATTGCCTTTGTGATCGCCGCGTTCTTTTAGCCTGGGCAACAGGGACAGAATTCGGTCTTCGGTCCATTTGCCGGACGATTGCTTTCTGATTCCAACCCGCAGGTTTTCCATGACGCTTAACGAGGGGAATATCCGCCTTCCCTGCGGCACCAGCCCCAGATTCATACGCGCCCTGAGATGCGGGGCGACGTGCGTAATATCGACGCCACCCAGCAGAATCTTACCTTGCTTCGGCGGCGTGAACCCGATGATGGAACTGATCAGGGTCGTCTTGCCCATGCCGTTACGGCCGAGAATGCCGATGACGCTGCCTTTATCCAGCTCCAGCGACACCCCTTGCAGGACATGGCTGTCACCGTAATAGGTGTGAATATCAATGACTTTCAGCATCAGACCTCGGTCCCGAAATAGATTTCCTGTACGGTTTTATTGTTTTTGATGTCTTCCGCCTTGCCCGAGATCACCAGTTCACCCAAGTGCAGCACCGTGATGCTGTCGGCCAGCTCAAAGGCGACGTCCATGTCGTGTTCAATCAGCAGCACCGTAATCTGCGGGTCGATTTTCTTTAACGTGGCGGTAAACGATTGCGTTTCGGCATTGGACAATCCCGCCGTCGGCTCGTCCAACAACAACAATCGCGGCTGGCCGATCAGGGCCAGGCAAACCTCGACCTGGCGTTGCTCGCCATGGGAAAGGTTTTTGACCTGGGTATCGCGCTGGACCTGCAGATTGAATTCATCCAGAATCGTCTCCGCGCGTTCATAGAATTCCCGGTAAAACGACATCGGGCGGAACATCACGAATTTAGCGCGGTTCGTTCCCTGCGCCGCCAGCAACAGGTTCTCAAGCACCGTCAATTCCGGAAACAGATTGGTGACTTGGTAGGTTCGTGAGATGCCCAGCGAAATCCGTTTGTGGACGGGCAGTTTGGTGACGTCCTGCCCAAACAGCAAAATTGCACCCTCGGACGGGAACAGTTCACCGCAAATAAGATTAAAAAGCGTGGTCTTGCCGGCGCCGTTGGGGCCGATGATGGCGCGCCGTTCACCGACCGCGAGGTTCAGATCGACGCCGCTGATCGCGTGCAGGCCGCCAAAGGTTTTCGTCACCCCCTGGAGGTCGAGGCAAGCCGTATTTTCCAACCGTCTTCTCCCCTGACTTTTAAGAGGGATGATCCGAAGCATGACAGGGGAGGAGCGATCTATTCCCGCTCCTCCCCCACCATTCGTTAAGTGTGCCTTAGGCTAAAACGACGCCTATTTCATCATCGGTGGGTAGTCCCTGGCGTAAACAGGTTGTTTCAGGAACTCCTTGGGATCGTACTTCCAGAACTGGCTCACGTTCGGGTAGGTCTTGACGACGGTGTTCTGAAGTTCGCCATTCACCCGTTCCACTTTGCGAATGTAAACATTCTGGATCGGGTTGCCATAGCTGCTGATCTTCAACGGTCCACGGGGAACGTCGGTCAGCGTTTGCTGTTGCAACGCCTTCAGGAACCCGTCGCGGTCTTCGACCTTGCCGCCAATCGCCGTCATCGCCTCGATCGCCCAGCGGCCGCCGGTGTAGAGCGCCTCGCTGTAGTAAGACGCGCTTTTGCCGGCGAATTCCCGGTACGGCACGGTGAACTTTTTATTCACCGCCGTGTCGATGGCGGCGCTGTAATGCAGCGACGTATAAATGCCGAGCGCCTCATCGCCCATGGACGGCAGGACGTGTTCGTCGGTGGTGGTGCCGCCGCCAAGCAGGGTGTAGCGGTCTTTGAGGCCGAACTCCTTGAACTGTTTCACGAACTGCAACGCACCGGCCCCGAACAACAGGGCAAAGACACCATCGGCGTCCTTACTGATTTGCGGCAGGAACGGCGCGTAGTCGCGATTGCCGACCGGCACCCAAATCTTTTGGACGATTTTACCGCCGGCTTCTTCGAAGGTTTTCTGGAACCCGCCGACGACTTCCCACCCGAAGGCGTAATCGAAGCCCAGCGTCACGATCTTGCGAAGCCCCAGGGTCTTGTACGCATATTCACCGAACGGATGCGACGGCTGGCTGGAAGACCAACCGGTGCGGACGATCCATTTGGCGCGTTTGCGCTGCGTGATGTCGTCGGGCGCCATCACCGGATACAGCGTCGGGATTTTCTTGCCGTCCACGTAGGGCTGCAAGGCATACCCGGTGGACGCCATCAGGCCGCCTATCAGGATGTGGACGCCGTCTTTCTCGACCAATTTTCTGACCTTGGTCAAGGCGACCGCCGGCTTCGCTTCGGTGTCTTCGGAAATCAACACGATGTCGCGTCCGGCGACTTTGCCGCCTTGTTGTTTTAGATAGAATTCCAGGCCGGCCAACATGTCCTTGCCGGTTTGCGCGGCAAACCCGGTCAGCGGTGCGAAAAACCCAATTTTAATTGGTTCGGCGGCTTGCGCGGACGTTGCCCCGCTCGCCACGGTAAAGCCCATCGCCACCAACAAAGCGGCGAAGAGATACGAGAGTCGTTTCTTCATGATGTTCCTCCACTGGTTTGATCGTTAGAAAGCGTCTTAGTCTTGTTAAATTTAAGCCCGCGAATGTTCAGCGCCATAATCCCATGCGGGAGGTACAGGATGGTCAGAATATAAATTGTGCCGATGACGATCAGCCACCGTTCGGTAAAGGCGCTGAGAAAGTTTTGCAGGAAAATGATGATCCCCGCGCCCAGCGCCGGGCCGACCAGGGTGCCGGGGCCGCCCAGGATAACCATCAGGAACGCCTCGAAGGACGCCGTGATTTCAACGTCGGACGGGCTGACGAAGCCGTTGTAATAAGCCCATAGAATTCCAGAGATCCCACTGAACATGCCGGCCACCACATAGCTGAGGTATTTGTGCAGCCAAGTATTATAGCCCAGATTCTTCATTCGCGACTCGCTTTCGCGAATACCCTTGAGGCTTTGGCCGAAGGGCGAGCGCAGGAACAGGTAAATCAGCAGGAATACGGCAATATAAACGGCGAGCACGAAGTAATAAAAATTAACATCGTCCCCCATGGAGACCGCTTCGCCAAGGTCCGGGCGCGGAATCCCGGATATGCCGTTGTCGCCGGACGTCATGCCGACCCAGCGGAAGGCAAGCCCCCACACCACCATGCTCAGCGCCAAGGTGATCATCAAGAAATAGACGCCCTTGGTATGCGCCACCAACAATCCGAAAATCGCGGCAACGGCCGTGGACAACAGAAAGGCGCCGCCGACACAGCCCCAAAACCCGACTCCGTACCGGGTGCTTAAAATCGCGACCGTATAGGCGGCAACCCCGAAGAACGCCGAGTGGCCGAACGACGGCAGGCCGGTATAGCCCATCAGGATATCCAGGCTCATGGCCAGGATGCCGAAGATCAGGACCAGGGTCAGAATGCTCAGCCAATAGGTCGATAGCACCTGGGCGGCGAGCACCAATAGGACCGAGACCCCGATAAACAAGAGCGCCTTATTCTTGAAATTGGCCGCGCGCGCCATTTTCTATGCCCTGCCGAACAGACCCGTCGGCTTGATCGCCAGTACGATCGCCATCGGTAAAAACAGGGTGAAGTAGGAAAGGTCCGGAACCAGGGCCTTGCCCAGTGTATCGACGACGCCGACCAAAATGCTGCCGACCGCCGCGCCCTTCAGACTGCCCATGCCGCCGACGATGACGACGACGAAGGCCAACGGCAGGATATCGAAATCAATACCGGCGAAAATGCCCAAAATCGGCGCCCCGACAACGCCGCCGAAGCCGGCCAGGAAGGCGCCCAATCCGAACATCAACGAAGACACCATTGGCACGTTAATGCCGATGCCGGTGGCCATCTGGTTGTCGTCCACGGTGGCGCGAAGCTTTGCGCCGAGCGATGTTTTTTCATTGAATGCCCACAAGCCGATGGCGACGGCGATGGCGATCAGAATCACAAAACTGCGATAAATCGGATAGGTAATAGGGCCTATGTGGAAGGAGCCCTGCAACACGGCGGGCGTCGCCAGGGACAACGGATCACCGCCCCAGATCACCAAGGTAAGGTCCCTGAAAATCAAGGCGAAGCCCATGGTCATCAAGACTTGCGGGAAATGGGTGGAGTATCGGCGCAGCAAGAAAAAGTGCATGGCGATGCCGATCATGGCAACGGCGACGGCGGCGGCAAGGCAGGCAATAACAAAGCTTCCGGTTCTCAGGAACACCGAATAGCCGAGATAGCCGCCGATCATGAAATACGATCCATGCGCTACGTTGACGATATTCATGACCCCGAAGATCAGCGACAGGCCGCTGGCCAGCAGGAAAAGCAACGCCCCGAAAGACAACCCGTTCAGTGACTGAATGATCCAGAATTCCATTCCATATCCTCAGGCGAAAATCTTCGGGTCAAGCCGATGAGGATCAGTCTTTCCGGGCGGCGCCGCATCCGTGGCCGCCACGATCAACATGGTTCCGTCCAACAATTTAATTCCCCTCCCCAATCGCCATGATCTGTTTTTAAACGACGCCCAGCAAAGGGCGCCGATGAGATGGCTATGGTATGTCCTTCAAATTATAAGGAAAAACGGACGGAGAGGATAGGGGGTTTGTCGGCCTCAACGTTTCTTTGTCACTCACTTGGTCTTGGCGCGGCCAGATTGGCTTAGTTTGGCTTAGGTCTCGCGGCGTTTTAAAAGGAGCGGGCCATCATTTGGAAACATTTTGAGGAGAGCATCGTATTCCTTGATCGCCAATTCATGACGGCCCTGGGCGTCAAAGACCTTGGCTCGGTTCCGCATCGCCCATTGGTGATTGGGAAAGATGCGGATGGCGGCATCAAAATCCTTGATCGCCAGCTCCAACTTGCCGGTCTTGTGGTACAGCGTGCCCCGTACATTGTGAAATAACGAGGAGTCAGGTTTTAGGTGGATCGCCGTGTTGAAATCGGCAAGGGCGCGGTCGTCGTCGCCCAGTCTTTCTTTTGCCTCGCCGCGATAGATGTAGAAATTTGAGGTTTTGGGCTCTAGACGCAGCGCCTCGTTGTAATCTTCGATGGCCCGGCGGATTTTACCTTTTTGAAAATAGGCCAATCCCCGGTTGGCAAAGGCGATAGCGATCTTCGGATTGATGTTGATGGCCCGGCTTTTGTCGGCGATGGCCTTGTCCGCCTCGCCATTGTAAATGTGGGCGTTAGCCAGATTGTAATGAGCCTGTTCATTGGAGGGATCGATTATTATGGCCCGATCCAGGTCGAGGATTTCCTCCTTGGTATTGTCCATATCGGTCAGAAGGCTCCCTCGGTTGAAAAACACCTGGGACCAATCTCGCGGCGCCAACCCGTTGGCGGCGATGGCGTTGCTAAAAAGGCGGAGGGTTTCCTTGGCGTCGCCCTTTTTCTGGGCCGCAATTCCGGCCTTGCTGTCGCTCATGGCATCGGCCCCGACCGGCGCCGGAACCGTGACGATGATCGTCATACAAAAAATGAACATAACGCCAACCAACGAAGGCCGGCGCCCTAAGCCGATCATAGGCTTTTCCATGATCTCCCCAACAGTCAGATAAGGAAGGTGGGTATAGCCACTTTTCGGAATATCAAGCACTCCTTTGCCTTCGGCTTGTCGCCGAACCAAGAGGCGAGGAAGGCCGAAGGCCGGACCGGGACATCAATATGGCCGGGACATCAATATGGGTCCGTTCACCGGCATTCCGTCCGCCAAAACAAAACCCCCAAAGTGGGGGGCGTGGTTTTGGCGGAGCAACACCAATGCAATAAAAAGGCATTGGGAAAAGTAGTGGTGGTGGGCGCAGTCTCGGGCGACCTCGTCTCTGGTGGGTTTCCCTGTTAAACAGGGAAAATACAAGGAAATTTCGAGAATTGCCGCCAATTTACTCCATATACAGCCTGTAACGGCTTTATTATATTAGCGCATTTGGTCAAATTCCCTAAGCAGATTGACGGGGAAATAAATCGAGATAACAGGGAAGGAATTTTCAAGAACAGGGATTAAAGTAGGTTCGAATCGGGGCTTCAATGTCATCTTTTCCGAACGCCTACGATATTCAAGTTATCGGCGTCATTTTCTGGCGCCCATGCACTTTCTTCTGGCAATGCCCCTTTAAGATACGGTCGCGCGGATTTACCTTGCATTCTCAGCCAAGGCAATGTTATTCGTAATTCGTCGAATAACGAATAACAAGGTTCGCCATGTCCGTCAAAACCGCGGTTGCAAAGCCCGCCGAAGCATTCTTTCCGGCCCCCTTGTCCCCCCATGAGAAAATCGCCAGGCTTGCCAAAGCGCTGGCGCACCCGGCCCGGGTCCGGATCGTCGAGACGTTGGCCAGGCGGAGGACCTGTATCGGCTGCGACTTCGCCGACGAGATCGGCCTCGCCGCCTCGACGACCTCGGAGCACCTTCGAATCCTCAAGGACGCGGGCATCATCGTCGGCAGGCTCGAAAGGCCGCGCATGTGCTATTCGCTCGACCTTTCGGCCATCCAGCCGCTTCGCGACTTTCTGCGCACCATCAAGGCCGGACAGAGTCCGGTGCTTCCGGAGTAATCAAATGTCGACTTTCGAACGCTATCTGACCGTCTGGGTGGCGCTGTGCATCGTTGCCGGCATCGCGCTCGGACACTTCTTCCCCGCCTTTTTCCAGGCCATCGGAACGGCGGAAATCGCCAAGGTCAATCTGCCGGTCGCGGCCCTGATCTGGCTGATGATCATTCCCATGCTGGTGAAGATCGATTTCGCGGCGCTATCCCAAGTCAGGGAACACTGGCGGGGAATCGGCGTCACGCTGTTTATCAACTGGGCCGTAAAGCCTTTTTCGATGGCGCTGCTCGCCTGGCTTTTTATTGCCGGATTGTTCAGTCCGTATCTGCCGGTCGTTCAGATCAACAGCTATATCGCCGGCTTGATCCTTCTCGCCGCCGCGCCCTGCACGGCGATGGTGTTCGTCTGGAGCAACCTGTTGAAGGGCGATCCGCATTTCACCCTCAGTCAGGTCGCCCTCAACGACGTCATCATGGTCTTCGCTTTCGCGCCGATCGTCGCCTTGCTGCTCGGCCTGTCGGCGATCACGGTGCCGTGGGACACGCTGCTTCTGTCGGTCGTTCTTTATATCCTCGTTCCGGTCATTCTCGCCCAGGCCGTGCGCAAGCGGATGCTCGGCGTTGGCGGCAAAACCGCGCTTGCCAACCTTCTCAAACGGTTGCAGCCGCTGTCGCTTGCCGCGCTGTTGGCAACCCTGATTCTCCTGTTCGGATTCCAGGGCGAGCAAATTCTAGCCCAACCGATGATTATCGGGATGCTGGCAGTGCCGATCGTGATCCAGGTTTATTTCAACTCCGGCTTCGCCTATCTTCTCAACCGGGCCGCCGGCGAGGCCCATTGCGTCGCCGGGCCCTCGGCGCTGATCGGCGCCAGTAATTTCTTCGAGCTCGCCGTCGCCGCCGCCATCAGCCTGTTCGGGTTCGACTCGGGCGCGGCGCTGGCCACGGTTGTCGGTGTGCTTATCGAGGTGCCGGTGATGTTGTCGGTCGTCAAAATAGTCAACGGCACGAAGGGCTGGTACGAGGCGGGCAGGTCCGTGCAAGGGCGAATGGCGCGCGAAAAACCCGTATCCCCGCCGCCGGGCTCCGGGCCCGACGCCCAGGAGCAGGCGATCAGGTGAACCCATGACCATCGTTATCCATCGCAATCCCGATTGTGAGACGTCGCGCAACGTTCTGGCCTTCATCGAGGCCGCGGGAGAGCAGCCGGGCCAGATGCGCATGAAGCTCCCCCGCCGGTTCTGTCAGAGGAAACTCAGCTTTGACCTGATCCGGAGATTTTCCTAATGTTCTGGGATGAAAAATCACAATCCCTTTCGCTA
>JAQBYB010000151.1 GCA_027624235.1 Pseudomonadota bacterium | reverse complement strand
GCGCGCCTTCGCCGCCATTGCGCGCAAGGCCAAGCCGGGCGGCATCATCATGGTCGGGCTGTACAACAGCTATGCCCGCATACCGACATGGGCGCGGTCCAAAATCATCGGACTGACCGGCGGTAAGATCGATTACGTGGTGCGCAACCGGATCAAGGACGCGCGCAAGGCGGAAACCTGGATCAAGGATCAGTATTACAATCCGCATGAAACCTGGCATTCCATCGGCGATGTGCAGACCTGGTTCGATGAAAACGATATCGAATATCTCAACTGTTCGCCGGCCATTCTCGGCACCGACGGCGAGACCGCCGAAGACACCGGGGAGCTGTTTCGGGCGACCGCGCCCGGCACTGCCTATCAGCGCGTGGTGACGCAACTGTCCTGGCTCGGCACCATCGCGCGGGAGGGCGCGTTGTTCGATGTCATCGGGCGGAAAAAGGGCTGATCTCGTGAGCGACCCAATCAATGGCCGCCCGACACTGTTGGGGATGGTGGCCGCCATCGCCATCGGGTGCGTGCTATTGGTATTCGCCGCCGAGGGTATTCTCCGCATCGCCATGCCCCATTGGCAGGAATTTTACAGCGGTCGATTCATGCGCGTCATCCTTGTCCCAGGCCACGGTCTGGTGACCACCGGCCGCCCCGGATTTGACGGCTTTTTTTCGCAGAACAACGGGGATTTCCGTGTCCGCCTGCAAATCAACGATTTCGGCCTTCGCAACCCGGACGCCGTCGACAAGGCCGAAGGCCGGATCTGGTTTGTCGGCGACTCCATGGCTTTCGGATGGGGCGTTGAACAAAACGAAATGTATTCGTCCGTCGCCGGGGCCCTGCTCAAGGTTCCGACCTATAACGTGGCCAGCCCCGGAACCAATGTTTGCGGATATCAGGCCCTGCTTGCCAAAACCCTCAAGCGCGCCAGCCCGCGCGCCGTTATTGTCGGGCTGATTCTGGAAAACGATGTCGAAGATTACGACTGCCGGGCCGGGGCCGAGCAAAGCCCCGCCGATATGGTCCAGCCCGGGTCCGATATCCGCGTTACCAGCATCCAGGGGCTGAAGGTTGTTCTGATGCAAAAATCAGCCTTGTATAATTTCTTCGCCGTCAGCCTGAAACGCGTCGCCTTCATAAACGAGGCGCTTATCAGCGTCGGTCTGGTCGCCAGAGGCCACGTCAATATAACGGCTAAGCCTAAGGCCGGGCTCGACACAGTCATTCGCCGAACCGCCGTCGAACTGGCCAATGTGAGGGCCCAACTTGCGGCCGATATCCCGTTCGCGGTCCTCATCGCGCCGGCGCGCTTCGAGATCCGCGACCGCGACCCAGCCTTTCAAAAACTCCGCCAGGAAATAGTGCGCGAGCTGGCGGCGCGCGGCATTGCCGTCATTGACCCGATCACAGAATTCCTCGACGCCGGGTTCGAGCCGACCCATTTCGCCCATGACGGCCATTGGTCGGCGCTCGGCCACAAAATCGCGGCCCAGGCCGCCGCCGGCTGGCTGCGCCGACAGAACATCGGCAACTGAACGCCCGAATATGACTTCGACGTCCAAAATTCTCGGCTTCGTTCCCGCCCGCATGGCGGCCAGCCGTTTTCCCGGCAAGCCCTTGGCCGACATCGCCGGACGCCCCCTGCTGGAACACTGTTATCTGCGCGCCCGCTTGTTTGAGCGCTGGGACGGGTTGTTCATTGCCACCTGCGATGACGACGTTCGCGCCTTCGCCGAGGACAAGGACTACCCCGTGATCATGACCGTCGATACCCACACCCGGGCCCTGGACCGGGTCGCCGAGGCGGCGGAAAAATGCGGCGATGTGTCCGACGATGATATCGTCGTCTGCGTCCAGGGCGATGAGCCGCTGCTCGGGCCCGACATGATCGAGGCCGTGATCCAGCCGTTCTTCGACGACCCGGAAGTGGAAGGCACGCTGTTGTCCGTGCCGATCCCGGACGAAGAAACCTTCCACAACCCCGACATGGTCAAACTGGTGCACGACCTCAAGGGTGACGTTTTGTTCACCTCGCGCGCGCCGATCCCGTACGCCAGGAAATTTTCCTTCGACATCGGCGCCAAGCGCGTCGGCGGCATTTTCGGATTCCGCTGGCATTTCCTGAAATGGTTCACCGACCTGCCGGAAAGCCCGCTTGAAATCGCCGAGGCCTGCGATTGCAACCGAATTTACGACAACGACCGCCGCCAACGGGTCGCCCCGGCGCCGGCGCGTCCCTATTTGTCCGTCGACAGCCCGGAAGACATCGCCCGCGTCGAGGCGGTGATCCGGGACGATTCCCTTTGGAGAAAATACTAAATGACAAAGCCCGCTAACCACCCCTTCGAGGTCCTCATCTTCGACTTGGACGGAACCCTGATCGATTCCGCGCCCGATGTCCGTGCCTCCATGAACCGGGTGCTGGCCGGCATGGGGCGCCGGGAACTGACGCTGGAAGAAACCAAGGACATGGTCGGTTGGGGCGGTCGAGTTCTGGCGGAAAAGCACTAGCGAGGACCGGCGATGCAGGGACCGAAGGCGACGTGGACCGCGCCCTAGAACGTTTTCTCGACACCTATGCCAAGAACCCCGCCGACCATTCCACGGTTTATCCCGGCGTTCTTTCCGTGCTGGAAGGTTTCAAGGCCGCCGGTGTCCGCTTAGGTATCTGCACCAACAAGCCGACGGCGACGACACCGCCGGTGTTGGAAGCCATGGGACTTGATGGATTTTTCGATGTTATTTCCTGCGGCGATGCGGTGCCCCATAAGAAACCCGACGGTCGCCATGTAGAGTTGGTCGTCGAACAACTGGGCGCGACCATCGAGACTGCGGCTATGATCGGCGATTCGGAAAACGATATTTCCGCCGCCGTCAATGCCGGGATCAAATCCGTCGCCGTCACCTTCGGCTACGCTCATGTTCCCGTTGAGGAATTGGGCGCCGACGCCCTGATCGATCATTTCGACGATCTGGGCGCAGCGCTTGTAAAAATTTCAGGGCCCCGGTGACGGGGGCTTTTCGGCGGAGATGAACCAGGCAAACCCCATGATGCGCGAACAGGGCAGAGTGGCCACCGGCGCCGGGTCCGATCTCAAGCACCCGCTTGCCATCCAAGTCCGCAAGCGGCATTTCAACCACCGCCATGTGCTCGCGCAGGCGAAACATGTCTTCA
>JAQBYB010000045.1 GCA_027624235.1 Pseudomonadota bacterium | reverse complement strand
GTCGGACTGCGCCAAAATCAGAAATATCGATGAAAAGATGGAGTGCCACGAGAAGGCCCTGGAAGAGCTAAAGGCAGGGAAAAAAGATCACGACAAGGACGACGATAAGGACGACGACAAGGATAAAAAGAAAAAGGACAAGAAAGACAAGAAGGGCAAGAAAGACAGGAGCTAAGTGGACACAAAGAATTCATAAAGACGCGAAGGCGTCATCGTAAATGAGTAGTGTAAACAGCAAATGTACTGGAAAATCATGATGCGTAATTTCAAAAATATTTTCGTTATCTCTATCGGCATGGCGGTTCTTGCCGCCTGTTCTGCTATCGACATCGACAAAACACGGCAGATGCCGTCCAAGGGCACGGCCTTCCAGCAAGCCCTGCACAAGGAATATGCCGAACTTGCGTTCCTTGAAGATGATGAGGGCGATTCCGAGGACGCCATCTATTTCAACAACAAATCGATGATGGCGGCGGCCGGTAACAAGGTCGATCCTCAAAAAACTAAGGAGCGAAACCTTTCCGGTGACGGCAAATGGGAGCTGGAGGCTGCGCGTGGCGCCTTGGTTGCCGAATTGGGCTCTGGCGCTAGAGACAGGATGCCGGAAAAAGCCGCTCGTGCGCAGGCCATGTTCGATTGTTGGATTCAAGAAAAGGAAGAAAACGATCAACCGAAGGACATCGCCCGTTGCCGCAGTGCCTTTGACCAGGCCATGAAGGAGATCAGACAAGCTCCGATGGCCAGCGCCGCGCCTGGCCCGTTGCCCGGCCCCTACGTCGTCTTTTTCGCCTTCGATAGCTCTAAATTGGACGCAAAAGCGATGGCCGTGATCAAGGAAGCCGCGGCCGAGGGAAAGGCAGTCAACATCGCTCGGATGGTGCTCAATGGTCATGCTGACCGGGCCGGTGCCAATGCTTATAATAAGCGTTTGTCCCAAGCTCGTGTTGACGCCGTCGGCAATGCGCTGGTTAATGCCGGGCTGTCCCGCCAAATGGTTCTTCGTAGTTCCCTTGGCGAGGACTTTTCCGTTGTTCCCACGGCAGACGGCAAGCGCGAGCCGAAAAACCGCCGGGTTGATATAAAGTTCAGCCGGTAGAATTGGCTTTTCGGCCCAGGGGAAGCACCCTGGGCCGTCGAGAATGGCGTGAGTGAACTGTTAGTTGCGCCCGTCATTCGACGTATTTTGCGGTTGCCTGAATAAAGGAATTTCTGAGATGAAACGTGGACTTGTAATTGGTGGCGGTGTTGTCGGTGCGTTGGTCATTGTCATCGTTGGCGCGGTGGTTTTTCTGGCTTCAAACCTGGACAGTCTTGTTAAAGAGGCCGTCGAAAAATTCGGAACAGAAGCGACCCTGGCCGAGGTCAAGCTAAACAAAGTGGAAATATCCCTGACGTCGGGAGCAGGCTCACTCAACGGGCTTAAGGTCGGCAACCCGAAAGGTTTCAAGACTCCCAACGCGTTTGAAATGCGTAGCATCAGCATCAAACTGGATGTCGGTACGGTCACTCAGGATCCGATTGTCATAAAGGAAATTGTTATCACCGGCCCCCAGGTCACCTATGAACTCGCCGGCACCAATTCCAACATTGATGCCATTCAGAAAAATGTGGACGCCTATTCCAAACAGTTCCAGACAGGTGGTGGTGCCAAGAAAAGTGAGGGCGAAGGGCCGAAACTAATTATCGAGAACATCTATATTCGTGGTGGAAAAATCGGTGTCAGCGCAGGATTCCTCAAAGGCAAGACGATGAACGCCTCACTGCCTGACATCCATTTAAAGGATATCGGTAAAAAGGAAAAAGGGGCCAATCCGTCCCAGGTCATCAAGGAGATCATTGGCTCTATGACCAAGGGTGCCGGTTCGGCTGTTAGCTCCTTAGGCCTCGAAGACTTGGCAAAAGGCGTCACCGAAGGTGTATCCGGTGCGGCAAAGTCAGTAACGGAAGGCGCGGGAAGCGTCGGCGGGTCGGTCAAGGAAGGTGTTGGCGAGGCCGGTAAGTCGCTGAAAAAATTATTCGGAAACTAAGTGGGGCGACCGGCAAATTTAACGGAGTCGGACATTAATTTTAATCCGCGATCAATGTCCGCTAATGGCTGAGACTGTTGAAAAACTCTGGTTTCGGCAGTCGGTCCGAAATTTCTTGCCCGCTGAACTGTGTCGTGCATCCTAGACACGAAGGGACCGGGTGCAGAAGGCGAAACATCGCCCTGGAGCCGCTTAGGCCAGTACAGATATCTTTTTAGGCGACCTGTCTCTTGCAAAATCCAATCCGCCTATAATCAGCGCTCCCCGATTGGCGAGTTTTTCAACAGCCTCGGCTAATAAGCGAAGTTTCAGCCAACATCTGATTATGGCAGCTTTTCTACGCAAAGCGGAAGTCGAATGTCCGCTTTTTAGGGGCGGCAATTCCACATGAAACGTCGAAGAGCCATAAAAGTGTTGACCGGTCCAGTTTGGAGTCCGGCAGCGTGAACAACGACGGGGAAGAAGGGGGTAAAGAGGCACAGACGTCAGACGAGAAAACCAACGAGCAGAAACCCAAGGAAGAAAGCGAAGCCGCCTAACCGTCTCCAAAAACACTCCATACCAGGAGTACGGTAAACCCCGATTTTCGGCACCCATCGGCTTATTCACAAACACCCATCGGCTCATTCACAAAATCCTCTGAAAGTCCGCTCTGGGTCGAGGCTGTTGAAAAACTATTTTAGCCTCTTTACGGCGCAAGATTGATTCAAAAACACTCGCCCATCTGAAAAAATGATTCAACAATAACAAAGCCCCGATTCCTTGCTTGCGCGGCGTAATAATATTTCAGCGTTTTTCAACAGCCTCGGTCAGAAGCAGACGTTTAACGGCGACCTCAAAAAGGTCCGCTTTCGGGGAAAAACCAGGCTTCCTGCTTCGGCATGACCGGCGGATCAGTTCAAGGCCGCCAGTTCGACGATTGTCGCTGCTTTCACCGTCAAGGGCCAGGCGTCATGGAGGCCGCCATCGGCCAGTTTGGCGCGCAGGGCCAGGCGCCCTGCCCTGTCGACCGGCCCGGCGGCGACCCGGTACACGGTTTTGCCGTTGGCGGCGCCGGCGAGGACCTGCATCGCCAGCGCCGCATGACGGCGGGCGAAGCGCTTGGCGCCGTCGAGGCGGCTGAAACTGGCGACGACGAAGAATGTTCCGCCGCTGGTGATGACCGACGCCGGTGCGGCTGGTGCGGCCGGTGTCAGAGGCGGTTTCGCCGGGGCCTCCATCGGCGCCAGGCCGGCGGTCTCGGTCGCGATCTCCGGCGACCCGGTCGGATTGTTATCGCCAGCGTCTACCAGGCCGTTTGCCGTTGCAATAACGGGGGCAATAGCGGGGGCAATGACGGGGGCAATGACGGGGGCAAGGTTCTCGGACTCAATCGTCCCATCGGTATCCGCATCGGCAACCATGACGAAGCCTTCATCGGGGGCAACCTCACTGCAGACCTGTTCACCGTTGACGATACGCCACAGGGCACAGTCCTGGTTGGTGATCGCCGACAAGCCGTGGTCGGCGATGGTCTTGTCCGTGGTCGCCAGGGAGACGCCGTCGGCGATCATCGAGGCGACCTGGACGCCGAGCGGCAGAAAACACCCACCGAGCACCAGCGGCGCCAGCGTCACGGCAAGCAGATTTGCATGAAAGCGTTTGATCGGATAATCCCCCAGGTCAGGTGGCGCCGTGGCGACGCTCGGTTTCTAATTTCCCTGAGGTCTAACCGAAAACTTTTAACAAATCGGAAATACGCCGCCGTTTTTTTCAGCAGCCTGCTAATCCTCGACCGGCCGGATGCGATCACCGAGGTGGATCTCGCCCCCGGTCAGGATTCGGCAGTTGAGGCCGCTCCGGTGCATGAGGGCCTTGAACAAGCTCTTGATGCCAAGAAGATCTTCCAGATACTGACAAGGGGTGCTCAGCCGCATGCCCTCAAGCAGCACGCCGCCGACCACGAACCGTCGGCCGACCAGATGATTGAGCGCCACCGCCCGGGTGATCACATTGCGCCGCGTCTGGTGCGGCTCGAGCACGATGTCGTAGTCTCGGCGCAGCGCTTCCAAGGTCTCCTGCTCGAACAGGGTCACCTGTCGGCCCTCCTCCGGCTTGTTGGAATAGAAGCCCTTGCCGGTGGCGTAACGGTCGCCTTCGAGGCCCTCGCCGGAAACGGCGCGGATCATCTCCACCGTTGCCATCGGCTGGGACGTCTCGGCGACAATATGCAGAGATTCGACAGTGCCTTGCCACATGGATGTTCTCCTTTTTCGGCCTCGATTATTACCCGTTTCCGACGCAAGTTAAACCCCGGCCAGGTGTCGGCCTTTCTTGCATATCCAAGCCGGTTCAAGCATCTTCGGTATCGAGGCCTACATCCAGGACAAGGCGAAACAGGGGGCGACAAACGTATGGCCACGAAACTCAATCTGACGTTTGCATCCGGTGATTATGAAATCATCAAGTCGTTAAAGGACGGCACCGTCACCGCCGATGGCATCGACCTCAACATGCTGACCGATATGGATTCATCGTCGCGCCACTGGCGCATGTTGCGCGGCATGGAATTCGATGTCGCCGAGCTTTCCGCGTCGTCCTATTTGATGGCCAAGGATCGCGGCCTGCCATTGACGGCGATCCCGGTTTTTTTGCACCGGCGCTTTCGCCACGGTTTTATCTTTATCAACACCAAGGCCGGCATTACCGCGCCCAAGGATTTGGAAGGCAAGCGCGTCGGCATCAAAACCTGGCAGGCGACCGCCGTCCTGTATCTGCGCGGGCTGTTGGCGGGCGAATACGGCGTCGATCTTTCGACCATCGAATGGCGGACCGAACTGGAAGATGATATCCCGTTCGAGGCCCCGGCCGGATATTCCATCAGCCGCGCGCCGGAAGGCCGCCATGTCGGCGACATGCTGGCCGAGGGCGAACTGGATGCGGTGCTGTATCCGGAAATCCTCGACCCCGTTGTGCGCGGCGACGAGCGCGTCGGGCGGTTGTTTGCCGATTACCGCGCCGAGGAAGAAGCCTATTTCAAGCGCACCCGGAATTTCCCGATCATGCATGTGACCGCGGTCCGCGATGAAATCCTGGAACGCCACCCGTGGGTGGCGACCAATGTGGCGCAGGCCTGTGAACGCGCCAAGCTGGCGGCGTATCGGCGGATGGCCAACCCGCGCATCGTGCCGCTGGCGTGGTTCCTCGATGCATGGGACCAGCAGCGCGAACTGATGGGGCCGGACCCGTGGGAAAACGACCTGACCCCCGCCAACCGCAAGAACCTGGAAACCCTGATCGGTTTTTCCCACGGCCAGGGGTTGATTTCCAAGGCCCACCCGGTGGAATTCTTTTTCGCCGAGGTCAATCTCAAGCCGCGCGGCCACGGCGAGTGGTCGCCGGGCTAACCGCTTAAGGCCTTTTGGCGACCATATCGATTTCGACCAGCGCCCCCACCGCCAGCGCGCTGACGCCGACGCAGGTTCGGGCCGGGCGCCGGTCAGGCGGAAAATACGACGCATAGGCCGCGTTCATGGCTTCATAATCGCGCTCGAATTCGGTCAGGTAGACCCGGACCGAGGTTACGCGCTCAAGCCCCAGGCCCAGTTCGGCCAGGACCAGGGCGAGGTTATCCATGACGCGGCGTGTCTGCGCCTCGATGCCGTCCGCAAGCGGCGCCGCCGGGTCATCGGGGTCGGTCGGCATTTGGCCGGTCAACTGCACCCAGCCATCGGCCTCGACCGCATGGGAAAACGGCGCCACCGGTTCGGGCGCCGACGCCAAAACATGAAACACCGGGTCGCTCACTTCTTTTCTTCGCCGTTCGCGTCCAGCACGTCGGCCCTCTTGTCCGTGTAGGTCTTGAACTGTTCACGCAGCACGTCCAGTTGCTGCTCGATCAGCTTCAGCCGCTTCAACGACTCGCCGGTAGGGTCGGCGTCTTTATTGCGTACCAGGTTGTCGGCCAGGCCATTGCTGTGAAAGGCGATGGCGTTAAAAAAATCCTGGACGCTGCGCGGCCGCTTCATATAGGCCTCATGCACGTTGCGGAGATTTTCGACCAGTATCTGGATCAGCGTTTTGACCAGGGGGTTCTGCTTGGCCAGCATTGCCTCAAGGCCGGCGCGGGGAATGGCAACGATGACGCTGTCTTCGAGGGCAATGGCATGGGCCATGCGCGCCGCGCCGTCGATAATCGCCATTTCGCCGAACAGCTCGCCATCGGTCATGGTCGCCAGCTGAATGTCCTCGCCCTCGACGGTCTTGAAGATGCCGATGACGCCGGATTCGACCAGATAGGCGGCCTCGCCGGGATCGCCCTCACGGAAAACCGAATCGCCTTCCGGAAAAAATTTCTTATTCAGGGTTTCGCCGTCTACGTACATGGAAGCATCCTACACCGCTTACAGCGCCGCCTCCAATTCGTCGATGAACCCGGAAACCACCTTGAGGCCTCGGTTCCAAAATGCCGGGTCCGATGCATCCAGGCCGAACGGCGCCAGCAGCTCCTTATGCCTGAGCGTGCCGCCGGCTTTCAACATCTCGAAATACTTGGCCTCAAACCCCGGATGGCCGCTCTGGAATACATCGTAGAGCGAATTGACCAGACAATCGCCGAAGGCATAGGCGTAGACATAAAACGGCGCGTGCAGAAAATGCGGGATATAGGCCCAGAACGGACGATATTCGTCATCGTAGTTAAACGCCGGGCCGAGGCTTTCGCGCTGCACCTGCATCCAGATATCGCCGAGGCGCTGGGCGCTGAGCTCGCCGTTGGGACGCTCACCATGGACGCGTTCCTCGAACTGATGAAAGGCGATCTGGCGGACGACGGTGTTCATCATATCCTCGACCTTGCCGGCCAGCAGGATGCGCTTTCGTTTGGGCTTGGTCTCGGCCTTGAGCATGGCCTGGAAGGTCAGCATTTCGCCGAACACCGAGGCCGTTTCGGCCAGGGTCAGGGGGGTGTCGGACATCAGCGCGCCCTGCCCCGCCGACAGCACCTGATGCACGCCGTGGCCAAGCTCGTGCGCCAGGGTCATCACATCGCGGGCCTTGCCGTGGAAATTCATCATCACGTAGGGGTGCACCGACGGCACCGTGGAATGAGAAAACGCGCCGGAATCCTTGCCCGCGTCGGGCGGTGCATCGATCCAGCGTTTGTCGAAGAACTGTTTGGCGATGGTCGCCATTTCCGGCGCGAAGCCGCCATAGGCGCCCAACACCGTGTCGCGGGCTTGGCCCCAGGAAAAGCGGCGGTCGGAATCTTCCGGCAGCGGCGCGTTGCGGTCCCAGGTATTGAGCTTCCGCACCCCGAACCACTTCGCCTTCAGCTTGTAATACCGATGCGACAGGTTGGCGTAATTGCCCTTCACCGCGCCGACCAGGGCGTCGACGACCTCGTCTTCAACCTGGTTGGCGAGATTGCGGTAGGACATCGGCGCTGGATAGCTGCGCCATTGGTCTTCGATTTCCTTGTCCTTGGCTAGCGTGTTGGTGATCAGGGTCAGGGTCCGGATTTTACTGTAAAGGCCGCTGCTCAGCGCCATCGCGCCTTGCTTGCGGACCGCGCCCTTTTTGTCCGACAACAGGTTGAGGGTGCCGGCCAGGGTCATGTCCTTGACCTGTTTTCCGGTTTTTACCGGGAAGCGCAAATCGGCCATGGTTTCCCCGAACAGCCGGATCCAGGCGTTGTGGCTGGTCAGCGACTTTTCGTGAAGCAGCTTTTCGGCCTCGTCGGACAACTGGTGCGGGCGGAACACCCGGCAATCACGGACCCAGGGGCCGTAGCGGGCGGCCTTGGGATGTTTCATCTGGCGCGTCAGCACCGCGTCACTCAACCGGTTCAGCTCGAGGGTGAAAAACAGGGTATCGGTGGATATATCCGTCACCTGCTCCCGCAGAGTCTGGAAAAAGGCGCTGACGGCATGATCGCTTTGATGGGTGGCGTGCAGCAGGTGGCCATAACTCATGATCTTGCCGATACGCTCGGCCAGTCGTTCATACCGAACGATCGCCTTGGCCAGAGCGGCGCCATCGAGACCGTTGAGGGTGCCTTCAAAAGCGCGGCGGAATTTTTTCGCCTCGGTCGCGGCCCAGGCCAGATCGCCCTTTAGTTTCTTTGATTTCGGGCCGCTGTAAAGATCGTCCAGGTTCCAGCGGGGCAGATCCTGATTTTCACTTTGATTTTTGGCTTTCGGCATCGTTAGTCCTTTAATGGTGGAAATTGCCCACGGCATTGGTAATGATAGCCCCCTACGACGGGAGGGAAACACTACTATGATTGACCGGCGATGGCCAAACCTTGCGGCCATGTTCTTCGATCAGGTTGACCGCCTGGGCGACCGCCCGTTCCTGTGGAAGAAAAGCGGCGGCAGGTATCAATCGCTCAGTTGGGGCGACACCGCGGCGCGGATCACGCCGCTGGCGCGCGGCTTGATGTCGCTCGGCGTCGGCGCCGGCGACCGGGTGATGCTGGTATCGGAAAACCGCCCGGCGTGGCTGGTCGCGGACCTGGCGATCATGTCGTTGGGCGCCATCACCGTCCCCGCCTATACCACCAATACCAG
This sequence comes from Pseudomonadota bacterium, assembly GCA_027624235.1. Taxonomy (GTDB): domain Bacteria; phylum Pseudomonadota; class Alphaproteobacteria; order Rhodospirillales; family Casp-alpha2; genus Casp-alpha2. Next base: position 11,780 of record JAQBYB010000045.1, on the reverse strand, counting down.
CGACAACCACCTGCATATTCTGCACGACAGCGGCGCCAAGGGGGCCATCGTGTCGACCCGGCGGCTGGCGGAAACGTTGCTGCCCGCCGCCCTGAAATCGCCGGCCCTGGAATTCGTCATCGCCATGGACCCGCCGGAACGATCCCAGGAATTACGCATCCAGGTCCTGGACCTGGACGATGTCATCGAACGCGGGCGCGAGGGCCATCAGAACATCATCGAAATGGCCGGGCGGGTCGGCGCCGACGATACCGCCTGCATCATTTATACCTCCGGCACCGGCGGCCTGCCGAAAGGCGTCATGCTCAGCCACCGCAACATCCTGTCTAATTGTGAAAGCGCGCGCGACCGCTTGCAGGAATTGGGCCTGGAAGACCAGGTGTTCCTGTCGTTCCTGCCGCTCAGCCATTCCTATGAACACATGGCCGGACAGTTTTTCCCGATGACCATCGGCGCCGAGATTTATTATGCCGAAGGCGCCGACACCCTGGCCGCCAACATGATCGAAGCCAGGCCGACGATCATGACCGCGGTGCCGAGGCTGTACGAAATGCTGCACCAACGCATCACGCTGGCTGTGCGGAAGGCCGGCGGGGTCAAACAAACCATGTTCAACAAGGCGGTTCAACTGGGCACGCGCCGCTACCTGGACCCGGCCAGCCTCAGCCTGCTCGAACGCCTGATCGATGCCGTGTTGGAGATTCTGGTCCGGGGCAAAGTGCGCAGACGGTTCGGCGGCCGATTGAAGGCGCTGGTCTCCGGCGGCGCGCCCTTGAACCCGGACATCGGGATGTTTTTCACCGCCCTCGGGCTGCGCATCCTGCAAGGCTATGGCCAGACCGAGACCTCACCATCGGTCAGCGTCAACAGGCCCAGCGACATGAAACTGCACACCGTCGGCCCGCCGATGAAAGGCGTCGAGGTCAAGATCGCCGACGACGGGGAAATCCTGGTTAAGGGCGACCTGGTCATGCAGGGCTATTGGAATAACCAGGAAGCGACCAGGGAAACCATCCGCGACGGTTGGGTGTTTACCGGTGACATCGGTATCATTGACGAAGACGGGCATTTGCAGATCACCGACCGCAAGAAGGACATTATCGTCATGTCCGGCGGCGACACCCTATCGCCGCAGCGGATTGAGGGTATTCTCAGCCTCGCGCCGGAAATCGCCCAGGCCATGGTCTATGGCGACAAACACCCGCATCTGGTTGCCGTTCTGGTGGCCGATGCGGAATGGGCGGCGGGGTTGGCCCAGGGATCGGCAAGCCGGGAACAGATAACAACCGCCCTGGCGGCGGTGTTGAAGGGCGTCAACGCGTCGCTTTCCAATATCGAGCGTGTGCGCAGGTTCATCCTCGCCGACGCCCCCTTCACCACCGAAAACGGGCTCATCACGCCGACCATGAAAATCCGCCGCCACAAGATCAAGGACGTCTACGGGGACAGGTTGGAGTCGCTGTACCGCTAAGGGGCTCAATTACCCAACGAGCGGGCTTTTACCATTTTATTTCATGCCTGCAGCTTAGGCGCTTTTTTTCGCCGCCAGGGCGCACCGCATGTCGGTAACCAGGAACACGATTGTAACTTGAAGGAATACCCATGACAGAACTTTACGAATACCCACCAACGCGGTCACAACGAGCAAAATGGGCGCTTGAGGAGTTAGGGATCGAGTACTCGAGCAACATGATCAATCTGCAGGAAGGACAACAGAATTCAGACGCCTACCGAGCCATCCACCCATTGGGTGTCGTCCCTGCTCTCAAGACCGACACCTACACAATTTTCGAATCAATTGCGATCGTGCTGCAACTGATCGACGAACACCCAGAGCAAAATCTAGCGCCCGCGGTGGGAACCCCAGAGCGCGCCATCTACTACCAGTGGAGTGTGTTTGCCTGTGCGGAAGTGGATCCTCCATAAATGATGTTTTTTGACAATACGATGCGCCCGCTTGAGGCGATGCGCCCGGCCGGGGCGCTGCATGACGCAAAACTCGCTGAACGTGGACGTAGCGACTTTGCAATCCGTGCTGGCATACTGTCGAAGGTACTCAGTGACCGGGACTATTTGCTTGGGTCCGAATTTTCAGGGGCGGATATTATAATCGGCCATTGCTGTTTCATGGCCTCGTTCATGGGATTGATCGGCAACTGTCCTATCCTTGAAGCGTACTATGGCCGCCTGCAAAAAAGGCCCGGCCATCAGCGGGCTTATGGTAGTTGAATCAACGCGGGCGGCGTTGGTATTGGGCCACCGCCATGCCGACCAGGATTACCGATAAGGCGAGCACGGCGCGCGGCGACACCTCTTCGCCCAAGGCGACAATCCCCCAAAGAACCCCGAACACCGGGATCAGATAATTGACCGGCGCGATGAAACTGGCGCCTCTCGATTTAAGCAGGTGAAAAAGAATGATGGTCGCCACCGCGGTCGGGAACAGGCCCAGATATGCCCCGGCCAGGAGCGCCTCGGTGCTCGGGGCCAAGGTCCACGGCGCATCGAAGATCAGCGACAGCGGCACCATCATCACCGACGCCGCGATCATCACCGCCGCCGAACGCGCGATCAACGGCGCCGCCGGCATGTTGCGGGTCAGAATCGCGGCGATGGCGTAACAGATGGCGCCGCCGGCGGTCGCCAATTGCCGCCAGAAGTCGCCGCCGAGCCCCTTCAAGGCTTCGGGGCCGACCAGGATGACGACGCCGCCGAAACCGCAGGCGACGCCAAGCAGCTTGGCCTGGGTCATGCGGTCGCCGGCGGTAAAAAAATGCGCCATCACCACCGTCGCCAGCGGCATGACGGCCATCAAAATCGCGGCGAGGCCGCTGTCGATTTTTTCCTCGCCCCAATTGATCAGGGTAAACGGCAGACCATTCCCGATGATGCCGATTAAAAAACAATAAAACCAAATCCGCCCGCCACGGGGCAGCGCCAGCCCCTGGATGCCGGCGAAGCCCCATAACAACAGGGTGGCAAAGACCACCCGCCCCGCCGCCAAGGTCATCGGCGGTATCGTTTCGACGCCGATCTTGATCGCCATGAACGACGATCCCCAGATCAACGCCAGCGCGAACAGCAGGGCCAGGTGTCTAACCATCAATGTCTCGGATCAGCTATTAATAAAACAAACCGGCGCCCGCTTAAACGCCGTAAAATTGCCGATACCACGCCACCAATCTGGGGATGCCCTCGTCGATGGTAATTTTCGGCTCGAACCCGAAATCACGCTGGGTCTCGGAAATGTCGGCGGAGGTTTCGGGCACGTCACCGGGTTGCAGCGGCTGAAAATCAATTTCCGCTTTTACGCCAAGCGCGTCTTCGAGAACAGAAATAAACCGCATCAATGGCTCTGTCCTGTTGTTGCCGATGTTGTAGATACGATTGGGCAACGCCGCCTCTTTCGCCACCGGCGGCTTATCCAGGCAGGCGACAACGCCATCGACGATGTCATCGATATAGGTGAAGTCACGGCGCATATCGCCGTGGTTGAACACCGGGATCGGCTCACCGGACAGAATTTTTCGGATAAAAATAAACGGCGCCATGTCGGGCCGTCCCCAGGGGCCATAGACGGTAAAAAACCGTAACCCCGTCAGCGCCATACCGTAAATATGGGAATAGGAATGCGCCATCAGTTCCATGCACCGTTTGGTCGCGGCGTACACCGACAAGGGCGTATCGACGGCATCCTTGATCGAAAACGGCAACTTGGTATTGCCGCCGTAGACGGAACTGGATGAGGCATAGACGAAATGGTCCAGCCTCTCCAGCCGCCGGCAGGTTTCCAGCAGCACCAAATGGCCTTCGACATTGGCGCGGGTATAGGCAAAGGGATCGATCAGGGAATACCGCACCCCCGCCTGCGAGGCCAGATGGATGACCCCGGTGATATCGCCGTGATCGCCGATCAAGGCGTCGACGGCGGCGCGCTCGGCAATGTCCAGGCGTTCAAACCGAAAACCGTCATGACCGCCCAACACGTCCAGGCGCGCCTGTTTCAGCGCAACGTCGTAATAATCGTTGAGATTATCAACGCCCAGGACCTTTTCGCCGCGTTCCAACAGGGCGCGGGATGTGTGAAAGCCGATAAATCCGGCGGCGCCGGTGACCAAAATCGTCATGATTGTTTAACCCGGATAGTCTTTCAAGCCACCCCGTATACCCGCTCAGGAAAGAAAAATCATCCCAATGTGAACAATCGGGGCAAAAAGGATGTTGGCGACAGGGATCAGTTGTTGTTCAACATCACGCTGGCCTTTGCCGTCACCCTGTTGTAGACACTGGCGGTGATGACGGTGATATCGGCCTGAAGGCTCTCCAGCAAGGTGCTGTTATCGATCCGGGCGGGTTCCAGGGAAAACGTCGTATCGGGGTTGTCGGCGTCGGAAAAGGTTACGTTGACCTGCCAGGGAACACTGAGTTTTTTCTCGATCTCCAGGTCCTTCATGACATCGGACAGCAGGCGGAGATGAACGATGGAATGGCAATAGAACCAAACCCTTGGAATTTTCCAAAGCATGCCCTCGGAGTTTTTGTGGCCTTCGCAGGACCAGCAGGGTTCAAAAATACCCAGCCGCTTCAATTCAAAGGCCAACGGTGCGATCTTTTGTTCAACGGGAAAATTCGAATCAGTGGTCAAAAGTTCGGGAATATATTGGCAATCCTTGGTACAGGCGCAGGCGCACCCGGTAGACCCACACGATGGACAAACCGCCTTGCAGGACGCGTCGCACACACGCCCGGTCTGGGCAGGCGCGTTCGCCACCTCCCCCAATTCAGAGCGGAATTCAGCACTCGTCCGTCGCTCGTCTTTTCGCCGTTCAATTCTCATGGTACTCTAGATGTTACATTTGGAATTAAACGATACTAATAATAATGACTAAAAAAATCAACTGAACCGCCCCATGCAATTTATATTAACCATTCCAGAACAAAGCATTAGAAATATCCTTCGGACGCCGGAAAAGCCCGTTACCGGGACTTTCGGAAGCAACAAATTCCGGCTTCGGGTCGCCATCTCCGATTATGGAAAAAAAATCGCCGACTATTATGACGGCATTATTGGAACCGGCATCGACGAGATTATCCGGCGCACCTGCATCCCCTTCGACTTTACCCATTTCGGCATGATCATCGAATTCGACGCGCCTCAGGAGATAGAGGCCTATGACCAGGACTTCGCCCTCAGTGAAACCGTCAAGGATCTGCTTCGGCAATTTGGTCCGTTGATTATTCGAAACGCTTATATGTCGACAAAATGCCGCGCCGAAGGCCAACGCAACATCTTTCCCGACCTTCGTTTTCACATCGACCGGGGGTCCACCCAGGACAATCAGTACTCATTGTTTTGCCGTGACCCCTTCGATGCGGTGCAAAAAGCGCCGCGAACCTCGTCGACCCTGTTGGTCGCCAATATTGTCGGCTACCTGCAAGCGTTGAAGGAGGGGCAAACCCCCAGCAGTCCTCAGCAAACCCTCTATACCATCTTCAACGACCAAGACCTGACCCCGTTATTGGACCAAATCATTCTCCATCAACCGTGGGCGGAACCGGAGGCAACCGGCGAAATCTGCATCCTCGACAATCGGACTATTCTGCACGCCAGCTATTACAGAGAGGCTCAGGGGTATCCCATCGGCGTTCGTTACCTTTATTGACGTCCAAAAATCCCAATATCAACCCATCACCTAATATTAGTATACATCCATCAATCTTGACGAAATATTCCAACCCTGCGCCCCGCCCTTCCATACGATCATTTTAATTTGTTCCCCATACCCCGCCGGAGATTGTAAGCCGGGGAGGGTCGTTATACGCTGAGGTTGGTTATAAGGATTACAAACAGGGGATAGGCCGATGCCGCTGGCCAAGGTCGCGCTGGACGATAAGTACAGCCTTGATGAGGGCCGGATTTTCCTGACCGGCACCCAGGCCCTGGTGCGCCTGACCCTGATGCAACGCCGCCGCGACATCGCCGCCGGGCTGAACACCGCCGGCTACGTCACCGGCTATCGCGGTTCACCCTTGGGCGGGATCGACCGGGAATTCGGTGCGGCGAAATCATTCCTCGCCGACCACCGTGTCAAATTCCATCCCGCCGTCAACGAAGACCTGGCGGCGACGGCGCTGTGGGGCAGCCAGCAACTGGGCTTGTTCGACGGCGCACAATATGACGGCGTCTTCGGTATCTGGTATGGCAAGGGGCCGGGCGTCGATCGTTCGGGGGATGTCTTCCGGCACGCCAATTTCGCCGGCACGTCGCCCAACGGCGGCGTCCTGGTGCTGGCCGGTGACGATCCGGCGTGTAAGTCCTCGACCGTACCCAGCCAAAGCGAACATGCGCTGAGTGACGTTCATATTCCCGTTCTCAATCCGGCCAACGTCCAGGACATTCTCGATTTCGGACTCTATGGCTGGGCGATGTCCAGGTATTCGGGCTGTTGGGTGGGAATGAAATGCATCACCGACAACATCGACACCACGGCCTCGGTGCTGGCCGATCCCGGCCGGGCCAATGTCCTTATCCCCGATGATTTCGAAATGCCGGAAGGCGGCCTTCACATCCGCTGGCCCGACCCGCCCCTGGCCCAGGAACACCGCTTGCAGCGCTACAAAATTTACGCGGCCCTGGCATTTGCCCGGGCCAACGGGCTGAACCGGATCACCATTGATTCGCCAAAACCGCGTTTTGGCATTATCGCCACCGGCAAATCCTATCTGGATGTGTTGCAGGCGCTGGACGACTTGGGGATCGATAAAGAACACACCGATGAAATCGGGCTGCGGCTGCTCAAGGTCGGCATGTCGTGGCCGCTGGAAAAGGACATCATCCGCCATTTCGCCGAAGGCCTTGAGGAAATCCTGGTGGTTGAGGAAAAACGCGCGGTCATGGAGAACCAGATCAAGGAGCAGCTTTACAATTGGCGCGCCGATGTCAGGCCCCGGGTGGTCGGGAAATTCGACGAGACCGGGGATTGGATTTTGCCGTCGGCGGGTGAATTAACCCCGGCCCGGATCGCCCGGGTCATTGCCAAACGGATCGCCGGCTTCCCGGTCAGCGACCCGGTGCGTCGCCACATCGAAGACAGGCTCAGGTTCCTCGAGGATAAAGAACGCTCCTTGGAAGCAACGGCCGTCGGCATGGAGCGAATTCCGTATTTCTGTGCCGGCTGTCCGCATAATATTTCGACTAAAGTGCCCGAAGGCTCACGCGCGGCGGCAGGCATCGGCTGTCATTACATGGTGACCTGGATGGATCGTTCTACCGAGACCTTCACCCACATGGGCGGCGAAGGCGCCAACTGGTTGGGCCAGGCGCCCTTTACGTCGACCCAACACATCTTCGTCAATATCGGCGACGGAACCTATTTTCATTCAGGTATTCTGGCGATCCGCGCCGCCGTCGCCGCCGGCGTCAACATTACCTATAAAATTCTCTATAACGATGCCGTCGCCATGACCGGCGGCCAGCCCATGGATGGGCCGCTGAGCGTACCCATCATCACCCAGCAGATGCGTGCCGAAGGCATCGACCGCATCGCCGTGGTCTCCGACGCGCCCGGGAAATACCCCATCGGCGCCGATTTTGCCGCCAACGTTTCCTTCCACCATCGCGACGACCTGGACACCCTTCAACGCGACCTTCGCAACATCAAGGGGGTATCGGTCCTCATTTACGACCAAACCTGCGCCGCTGAATTACGCCGCCGACGCAAGCGTGGCCTGCACCCCGACCCTTTGGTGCGACCGTTCATCAACCAGGCCGTTTGCGAGGGCTGCGGCGATTGCGGCGCGGTATCCAATTGCGTCGCTATTGCGCCGAAGGAAACCGAACTTGGCCGCAAGCGCGAGATTGATCAATCGGCGTGCAACAAGGATTTCTCCTGCGTGAACGGTTTCTGTCCAGCCTTTGTCTCGGTTAAGGGCGGAACCCTTAGAAAACCAGCCGCCGTCGGCGATCAGCCCTTCGAGGCGCTGCCTGAGCCCGCCTTGGCATCCAGCGCCGAGCCTTACGGCATTATCGTCACCGGCATCGGCGGCACCGGCGTCATTACCGTCGGCGCGGTTCTGTCCATGGCCGCCCATCTTCAAGGCAAAGGCGTTTCTGTCCTCGATGTCGCCGGGTTGGCGCAAAAAAACGGCGCCGTCTATTCCCACATCCGCATCGCCGACGACCCCGACACCCTGCACGCGGTCCGCGTTTCCGCCGGCGGCGCGCGATTGTTAATCGGTTGCGACATGGTGACGTCTGCCGGCGCCGAAACCATAAGCAAACTCAAACCCGGATATACGTCGGCCGTCGTCAACGCGCACCACACCATGACGTCGGACTTCATCCACGACGCCGATCTGGAATTCCCCGAAAAAAAATTCCAGGACGCCTTGATGGAGGCCACCAGCGCCCGCGATCTGGATTTCATCGACGCCACCGGGTTGGCGCTCAGGCTGTTGGGTAATTCCATCGCCGCCAATATGTTGATGGTCGGGTTCGCCTACCAAAAAGGGCTGTTGCCGCTGTCGGCCGCCGCCATCGAACAGGCCCTGGTGCTCAACGGCGTCGCCGTCGATTTCAACAAACAGGCGTTTGAATGGGGACGCCGCTCGGCCTTGGACCGTGACGCGGTCGAGCGCATCGCCGAGCCGGCGCTTGATATGGATAAGGATACGGATACCGGCCAAAGCCGTTTCGTTGACCGCCGCCTCGCCGACCTGACCCGCTATCAAAACGCCGCCTACGCCAAACGCTACGCCGCCCTGGTTGAACGGGTTCACGCCACCGAGGCCATGAAGACGGCGGGGAAAACCGGCCTCGTCGATGCCGTCGCCCGGGCTTATTTCAAGGTGCTGGCGTACAAGGATGAATACGAAGTCGCCAGGCTTTACAGCGACGGCGATTTCCACCGCCAACTGAACCGCCAATTTGAAGGCAAGATCGAACTGTCCTTCCACATGGCGCCGCCGTTGATCGCCACCCGTGACCCGCAAACCGGGGTGCTGCGAAAACGCGAATTCGGCGCCTGGGTGATGCCCGTCTTCCGGGTTTTAAGCAAGCTCAAGGGGCTGCGCGGCACCGCGTTCGATGTGTTCGGGTATACAGCCGAGCGCACCGGGGAGCGCCGCATGATCACCGATTATGAGACGATGATGGAAGAATTACTGGACGGCCTGAGCCCGGACAACCACGCCCTGGCGTTGGCAATTGCCGAACTGCCGCTCGCCATCCGTGGTTTCGGCCATATCAAGGAACGCAGTCGCGTCGCGGCCAAAGACCGCGAGGAACAGTTGCTGGCGGCATTTAGGCGGGGCGACAGTGGGCGCAACGCCGACGCCGCCGAATAATTACATCACGTACCACAACAATAGCGGCAGCGTCAGAAACGACATCACCGAAGAGATCACCACGGTGCCCGCGACCTCTTCCGGCTGGTTGCCGTATTGCAGCGCAAACAGGTAATTGAACACCGCCACCGGCATCGTGCATTGAAGAATCAATACCCCCCTGGCGGCGCCCTCCATGCCAAAAAATTCCGCCGTCGCCCAACCGACGGCAAATCCGCTGAGCAGCCGCAGGACCGACAGGGCGGTGCTTCTGGGCAGGCTTTTAACGCCCAACCCGGCAAGCGATACGCCAAGCGTGATCAGCATCAGGGGAATGGTCAGGTCGCCCAGAATCCGCGTCGTGTTGGCGATCCATATCGGCGGTTTCACCCCGGTATACAGGAACACCACCGCCGCACCGATGGCATAGATGACGGGAATTTTAAAAAGCTCCCGCCATGTTGCAGCCCCTGCCGCCACCGCGATACCGAAGGAAAACATGATGACCACGTTGACGGCATAGTACGTGACCGCGAGGGCCAGCCCCTGTTCGCCGAACGCCAGCAGGGACAACGGCAACCCCATGTTGCCGACGTTGGCGAAGGTCAACGCCGGCAGGAAAGCCCGCTGGCTCAAGCCCGTCATTTTCAAAATCACCCCATACAGGGAGATAAAGATGACCATCGTCACCACCGTGGCCAACGCCATTTCATCGAAGTGATCGGGGTCAAGGTTGGTCGAGGTCAGCGTATAAAAGGCCAGGCAGGGCGTGCCGATATAGACGGAAAGGCTTGAGATCAGTTTGATGTCGAAGGGCCGGCCTTGGTGCTTCCAGATAAACCCGATCGCGGCGCAAATAAAGACGGGGGCGATAACGTTAAAGAGTTCGATGACCATAGGGCCGTCGGCCTAATCAACCCAGGCAATGCGCAAAATATTGGTGGCGCCGGGGGTGCCGAACGGAACGCCGGCGGTAATCACCAACGGATCGCCGACGTCGCCGAAGCCTTCGGTTTTGGCGACGCGGGTGGCCTTGACCACCATGTCGCGAAAGGTCTTCAAATCTTCCGTGTGCACCGAATGCACGCCCCACGCCATCGTCATCCTACGGGCCGTGTCGGCCCTCGGTGTGAGGCTGAGAAGGGGGACACTGGGCCGTTCACGCGCACACCGCAGCGTCGTCGACCCGGTCGAGGAAAAGGTCACGATAACGGAGGCGGAAATGGTCTGGGCGACCTGACGGGCGGCGGCGGTAATGGCATCGGACGCCGTCGATTCCGGATCATACCGATAGGCATTCATCATCTTGCGGTAATGGGGATCCCTTTCAACCTTCTGTATAATTCTATCCATCATGGTCACCGCTTCGATAGGAAAATCGCCGACCGCCGTCTCCGCCGACAACATCACCGCGTCGGCGCCATCGTAAATGGCGGTCGCCACATCGGAGGCCTCGGCCCGCGTCGGCGTCGGGGCGTGGATCATCGATTCAAGCATCTGGGTGGCGACAACCACCGGTTTGCCGGCGGAACGGCAGGCGAAAACAATGCGTTTTTGAAGCGACGGCACTTCCTCAGGCGGCACCTCGACGCCCAAATCGCCGCGCGCCACCATGATCGCATCGGACAGATTGACGATTTCATCCAGGTGGTCCATCGCCGCCGGCTTTTCCAGCTTGGCCATGACCCCGGCGCGCCCGGCAATAATCTTGCGGGCTTCGGCGACATCCCCGGGCCGCTGGACAAAAGAAAGAGCAACCCAATCGACCCCAAGAACGAGGCCTAAACGCAGGTCTTCTATATCCTTTTCCGTTAACGAGGAGAGTTCCAAAAGCGCACTCGGCACGTTGACGCCTTTGTGGTTGGACAGATCGCCCCCGGTCATCACCTCGGTTTCGGCGAAATCCTCCCCGCACCGGATGACCTTGAGGCGGATTTTTCCGTCGTCGAGCAACAGTTCCGTGCCTTCCTCCAGGGACTTGAAGATTTCCGGGTGCGGCAGGGGCACACGGTCCTGACTGCCTAATTCCTGGCTAAGGTCGAGGGTGAATTTTTTTCCCAGTTCGAGCTTGATCTTGCCGTCCTTGAATTCGCCGACGCGCAGTTTCGGCCCCTGCAGGTCGAGAAGAATACCGATAGGCCGTTTAAATTTTTTTTCGACCCTGCGGATGGCCTCAAACCGGCGTTTGTGGTCATCGTGGCTACCATGGCTGAAATTCAGGCGGAAAACGTCCGCACCTGCCTCAAACAAGGCGGTGATCATTTCCTCCGTCGAGGTGCCAGGCCCCAAGGTGGCCAGAATTTTAGCGCTGCGATTTCGTCTCATAATTCTGCAACAATACCTGCCGGCACCAAATTTGCCAGCGTTTATAGGGGGATTTGGGGTTTTTCGATCAGAACGCCCCTAGCCTGCATCACAGCCACCGGTTAGAATGCCGGCGTGATTAAAAACTTCTT
>JAQBYB010000044.1 GCA_027624235.1 Pseudomonadota bacterium | reverse complement strand
GGAAGCAAGGGAGAGATACAATGTCAGGACAAATTCGTTATAGAGATGACTTCAAGAGGGATGCGGTATCGCAGGCCGTACAGCTATATTTTTTCATGTTTACAAACAAGGCTCAAAAGGCTGCCATTAAGCTGCCATTTTAGATTTTAGAAGCAACAAGGGGCTAGAGAATTAACTCTAACCCCTTGTTTTTAATGGTAGGCGCTACAGGATTCGAACCTGTGACCCGCTGATTAAGAGTCAGCTGCTCTACCACCTGAGCTAAGCGCCCTATAAGGGGCTGCGATATACCAGACGGGCAAGCCTTTGTCGACAAGTGCTTGTCGGCGCATGGCGGTGGCTTCAAGCGTCGTCGGCGGCGCCGCGGCGACCGATCATCACGTCGCGGTGCACCCACACTCCCATCAACAGGCCGAAACCGAACAGCAGCGTCAGCATCGCCGTGCCGCCATAGGAGATGAGCGGCAACGGTACCCCGACAACCGGGATCACCCCCATCACCATGGCCATGTTGATAAAGACATAAAGGAAAAAGGTGATCGTCACCCCCATCCCGAGCAAACACCCGAAATGTGAACGCGAGCGCAGGGAAATGGCGATGCCGTAGACCAGCAACAGCACATACAGCGCCAACAACGCCAACCCGCCGATCAGGCCCAGTTCTTCGGACAGCATGGTAAAAATGAAATCGGTCTGCATTTCCGGCAGGAAATTGAGGTGGCCTTGGGTTCCCTGCATAAAGCCGCGCCCGGAAAGACCGCCCGAACCAAAGGCGATCTTGGATTGGATGATGTGATACCCGGCGCCCAAGGGGTCGCTTTCAGGGTTGATGAAGGTCAACACCCTTTTGCGTTGGTATTCATGCAGGAACTGCCAGGCGATGGGCGCCGCCGCGACCCCCAAGACGCCGACAAAAAGGAATTTCCATATCCTGACCCCGGCCAGAAAAAATAACCCGGCGGCGGTAATCACCAGAATCAACCCGGTGCCGAGATCGGGCTGGCGTATCACCAAGGCGGTCGGCGCCACAATCAGTACAAGCGGCGGCAACAGAAACATCGGGCGGCGAACGTCTTCGATACTGCCGCCATGGAAATATCGCGCCAGCGCCAACACCATGGCGATCTTCATCATTTCCGAGGGTTGCAGGTTGATGAAGCCGATATTGATCCAACGCCGGGCGCCCATGCCCATATACCCGGAGATTTCAACAGCGACCAACAACAACAGCACCACGAAATAAATCGCGTACGCATACCGCAGCCAAAGGCGCGTATCGATAACGGCGACACAAATCATCACCAATATGCCGACACTGAACCTGAGCGCATGCGCCTTGGCCCAGGGATTAACGTCACCGCCGCCGGCGGAATACAGCATGGCGAACCCCACCGATGCCGTCACCATGACGATAACCACGAAAAACCAGTGAATTTGCCAGAGCTTTTGACGAATGGTCAGTTCCGGGCCGCCGAGGATTCGATCGTTCATGTCTCGCCGCCCTTTTTTCCGGGCATCGACACCTGTTGTGGCGTCTCCGGCCTAGGCCCCGGATCGCCGTCGGGAAGGATTCCTGGCTTGGCCGAATTGCGGCGTTGGGCCTCGGCCAAAATGTCGCGGGCGATAGGGCCGGCAACCGAAGAGCCGCCGCCGCCATGTTCGACGACAACCGAAACCGCGTACCGAGGCTTGTCGACGGGGGCAAAGGCGACAAACATCGCGTGGTCGCGCTCCCGCCACGGGATATCCTTGTTTTTCCGAACCCCTACATCGCGTTCCGCCTTGGAAATGCGCCGGACCTGAACGGTCCCGCTCTTGCCGGCCATTTGCCGCCCTTTTGTCGTGATCCGGGCCTTAAAGGCCGTGCCCTTGGGGTTGTTGACGACGCCGTCCATGGCTTGAAGGACAAGTTCCAGGTGGGCCGGGACCAGTCCCAGGCTTTCGGGAACCGGCTCTTGTTTATGCGCCCCTTCCTGTATGGAATCGATTTCGGGGCCCAGCCGGGACCGCGTCAATCGGGGCGCCACCTTGATCCCACCATTGGCCAGCCGTGCCGTCATCACCACCATTTGCAACGGCGTCGTCAGCAAATAGCCCTGCCCGATCCCGACCAGAACGGTTTCGCCTTGTTGCCAGGGCGCCTTCAACGTCTTTTTCTTCCATTCGCGGCTCGGCACCAGGCCCGGCTTCTCGCCGGGCAGATAAAGCCCGAGGACATCGCCGAAACCGAAGCGCCGGGCCATCGCCGCGATTCGATCAATCCCGGTGCGCCGGGCGACTTCGTAAAAATAGATATCGCACGATTGCATGATGCCGTTAAAGGCATCCATCCATCCATGCCCGCCTTTTTTCCAGCAGTGGAAGGTGGCGTCGCCGAGTTGCATTTTACCGGTGCATAGAATCTTGTTATCCGGTCCGATGATGCCTTTATCCAGCGCCGCCAGCATAACAACCATTTTAAAAGTCGAGCCCGGCGAGAACTGACCGCTGAGCGCCTTGTTGGTCAACGGCGACTTCGGATCAGACGTCAACCGGGTCCATTGCTCGGTGCTGAGGCCGGTGTTAAAGGCATTGGGGTCGAAGGCCGGTGTCGAGACAAGGGACAAAATGTCGCCGTTCTGGATATCCATGACCACCGCGGCGCCGCTAAGATCACCAAACCGTTTGGATGCCATTTTCTGCAATGCCAAATCGACGGTCAGCACAACCTGTTCCCCGGCCTGGCCGTCCTGACGCGATAGCTCACGGATGACATGGCCGAAGGCATTGACCTCAACCTGCGACGAGCCGCCGGTGCCGCGCAGTTGAAGATCGTGTATCTTTTCAACCCCGGCCTTGCCGATGCGGAACCCCGGCAACTCCAACAGCGGATCGCCGGTCACTTCCTTGGGCGACACGGCGGCGACATAGCCCAGGACATGCGCCGTCTCCGGGCCAAAGGGATAATGGCGGCTTTGGCCGACATCGATATTGATGCCGGGAAGATCCGGGGCGTTGACCTCGATTTTGGAGACAACCTGCCAATCCAGGTTTTCGCGAACCGTGATCGGCACGAACCGGCGGTTATGTTTCACCTCGCGGAGGATGCGCCGGCGCTCGCCGGCGCCGATCGGAATGATACGGCCAAGGACATCCAAGGTGGCCTCGATGTCCGGGGTGTTCTCGGCATTCAACAGCACCCGGTAATTTTGCCGATTGTCGGCCATGGCAACGCCGAAACGATCAACGATGTGGCCGCGCGGCGGCGCCAACAGACGTAAATTGATGCGGTTTTCCTCGGCCAGCACGCGATACCGCTCGGACTCGATGACTTGCAGATAATACATGCGCCCCACCAGCCCCGACAGCAGCACCGCCTTGCCGCCAATAAGAATGGCGGCGCGGCGGCTAAACAGCTTGTGGCGTTCAGAATCCAGATGCATGTCAATCCTGTCTCAGGAACGCGCGTTGCCAACGCATGAAGACCCAGGCGGTGATCGGAAAGCAGCCCAGAGTCAGCAAATACTGAAAAAATACCGTCTTCGGCTCGACCAGGGTGAGACTAAGAAGGGAAATCGCCACCCAGTTAAACACCGCCGCCCCCGCCACGATCAACGAGAACCCGAGCCATAGAATAAAAAAAGACTTGCCGATGAAAAACTGTTTTTGCGACAGCACCGCGCCATACACCGCCAGAAACACCAACGCGTTGACGCCGATCGGGGCGCCGGTCAGGATGTCCTGGAGCAGCCCGATCAGGAAGACCGCGTAGGCAGGCAGCAGTTGGGGCCGGAACACCGCCCAATGATAGACCGCCATCAACGGCAGCAACGGAACCACCCTCGAAAACCCGGGAATATGTAATGGCAAGACGTAGATGATCACCAGGGCCAGGGTCAACATCGACGGCGTTAACTTGCGCGCCAACACGTCCATGCGATGCCAAAGGCCGGGTTTCATGGTTTGCCTGCCCGGCCCCCCCGAACGGATTTCATTTTACCGCTTGCCGACGGGCGGGATGACGGCACCGTCAATATTCCAGCCAGCCCGAAATCCAACAGCCGGATATATTCCAGCCGGTTACGTTGGACAAGCGGGGCCACCCCGATGCCGACGTCATTGACCGAGGAGACAACGCCGACTGGAAGTTCCGGCGGCAATGCGCCGCCATGGCCGGAGGTGACGACACGATCACCCGCCGCCACCGTTTCGCCGGACGGAAGGTGAATAAGCTTCGGATTGTCGGTATTGTTGCCGGCAAGGATGGCCCGGGTCCGGTTGGGGCCAACCAAAACCGGAACCCGCGAGTTGAGGTCGGTAATCAGGAGAATTCTGGCTGACCTGGAACCGACGCCGACAACCCGGCCGACCAACCCCTGGCCGGTCATCGCGGCCTGACCTTTGGCGACACCGTCACGGGTCCCGGCATTGAGGATCAGGCTATGGGCAAAGGCGCCGCCGGTATCGGCAATGACCCGCGCCGTGATGAAACTGGGCTCAGGGCCGGGCACGAAGTTAAGGAGGCCCTTAAGGTTGGCGTTTTCCGCCTCCAGGCGTCTTGCCGCCGCCTGCCATTGCAGTAACCGGGCCTCGTTTATACGCAGCCGCGCGTTTTCCTTGCGCAGCGCGGCAAGCTCGCGAAATTGATCGACCGCCCTGGCAATGGAATCGGCGGGACGTGATATGGCATCGAGAATGGGGGTAACGGCATCGGTCACATGAGCACGCAGGTTGTCCATGAGGATCAGGTCAACCTTGCCCAGAATCATTAGCCCGAACGCAGCCGCCACCAGCCCGATAAAGGCGAAGCGCTGGGCCAGCCCTCTAACCGGTTGAGCCAGACGAGAAACGGAACGCGGACCTCGTGCCAAGGTAATGGCCCTCCTAGTAACGACAGGCGGCGGGTTTCACCGCCTCAAAAATAAACCCTAATTCGCCGCCTTCCCTATACGAAATCATGATTGATATTGCATTAACGCCGCTCCAAACGGTCCTTTCGCATTAGTACATGCTTGAAAGCACGTTCTTGAGGTGCTTCCTTTCCTCAAGCGCCCGGCCGGTTCCCAGCACCACGCAACTCAACGGGTCGTCGGCTATGGACACCGGCAACCCGGTGGCATGACGAAGCACTACATCCATATTGCCCAACAGCGCCCCGCCGCCGGTCAACACGATGCCCTTGTCGACGATATCGGCGGCCAATTCCGGGGCGGTGTGTTCCAAAGCCACCTTCACCGTCTCGATAATGGCGCCGACCGGCTCAGCCAGACTTTCCGCCACTTGACGTTCGGAAATAATCAATTCCTTGGGCACCCCGTTCATCAGATCGCGGCCCTTGATTTCCATGGTCGCGCCGTCGCCGTCAGCGGGTGGACAGGCGGAGCCGATCTCTTCCTTGACCCGGGCGGCGCTGCTTTCGCCGACCAGCAGGTTATGATTACGGCGGATGTAGCCGATGATCGCCTCATCCATCTTGTCGCCGCCGACACGAACAGACCGGGCATAGACAATACCGCCAAGGCTGAGCACCGCGACCTCGGTAGTGCCGCCGCCGATATCAACGACCATGGAGCCCGTCGGCTCGGTCACCGGCAGCCCGGCGCCAATCGCCGCCGCCATCGGTTCTTCGATTAGATACACCTTGCGGGCGCCGGCGCTTTCGGCGGATTCCTGAATGGCGCGGCGTTCAACGGCGGTCGAGCCCGACGGCACGCAGATGATGACCAGGGGGCTCGCGAAACTACGCCGATTGTGAACCTTGCGGATGAAGTATTTGATCATTTCCTCGGCGACTTCAAAATCGGCGATGACGCCGTCGCGAAGCGGACGGATGGCGCGGATGTTGCCGGGGGTTCGGCCAAGCATCTGTTTGGCCTCCTCGCCGACGGCCAGGACCTGTTTTTTGCCCTTGACCTCGATGATGGCGACCACCGAAGGCTCGTTCAACACGATGCCCCGTCCCTTGACGTAAACCAGCGTGTTGGCGGTGCCGAGGTCGATGGCCATATCCGCCGAGAGAAAGCCGAATATACTTGAAAGCATTTAGTTCCAAACCTTTATTGATTAACCATTTTTTTCGAGGCGCCTTATACGCGTTGCGGCGGCGCCGGGAAGTAATGCCCCGGCGCCTAACCTATCCTTTATAAAAAACCTAACGCCGCCATACTAGGCTGAAAGCGCATCGGGCGCTGTTTTTTCTCGTTTCACCATCAACTTGTTCAAGGCGTTCACATAGGCCTTAACCGACGCCACCATGGTATCGGTATCGGCGCCGCGGCCATCAACGGTGCGGCCATCTTCTTCCAGACGTACCGTGACTTCGGCCTGGGCGTCCGTGCCCCCAGTCACAGCATGGACCTGATACAGCTGCAGATGCGCCCGATGGCTGACCAGTTCCTTGATGCAATTAAACGCCGCATCGACCGGCCCATCGCCGGTGCCCTTGCACGACATCGTCTTGCCGTCGACTTCCAGCTCCAATTCAGCCTCCGGCGGCTGATGCTTGGTGCCGCACAGAACCTCCAGGGAAATCATCCTGATCTGGTCGTTGGTGCGGACCACCTCATCATCGACCAGGGCGATGATATCCTCATCGAAGACGTCCTTCTTGAGATCGGCCAGATCCTTGAACCGCTTAAAGGCGATCTGGATGGCATTGTCGCCAAGATCATAACCCAGTTCTTTCAGTTTCTCGGAAAAGGCGTGACGGCCTGAATGCTTACCCAGGACTAGTTTCGATTCGCTGAGCCCAACCGATTCGGGGGTCATGATTTCATAGGTGCCGGCATGCTTGAGCACCCCGTCTTGATGAATGCCGGCCTCGTGGGCAAAGGCGTTGGCGCCGACAATGGCCTTGTTGGGCTGCACCGCAAAGCCGGTGACGCCCGACACCAGTCTTGATGCCTTCATGATGTCCTCGGTCTTGACGCCGGTGGTAAACGGCATGGCATCGGACCGGGTCTTGAGCGCCATGACGATTTCTTCCATGGCGGCATTACCGGCACGTTCGCCCAGTCCATTAACGGTGCATTCGACCTGCCGAGCGCCGGCCATAATGGCGGCAAGCGAGTTGGCCACGCCCAACCCCAGATCGTTATGGCAATGCACCGAGACCACCGCCTTGTCGATATTGGGGACGCGGTTGAACAACATCGAGATCAAGGCGCCATATTCCTCGGGCACCGTATAGCCGACGGTATCGGGAACATTGATTGTCCCCGCGCCGGCGTCGATGGCGGCCTCGACGCAACGGCAAAGGAAGTCGTGATCGGTTCGGGTGGCATCCTCAGCCGACCATTCGACGTCATCGGTAAAGCCGCGGGCATGGGTGACGCTTTCGATCACCTGGGCCAGCACCTCGTCCGGCTGCATCTGCAACTTGAACTCCATGTGCAGCGGGCTGGTGGCGATAAACGTGTGGATACGCGGACGCCTCGCCGGCTTGACGGCTTCGGCGCAGCGTTCGATGTCGATCCTGGTGGCGCGGGCGAGGCCGCAAACGGTCGAATTCTCGACCACCTTGGCGATTTCATGGACGGCTTCGAAGTCGCCGTCCGATGCGATCGGGAACCCGGCCTCGATGACGTCCACGCCCATGCCTTCGAGAACCTCGGCAATGCGTAGTTTCTCATCCAGATTCATGGACGCGCCAGGCGATTGCTCGCCATCACGCAAGGTGGTGTCGAATATAATGATTCGGTTTTTATCAGAGCGGGCGCTCATTGGATTAATCCTTCCTTCAACTCGGTGGTACATAAATTAAGTGTTGTATGCATCCCTTGAACGCCGAATGGTCGGCATCAGTGCCACGGCGGGCGATCAAGGGCACCTAAGTCGAAGGTTCCCAGCCAGGATAAGCAGAATATTGAGTGAAAGCATGGGCGAAAACGCGCGCGCACGACCGCGGCCCAAGGGAGATGTCCCTCGACCGGTGGCAACGGCGATCAACGCCGAATGTGCACTCTGTTTAGCCACCAACGTCGCTTTCATTCTCTAATGTGTTCTTATAACACGTTTATTTGGAAAGGTTAAAGGACAAAATGACAATATGCGACTTGGGGAGGAGGCCCTAAGAACAAGTAGGAGGGTTAAATTATCTCCTTAGGTCGGCGGTCAGGGGCTGGGCGCGGCGGTGCGAAGATGGGGGCCAATGCCGCATCGGCCTGTTTATCCAGTTTATCCATCAACACGGGGGGGTGATAAGGCCCATACGGCAACGCGACATTCTCACAAATACGGCTGAACTTTTCCGGAAAAAGGTCTATCGGAAAGCCTAAGTCTGAATTCTCTATGCGTTCCTGGGGAATTAGGACCAACGCCGCCTGCGGATGGCGTTCCGCAAGAAAGGCCAGCCGTTGCCTTGTCGACGGCAGCGGCATGGACGTTCCCTCGATCATCACAACAACCAATCGACCGGCCGCCCAGAACACAACATCCGCTTCGGCGAATTTCGGACCATCATCAGCATCCGGCGGCAGAAGAACCTGCGCATGGGGCATCGGAAGCCACGCGGAAAAAACCCAGTCCCGGTAGGCCGCAAGCCCCTCTTTCGGCGCGTCCGTTGCCAAGACGGAGTCGATGAAGCGGAAATAGCATTCGAGAAAGCTACGCACGGGCTTCGAGAACGGCGACGTCCGATTCATAATCCTGTCGCGGCACATCGTATTGAGATCTTCGCTCGATTGGATGTCCACGGCCTGCACCGGAGAGATATCGATCCAGCCGGGGCTGCTCAACCGTAAGGGCGGCGATGACGGCAGCACCACGGCGAACCGGTTGGACAACATAAACGAAGCATCCGGCGGCATCGGCGGCATGTCGCCCGATACCGTCGCCGGGTTCGTCACCAGCCCGTAAACGATGAGGGTGCGGGGCTCGGATTCTCCTAGAAAATCATACGACACGCAGCCCTCCTTCAACCGTCCGCCGAATTAGATGTCCATCTCCATAATATAGAGTCCCCCGGCGAGGCGGTCGCCGGCATAGACGATGGCGTTTTCGTCGACATACACTTCGTTCATCTGGATGGCCCCGGCGCGGGAATTTTCCGGGGCCGGCGGCACGCAATAGGCAATCAATTCCGGCTGGTAAGGGTTTTTCAGGTTATACACCCGGATGCCGGCGTTGAAAAAGGCGCCGACGATGATTTCTTCGCTCCGAAACGACGGACCGGGGCGGTTTTCATGGAGGTTATGAGACCCGAAGCGGCCGCCGCGATGGCCGTATTCCTCGACCGGCGGCATCGGCAGGGTGCTGATCGGCACCAGGTTCTTTTCATTGCGCGCATCAATGACCCAGGTCAGTTTCGGCCAGTCTTCGGCATCGTCTTTGATACATTCGTCGGTCACGACCAGCAGGCCCCGGTCGAACAGCGGCATGACCGTATGCGTGAATCCCGGATAGGGGTTATGCGGGCTCCACGACGAGATGACCTGCGGATTGGATTTATCGGCAATATCCAGGATAAAGGCGCCGCCGTCGATATACCCGAGATAGGCCCGGTCCGGGTGATCGGGATAGACGTTGGCGTTATGCAGGCGGAAGGCGTCACCGCCGCGCAGCTGGTCCATCGGTTCGGGCCTGATCCGTTCGGGCGGCGGCGCCTCGTCGCCCTCGCGGGTGCCGGGATACCACCACCGTCCGGCCTCTACCGGTTTGCTGGGATTGCGAACGTCGATGATCTGGTAAATCTGGTCGTCGCGGGGATGGCGGGGTTCGAAGTCCGGCGCGCCGCTGGCACAATGAACGTATTCGCCGTCGACGAACCACAAGCAGTGCGCGCCACGCGAATGCGGCCCGGCGGTGCTGTACAGGCTGATCGACTTGGGATTTTCCGGATCGCTGATATCGAACAGTTCGAAGCCGGCCGGCTCAATGCCCTTCTCATAAACCTGATAGGCGACGGCCAGAATGTCGCCGGTCACCTCCAGGGAGTTTGAGCGCATTTTCTGATGCGGCAACTCCGTCTGGCAGATCACTTTCGGCTTGCGGGGGTCCGTGACATCGACCCCGGTGAAGTTTTTCGGCGGGCCTTCATGCGCCACCCACAGGATGCGGCGGCCTTTGGCGGTTACCTGCATGGCCATGCCTTCGCCGACGCCGCTGAACCCTTTAAGCGGATCCTGTGCAATCAATGTCATGTTCATGGAAAGCATTTCGGACATCATCGGTTCCTCTTATAATTATTCTGGGAGTGAATGGAACATATGAACTCCCGAAAGTTCAATTCAATATTTCAAAAATTCTAAAATAAAGGCATGACATGATGACACCACAGGGACGGTCGAGAGAAAAACAGAACCGTATCCCGGTGTCCATCGTCACCGGTTTCCTCGGCAGCGGCAAGACAACCCTGATCAATTACCTGGTCAACCAGGACGGCATGGAGTCCACCGCCCTGATCATCAACGAATTCGGCGAGATCGGCCTCGACCACGTGCTCGTCGAATCGTCGTTCGAAAACACCCTGCTGTTGGAAAACGGGTGCATTTGCTGTTCCATCCGCGGCGATCTGGTTGATACCATTTGCGACCTCTTCGCCAAAGTCGAAAACGGTCAACTGCCGCCCTTTACCCGCATCATGGTGGAAACCACCGGGATTGCCGACCCCGGGCCGATCGCCCAGGACATTTTATCGGACGAAGGCGTCATTCATCGCTGCGTGCTGGAGTGTATCGTCGTCATTGTCGATGGCGTTCTCGGCCTTTCGCAAATCAACAGAGCCCCCGAAGTGGCGATTCAGATCGCCCAGGCCGATATCGTCCTTATTTCCAAGATCGACATCGGATCGCCCGAACGTGTCGATCGGCTGCAAGTGGAAATTCTGGCGATCAACCCGACGGCGATGATCGCTGTCATGGAAAATGGTGAAATTGATCCAGATTTCCTGTTCCAGTCCTTCGCCGCCACCTCGGGCGCCACAAGCCGCCCGGCCTCGAAAAACGCTCATTCCCATGGCGATATTCACCATCATGGCCCCCCCCTGACAACCGCCGGCAGCCACGCGCATGGTGACATCGCCACTATCTCCGTCGTCCGGGAGGCGCCCATCGAAGAGGCGCGCCTGAGGCCCTGGCTGACCATGATCTATTCCTTAAACCCCCATGCCATGTTGCGGATGAAGGGGTTCGTCCGATTGGCCAATCATGACCGTCCCTTGCTGTTGCATGGGGTGGGTAGTGTCATCAGTCCCCCGGTTTGGCTGGAGTCCTGGCCGGAAGGCAAGCCGGAGACCCGTCTTGTCTTTATTTTTAAGGAATTGGATGCGGACGTGGTGAAGAAAAGTTTTCAAAAGCACGTTTTGGATCAACCGAGCAAAACCGTTTAAGGCACATTCCGAACCGTGCGCCCGTAAAAGCCATGCGGCCAGAAGGCCCGCCAATGCCGGGATTTATCCAATTCCCTTGCGTAAGTTAACTTGCCGTGGCCGACGATGATTTCATGTTAAAAGGATTGGGTGCTGGCTTTGTCCCGCCTAAACGGGGACCGGCGGCTTAGCTATTTCTTCTCAACGTGACGGGACTCCATGCTATCACCATAGCGTACACGAAAGAGAAGCGACCGCTGTTCACCGTTGACATACTCATGGATTTCTCCCGGCGGATGAACAATGCACATACCGGGCTGAATTTTAACCTTCCCGCCATTGACGTTCATGTGACCGCCACCTTCCATGCAAAAATAAGCCTCTGTGGCCTGAGGGTGGCAGTGATTGGGGCTAGTTTGACCCGGTTCCCAGCACGCAACGGTGAAATCTCCGCCAGTTTCGGTGCCCAAAATTTTTTCGATGTGCCGATCGAGTGAGAACTCTTGCTCGGCTTTCAAATCAAAAGCCATCATGAACGATTCTCCCGCGTTAAATGTTACCCCCGTTTTGCAAACCCATATTAAATAGCATTTTTTATAAAGCATCCTCAAAAAGACGCTGGCGCCAAATAAATCGTGAACACTGTGAATTGGCGTTAGGGCCGTTTAATTCATATGAGATAGAATTGCTCGCTCCTATGTTGCGGGCCTCTATTGGTGCGCCCCCACAGGAACTTTCCCACACTCAAATGAGAGTCCCCTCATTATACATTTGAATAATGGGATATGGGGCAATAGCGTAGTGGTCTAGTCGATAAAGAAAAAAACCTTCGGGAGAAAATAATGGGTGAAAAATTGGGCATGATCGGTCTCGGTAAAATGGGTCTGGCACTCGCGCGTCAAATGATGAACGACGGTCATGAACTCTTTGGCTATGACATTGATCCGGAACGCATGAAATTGCTTGAAGGCGAAGGTGGCGCTCCCGTCGCGTCTTCCAAAATCCTCGCTGAAAAATGCGACATCACGTTCAGTATTTTGCTTAAATCAGAACACATTGAGGAAAACACCATTGGCCATAATGGTATTGTTCAGGCGGGCAAAGAAGGCCTCATTCATGTCGAAATGAGCACCATGACCCCGGCATTTCAAATCGGCCTTGCTGAAAAACTCTCCGACCACGGGATTGAGATGTTGGACGCGCCTATATCGGGTTCTCACAATAAAGTCGACGACCGAGTCATTGCCTTCATGGTCGGTGGCAAGGACGATATCTTCGAACGGGTCCGCCCGATTTTAGAGCCCTTGGCCCAGGCGACAACACACACTGGGGACGTTGGCACCGGTGCGACCATGAAAGTTGTGACCAACCTTTTTGTGAATTCCGTTACCGCCCTTATGGCCGAAATGGTCATCCTCGGCGAGCGCACCGGTCTCAGCCACGCGACCATGGAAGAATGTTTAGGCGCGGGTTCGGTCAGGGGGGCGATGTGGGAGACGATGCGCCCGCGTTTCTTTAACCGCGATTTTACTCCCCGGGGTGCGGTCGAAATCTTCGCCAAAGACATGGGCATCGCCATCGACCTCGCCAAAGAACACGACATTGATCTCCAAGTCGTCCCCGCCGCCCGCAAAATGTTCCAGCGTGCGGAAGCAGCAGGCTGGGGAAAGGATGATGCGAGTCGTGTGATAGAGGTTTATGAGGGCAAGGATTTGGGGTAGGGGGGAAACTCTTAGATAATTACGACCTTCGGTTTTTTTTCAAGTTGGGGAAATTTGCAAAATCATGCGTTTTCTTTTCATCGAATCGGCGATCGCCCGAGTGTGTATTTGCGCATCCTGGAGGGCCAATGGTTCAGACCGAGGCAGATACGCTTGGTACGGATTTGTCCCGGCGTTCTATATGAGATAACATTTTTAAGATATATAGACATTTGCGATAAGATTACTATCATGCAAATAATTCTATCTGCCTATACCGGGGTTCACCTTCGGGTCGCATGATTGAATGCCCTACAGAGACGAGTTAAAAAAACTCCGTCTCGTTAGTAAATGAAAATTATTACAGGGGAGGTTAACATGAAGAAAAAGCATAAATATCTAAGTGGCGTAATTCTTGGCGCGTTCGCCGTCGCATCCTTGGTGATCCCGGCTGGGAGCGCCAGCGCGCAATATCCTGATAAACCCATCACGTTCATCGTTCCTTACTCTCCTGGCGGCGGATCCGATCAGCAGGCGCGTAGGCTCCAACCCGGTCTGGAAAAAGCACTCGGCGTCCAGGTGCGGATTGTCTATAAGACCGGCGGCGGTGGCGCGGTCGGATTCGGCGAACTTGCTCGCTCGAATCCGGATGGCTATACGATTAGCAACGTGGTCGTTCCGAACATTGTTATATCTGCCAAAGGAAAAGATGTCGGCTACAAGCCGGGTGATTTTTCCTATATTGGAATGACCGCAAGGGCGGTGGGCTCCCTCATGGTTCCAAAGAACAGCAAGTACAAGACCCTTGCTCAATTCGTCGCCGCCGCCAAGGCAAATCCGGGCAAGCTGACCGTAGCGGGCGTCGGGAATACCGGCGCAGCGAATTTTGCTGAACTCGCCGATATCCTCGGGATCAAAACGACCTATGTCCCTGTCTCAGGAGGCGTCGGCAAGATGATGCCGATGCTGCAGGGCAACCACGTTGATGCTGGAATGACGTCGTCCTCACATGCAGTCAAGCATCGTGCAACGGTGGACACACTCGTAATTGCCGGTCCGGAGACCTCAGGAGCGCTACCGGGCGTTCCGAATGAACCGAAATGGACGTACGTGACTACGTGGGGCGTAATGGCGCCTCCGGGCACGCCGGCGGACCGCGTCGCGATTCTCAACGCTGCTCTTTATAAGGCGACCGCCGATCCGAAAGTTAAGGAAGTGGTGGAAAAAAATGGTCTGCAGCAAATGCGTCAGACCCCGGCGGAAGCGAAAGCCTATGTCGGAGTCTCGATAAAGAAATTCTCTAAATAGAGGCTTTCGGGATTACAGGCTGTCCTCGCATCGGAAGTTTTGATGTCAGGACAGCCTGTTTACTTCGGCATGAAGTCGGCTACCTCACTACACTTTAACGGACTGCCTGTGCGAGGGCGAAGGCTCTTCGGACCTGCCCGGATAATAAAAGCGACAATTCCTTTAGGAGTATTTCAGTGTTAGAAGGTCTAATCCTGGCACTCTCGCCGTCCTACATGTTTTGGCTCACCGTGGGGGTCATGATTGGCATGGTGGTCGGCACTCTTCCGGGCCTCACAGCCACGATGGGCACGGCATTGCTCGTACCCTTCACATTTGCCCTAGACCCTGGCGCCGGTGTCGCCATGTTGGGTGGCCTTTATGTTTGCGCGATGTTTTCCGACGCCATACCAGCGTGTCTCGTGAATACGCCGGGAACACCGGGTGCGATGGCCACCGCCTTCGACGGCCACCCCATGACCCTGCAGGGACGCGGACAAGAGGCGATCGTTGCCTCCTGCTTCAGTTCGGCCCTGGGGACTCTATTTGGTGCCACATGTTATCTGCTGCTCGCTTGGCCGATGATCAAGATTGCGCTCCTATTCGGCCCTGCCGAGTTCTTCTGGCTGGGGGTTTTCGCCCTGACGATTATTGGTAGCCTGGCAGGCGATTCTATTTTAAAGGGACTCGCCGGCGGCGCGATCGGTCTGCTGATTAGTAGTGTCGGGATCAGTCATGGCAATGAAATAGCCCGCTTCACCTTTGGCATCCCAGAGCTTCGTGGCGGCGTGTCCCTCGTTGCAGCGCTGATCGGCGTCTTTGCCGTACCGCAGGTTCTTTTAATGATCACCGAGTTGCGCAAAAAAGATTCCATCGCCGAATACAAACCCAAGCGCGGTGAAACCCTGAAGACGATAGCAAAGGTGCTGGCGCATCCGGTGCACGTCGTTCGCTCAGCCGTGATCGGCACCTTCATCGGAATCCTGCCTGGCGCCGGCAGCCCCATCGCCGCATTGGTCTCATACAACGAGGCGGTACGCTGGAGTAAGGATAAAAGCCAATTTGGAAAGGGCGACCTGCGTGGCGTGACCGCGTCGGAGATCGCCAATAACGCGGCGGCTCCAGCGGCGATGATTCCGTTGGTCACGCTGGGTGTTCCTGGCTCATCGCCCGCCGCGGTCATCGCTGGCGCTCTCATGCTGCGAGGCTTGAATCCCGGCCCGGAACTTTTCCAGACCAACGAAACACTCATATATTCTTTCGGTTGGTCATTGATGCTGGCCGGGATCGTGACGTTCATCCTTGGTAGCTTGTTTGCACCTTTTTTGGTTCGAATAATCAGCATTCCTTTGCGGCTTCTGGCTCCCCTGATCATGCTGTTGGCCGTGATCGGATCCTATGCGATCCGAAATAATATTTTCGATGTTTACTTTATGCTTGGCCTCGGGGTGTTTGTTTTCCTGATCAAGCGGCTGGGCTTCCATCCCGGCCCTATCGGTCTAGGTTTGATTCTGGGCCCCATCATTGAACCATCACTTGTACAGGCAATGTATATATCCGATGCAACTTCAATCGGCAGGGTCTTCTTCACCGGCACTCTCAACATCATACTTATCACGGTCAGTGTTCTTTCAATTTTCTTCGTAGTATGGTCACGCTGGAAGGATCAGGCGCAGGAACGCGCGAGCGCTTCGGTCGAGGGCCAGTCGGCGGCCGCGGATGAAACAGAGTAGGAAGCAGCATGCGAAGATTACTAGACCGAGACCTCCTGACCGCGCTGGTCCTTTTCGGCATCGGCACCGTGTTTTTGGTCGACCCCGGCGCTAATATAAAGGACTGGATATTTCCCCTTCTGGCCACCTATCTTACTCTAGGGATTGCCGTGGCTCTGGTCGCGCGCGTTGTTTTCGCGGCAATTTTGAAACGCCTTCCAGACATCATTCATCTGACCTCTGAAGACCGGATTGCCTACTTCGACGTGCTCGTGTTCCTATTGATCGTGCTTGCGTATTTGTTTGTGATGTACGGCTTCGGGTTCTGGCTATCCAGCTTTCTAATGTTGTCACTAACATCGGTCTATCTGACTCTGGATAAAACGCGAAAGAACATTAGAATGGCTTTGGTCGTACCTCTTGCAACTTGTATCGCAGCTTATTTAATCTTTATACATGTGTTCTACGTGCCGTTTCCGGAAGCGACCTGGTGGCCGGGCTTGAGCTGAACGGAGCAGTCATAGACTTCGTTTGATCCTCCCTAAAAGGTTCTCGAATTTTTTTGTTCCATGTGCGTGAATTTACGATTCTGCATCCTAGGCGGATATGCATCCTCTGAACAAAACTGAGCGGCCCTGGACCAATTCGAATCAAGATTCCGGGATTGGCTTCCGACGGCTTCGCAACGCATGGAAAGAAATCCGCTCCAAAAACTTCCACGGAGTCCTCCGAATTTTCAGGCATGGGCGCTTGTCCTGAAAGGGAAATTGACGTCTAAAGCTATTGACCTGTTGTCTGCCGGCGACGATGGCGGACACTGAATAAAAATGGAGAAAAACGTGGAGGCCTTTGCGAATCTGATGTTGAGCGGAACCGGGTTGGATATCTGGGCCGTTGCCATACTGTGCGGGGTATCCTTTCTCGGCGGTTTTATTACGGCAGGGCTGGGCCTCGGCGGCGGCACCCTGGTATTCGCGACGATGGCGCTGTTCCTGACCCCGACGGTGCTGATCCCGGTGCACGGCGTCGTCCAGTTGGGCTCCAACGTTGGACGTGCCGTCCTGTTTTTCCGCCACATCTATTTCAAGTTCGTGCCGGTGTTTATAGCCGGCACGTTTCTGGGCGCCGTCATCGGCGGGAACCTGTTCATCGCCCTTCCCATTTCCACGCTGAAATTAATTCTGGCGTTGTTCATTCTGTATGCCACCTGGGCGCCAAAGATCACCGCTTCCGATCCGGGGAAAAAGACCTTCTTCGGTCTCGGCGCCATCGGCGCCTTCGTCACCATGTTCGTCGGCGCCACCGGGACGCTGGTGATGCCGTTCGCCGCCGCCGCCTGCGAGAAACGCCAGCAGGTGATCGCCACCCACGCGATGCTGATGACGGTCCAGCATGCGCTCAAGCTGATTACCTTCGGCATCCTGGGCTTCGCCTTCGGCCCCTATATCCCGCTGCTGGTCGGCTTGCTCGGCTTCGGCTTCGCCGGCACCTACGCCGGCAAGCACGCCCTCAACCTGCTGCCGGAGAAGATGTTCCGGACCGGCCTGAAAATCATCCTGACCCTGATCGCCATTCGCCTGTTTTACGGCGCGCTAACATCGATGGGCTAACCGTATAAAAAAAGCGGCGCGGCCTGCTTTAAACGGTGAGAACCGTTCGTTCCGGCGGGAAATTCACTTTTATGGCGGTTCCCTTGCCAACTTCGCTTTCGATTTCCACCGAGCCGCCGTGCGCCTCGGCAAGCGACTGGGTCAGGTAAAGGCCAAGCCCGGTTCCCTCATGGCTGTGGGTGACCGCGCTTCGTGACTGTTCAAACGGCCGCATGATCCGATGCAGGTCCTTTGCCGGTATGCCGACACCCGTATCAATAATTTCCCACTTCATCGCGTTGGATGCATCGACGCTGGCCAACACCCTGACCAAGCCCAGTGGCGGCGTGAACTTGATCGCATTGGTCAGCAGATTGAGCAGGATCTGTTTCAGGCGCAGACTGTCGCCTCTCAGTTGAGGGCAATGTTCTGAGATTTCGATGTTCATGGTGACGCCTCCCTTATCGGCACGGGGCGCAACGATTTTCACGCTGAACTGAAAGATGTCGTGGATATTGACGTCCGTATCCTCGAATTCCATTTCGCCGGCCTCGATCTTGGCGATGTCGAGGATATCGTTGACCAGACTGAGAAGGTGCAGGCCGGAATCCTGGACTGCCCCGACATACTCCCGGTAATGATCATCACCCAGGGGTCCAAACATCTCCTGTTCCATGACCGATGAAAAGCCGATCACCGAATTCAGCGGAGTCCGCAATTCGTGGCTCATGTTGGCCAGAAATTCAGATTTCGCCCTGTTGGCCTGTTCCGCCGCTTCCTTGGCCTCTTTCAGCGCTTCCTGGGTGGCCTGAATTTCGCTCAGGTTGTCGCCCAGTGTCGTAGTGATCAATTGTGTCTTCCGGAAGAAAATTGTGGCGATCCCGGCGAACACCACGAAAACGGCAACAACGAACGGGATCAGCCACTCCAGCATGTCCTGACCAGGCGTTTTAGGAATCCAGGTTAAAAACCCAAGCGTGCCGCCTGCCACCGAGGTCAAGGGCAAGGCCGCCGGAAGCGTTGTTTCACCCTTTGCCGCCATGCGCAGGCCTTCAAGTTTATAATTCAAGGCCATTCTCGCCAAAACGGTCTGGTCAAGCGCCCTGGTGAATATCAAAACCGTGTCAGTGACGATGGGCTTTGCCGTGTACGCCAACAGGCTGACGGAAGCGATGTGAACCGTATCCCCGGCCTTCACAAATCCCGTTACCGGGAAGGGGACGGATGTCAGGGAGGCGCCCCGCGCCCTTCCCAGCAACTTTTCGAGCCCCACCGAGAACATCTCCAACGGATTGATGATGTGCCGCTTGCCATTCATCATCCCGTACACAGATCGATTGCTGCCGTCCATCACAAAGCTCGACGTAATGCCGAAGGTTTTGTGCATGTAAACGCCGATGTTCATGTCGGCCCAGTCGAGGTCAACCGTGGTCACCAGTTTATTCACCGTCTGGTCCCAATAGGCATAGTCGAGGGTTTGGTCGGCGAGCCGCCGGGTGATCGCGGCGACAACGGATTTAGTCAGGTGAACGGACTCTTCCACGGCTATCCGGTCCTGGCTACGAGACGTGAATAGGATTGTTCCCGCGATCAGGGCAATACTGACGACGACGACGGCGGCAAAGGAATACAAAATATAACGGAGGGTAGCCTGCCCACTCTCGGAAGCATTATTGATCAACAAACGCCTCCCCCATTAAGGCTGATGAAAAATATCTGTTCGGTTGTTATAGTATTATAGCAACCAACGGTCACGATAGATGGTTATTATTCCCTCTCCTTCATCCTAGTCTTTATACATAGATGGGGGAAAGGAATCATGAATTGGCTGGGCATTCCATTTCGGCATAGATAAAAACAGGAGAACCTTTATTTTCCCCCATCATGGTCTTAGGGTTGGGCTGTAGCGACTGGGTTTCTTTAAAGTATTGAAGAAAGGATGGGATGATCCTGCACGCTTGGAAAAACCGGACCCGAGCAAGTTGCCGCCTCGGCAGACACGTGTTCGTGGTCTTTGCAATCATCGGGCTGACCGCCGCCTGTTATCATTCGGCGCAGGAGCAGCCTTTGTCTCTGGTGCTTCCCAATATCGGCGCCACGGCGACGGAGTCGTTTGTGGTCGCCGGGAAAAGCATTCCACTGCCGGCGGGCGACTGGACCGTGATCGGCAGCCAGATCATAAAGGACGACGAGCGCGGCTATCATGTCGCCCACATGCTTGCCAGGATCGAGGGCAATACCCTGCACTCGGCGATTGAGGTCTACACCAACCTTGCGATCACAAAAACCGCCGATATAGACGATGCTGGAAAAGGCTGGCTCACTTACCGCAGTTGCTCCCGCGACGATATGCACTACCTCAAGGTTTACTCCAACACCCGCCTGGGAAAACAAGATTGTTGGCTGGTCAATCACTGGCGTATGAGCGGCAACCTCACCCAGGAACACTGGATCGAAGCCAGAAAATACTTTAGCGATAACAAGATAATAGCACCGCTTGATATGGTTGCGGCGACCTTCCGGTTCGCCAATGAGAGGGATTACCTGACGGCCACGTATTTTTTTAATCCGGAAAAATCTGGCTTTTCCGGAAACAATGACGTATATTGGGAAATCGGCACCTGGAAAACCAGCGTGTGGCACCCGGACAACGTCAAGGGTGACGATAAAAAAATAAACTATATTAGTGCTTTAATCTCTTGGGGTACGCAGTGGCACGAGAAGCTCAAGGCGTCCGTTGGTTTGTGATGGCGCCGAATGTGCGTATTTAAAAGTTCGGGAAACGCAGTTAATGCCTAGCCGGAGATTAAAATTTGCGATCAAACCTTGCCTCATCGGCATGACAGCATTGGCGCTTGTCTTGGCCCCTGTTTCCCTGGATTTACAAAATTTATCAGTCAAGCTCTCCACGGCGATCGCTAAAGGCGGTGGCGGCGGTGGCGGCG
>JAQBYB010000150.1 GCA_027624235.1 Pseudomonadota bacterium | reverse complement strand
TATATCGCCGGACTGTCCTCCCGAATATCTGATCGGCCTTGCCGGCGCCGAGATCGGCTGGGTCGCCGGGCTGCGCAAAGACGAACGGTCGGCATTACTGGCGTTGATTGATGCCACGCCCCCGGTCGCGGCGGACGATCTTTGCGCCGACGGCTGGCTGCGCCTCAGTCACGGCCCTTGGTCGGGGCTTTGGCACGCCGCCCCTGGCGGCCTTTCCCAGTCCCCCGGTCACGGGCACCAGGACAGCGGCGGGTTTGAGCTTCACTTTGAGGATTTGCCGGTTTTCGTTGATCCCGGTCGCGGCGCCTACGGGGAAACCGGCGCCGCCGCCCATTACCGTTCCGCCCACGCCCATAACACGGTTACCGTTGACGGCGCCGGGGCCTACCCCGTCAACAAACCCTATTATGACGATGGCTTCCGCCGGGAGGTCGGCGGGACCAACCCGGAGCTTCGTGGCGGCGGCGACGAGGTAGTCCTAAGGCACGGCGGATTCCAGCGGCTCAAGGGTGTCGGCGCGCTGACCCGGCAATGGCGGTTTATTAAAAACACCATGACCCTGACCGACCGGCTTGAGGGCCAAGGAACGCACCGCATCACCCGGCGCTTTCTTACCCCCCTGAAGACCGAGCCTGGGGCCGGCGGTGTTGTCCTCAGAGGGGCCAAAGGAACCTTTCACCTGCATTCCCCCGACGCCACGGCGACGGCGGCGCCAACCACCCTTTGGCATGCCTATGGCGCAGGCCATCCGGGTTCGGTCATCGAATTCACCGCCGATGCTTCCTTGCCGTGGTCCGGCGAAGTGCGCCTGGAGATGCTTTGAGCATGACCGACATCGCCCCCGGATTCACCAACGTCAGCGTCATCGTCGCCGCCTATCAGGCCGCCGACACCATCGCCCGCACGCTGGCCAGCATTTCCGGGCAAACCCTGAAGCCGAAAGAAGTGGTCGTCGTCGATGACGGTTCCACCGACGGCACCTTTGCGGCCGCCGAGTTGCAAGCGCCCAACATGAACGGTATCGAACTCCGCGTTTTCCGCACCGAGGAGAACCTTGGCGCCGGGGCGGCGCGCAACCGCGCCATCGAGGAAGCGACAGGGGCATATCTCGCCTTTCTCGATGCTGACGACGAATGGTTGCCGAAAAAGTTGGAGCGTTCCCTCACACATCTGGACGGAAGCGATTTTATTCTTGTCGCCCATGACTACGTAACCGGCGAAGGTGAGGCTGCGCAGCATCATGATTGCGTCTCGCGTTTCCAGGAAACAAGCGATCCCTTTATCGGCCTTTACCGCAAGGGCTATATCCCGTCGTGTAGCGTCGTCGCCGAACGCCATGCGGTGATCAACGCTGGCGGCTTTGACCCTGCATTACGGAACGCGCAGGATTTTGACCTTTGGTTGGCTATGTTGCGCCAGCCCGGAACGCCATTTTTGGTCTTCGGTGAGCCATTGTTGTGCTACCATGTGTCCGCAAGCGGCATCATGAGCCACACGGACCGTCGGTTGGAATGTTGCCTGAAAATTGCCCGGCGTTATATTCCGGACCTTAAGCAACGCTCCGGCGCGGGCGTATTGGATTTGTGGTTTCGAATCGCCGCCCTTCACATTGAAGCGATTTGCGCCTTCGGCAAGCGGCGGGCAATCCCCGGGCTTCTTTTGACGATGGTGAAATTACCGATTTCACTGCTGACCATGACGATTTTCTATTTTGTCGGCAGCCCACAACCGCGTGGACATTTCCTGGCAACCGATATAACCCTGCGCGATGAATAGAGCAGACCTGAAAACCACCTTGTTTTGGCTTTGGGCCGTCGGAGTCATGGCGGCCTATCTCTATCAATTCAGGGGCTTCGTCGGACCCATCCTGAAATTGTTGGGACTTAGCTGATGGCCTTCGCTGTCGCCTTGCTGCAAATCCTCTGCTGCCTGGGGTTGGGCGCGGCTGCGTTGCGGATATTGAAGATCGACGGAGACATGAATGCCGGCGAGCACTGGGCCATCGCCTTCGCCGTAGGCTTCGGTATTCTTGGCTGGCTTATTTTTCCTCTCGGAATTTCGGGGAACCTGTCGCCGGTGCTATTGTCGGCATTGCTGATCGTGGGCGCCGTTGGCTGTCTTCTGCTTTGGCGTCCGGGAACAGCTCTAACGATGCCCAGCCTGAATATCATGGGATGGGTTTTTCTGGCGCTTATTAGCGTCGTCTTTGTTTTCGATTTTCTGGAGGCCTTCGCGCCCCCGGCGGACGCGGATACACTGGCTTATCATTTTGCCAGGCCCAAGCAGTTTCTGGAGGATGGCCGGATCAATTTTATTCCCCAGGTCCTTGAGGGCGCCGTTCCCCTAGGGGTTCAAATGACCTACGTGCCGGCCTTGGCACTTGGCGGTGAATTGGCGTTGACGCTCTGGACCATGCTCAGCGGATGGGCGGCGGCGGCCTTGTTGTTCATCCTTTGCCGACGCCACCTCAGCCTTAACTGGTCGTTGGCGGTGGCTCTGATTTACCTGACGACACCGGCGGTCATATACGGCGGCGGCGGCGGTCAGGTGGAACCGCGGATCGCGCTGTTTGTCATGGTTTCCGCGTGGGCGGCGGCACGCGCCCTTGAAACCGGCCATCTCCGTTACGCGGTATTGGCCGGCCTCGGCGGTGGTTTTTTTGCCGCCGCCAAGTACACCGGGCTTCTGTTTGCCGGCGCCACCGGAGGGATGCTTTTATTCCAGCGCCGATGGTTCGCGCATGGGGCTGTGTTTGGCGCAACCCTGATTGCCGTCGGGTTCCAATGGTACGCCTGGAACGCCATGCACACGGGCGATCCGGTCTTCCCGATGCTGTTTCAATGGCTGGGCCGGGACGACCTGGCGTTTTGGAACGCGGCCCATGACATGGTTTTCAAGGAAAACTATTTCCGGGCAGAAAATCCCTTGTCTCACTCGCCCCTTTCGTTTTTTCTCTTTCCATTCAAGGCGACCCTTGACTCTGCCGGTTTGCTGGATGCCGGGCGCGTTGGATTCGGGCCTTATGGCCTGCTTATCCTGCCATTCGCTGCTTTAGGATTTTGGCAATACCGTGACCGGATCCGGCGAAGTCCCCTCCTGATTTATGCCTCTCTGACACTTCTTTTTTATGCCCTATGGTTTTTCTTCGGCGGCTCACAAAGAATCCGGCACCTGTTGCCGGTTTTGCCGTTGTTTTTGATTTGCGTGACGGTCGCGGCG
>JAQBYB010000043.1 GCA_027624235.1 Pseudomonadota bacterium | reverse complement strand
CCCCCCTCGGCTGCGTCGGCTCGGGTTTTCCCCGGCCCCTGGGGCAAAATGTAGACACATGTAGACGGTTGTAGACGGTTGTAGACAAAATTTTTAGAATTTTCCATAACGTCGGAATGGACTCTAACCGTGGCAACTTTTATTGGCATCTCGGCCAAAACGCCCTATGTCTCTGTTCATGACCGACACCAGTCCCTCTGAACGCAAAAACCTGATCGGGCTCGACCGCGCCGAGCTGCTGGCCGAGCTGATCGCCATCGGTGAAAAGCCGTTCCGGGTCAAGCAGCTTTGGCACTGGATCTATCACCAGGGCGAAACCGATTTTGCCAAGATGACGACCCTGGCAAAACCGTCACGGGCGGCCCTGACCGAACGGTTCGTTATCTCGCGGCCCACGGTATCGACCGAATTGACCTCCGAAGACAATTCCCGCAAGTGGTTATTAAAGTTTGATGACGCCAATGAGGTCGAATGCGTGTTTATCCCCGAAGAAGACAGCGGCGCGCTTTGTATATCATCGCAAGTGGGCTGCACCTTGAACTGCGCCTTTTGCCATACCGGCACCCAGAAACTGGTGCGCAACCTGACCGCCGCCGAAATTATCGGCCAGCTGATGGTGGCGCGTGATTCCTACGGTGAATGGCCGACCCCGGCGGGCGAACGGTGGCTGAGAAACATCGTCATGATGGGCATGGGTGAGCCCATGTACAATTTCGACAATGTCGCCAAGGCCCTGAAAATCATCATGGATGGCGACGGCATCTCGATCTCGAAACGCCGCATCACACTGTCGACAGCCGGCGTGGTGCCGATGATGGAACGCTGCGGCGATGAGTTGGATGTTAATCTGGCGGTCAGCCTGCATGCGTGTACGGACGAGCTGCGCGACCGGCTGGTGCCGATCAACCGCAAATACCCGATTAAGGAATTGCTGGCGGCGTGCCGGTCCTATCCCGGCGCCAAAAATTCCCGGCGCATTACCTTCGAATACGCGATGTTGAAGGGCGTCAACGATTCCGTCGCCGACGCCAAGCAACTGGTCCGCATGGTCAGCGGCCTGCCGGCCAAGTTCAACCTGATCCCGTTCAATCCCTGGCCGGGCACGGAATTCGAATGCTCCAGCCAGGCGGTGATTAATACGTTTTCCAAGATTCTCAATGACGGCGGTTTGTCGGCGCCGGTGCGCCGTCCCAGAGGCCGCGATATCATGGCTGCCTGCGGGCAACTGAAATCCGCCAGCGAACGGGCCCGGCGCCAGAAGGTGACGGCTTGATGGACCGCGAAATACTACTGATTGTCGATCCCATGTGTTCGTGGTGCTGGGGATTTTCGCCGACGGTGAAAGCCATCGCCGAAGAGTATGGCGATCGCGCGCCGATTTTTCCCATCGTTGGGGGGCTTCGACCGCTGAACGATAAGCCCATGGACGGTGCGGCCAAAAATGAAATTCGCCATCACTGGGCCGACGTTGAAAAAGTCAGCGGGCAGCCTTTTGACTTTTCCTTCTTCGACCGCGACGGGTTCGTCTATGACACCGAACCCCCCTGCCGGGCGCTGGTGACGGTGCGCGCCTTGAAGCCCGAGGCGGCGCTTTCTTACCTCGCCTCCCAGCACAAGGCGTTCTATGCCGATAACCGCGACATCACCGACCACGTCGTTCTCGCGGATCTGGCCGAAGCCGTCGGCGTTGATCGCGCCGCCTTCGTTGAGGCATTCCCGACCCGGAGCATGATTTATCTGACCGCCAGCGACTTTTTCCGCGCGCAGCGCATGGGCGCCACCGGGTTTCCGACGGTGGTCTTGCGAACCGATGAAAAGCTAAGTCTGCTGACCGCCGGGTTCAGGCCGTTCGAGACGCTGAAACCGCACCTTGATGATTGGTTTAAACAAGTGCCTAAAGAACCATCCGCAGCCGAAACCGATCCACTCTGACGCGTCCGAACTTACCCGGCCGACGCCCCCGGAACTTGCCCGGCTTACCAGCCGTTACAGCGGCCCCAGGTGGTTGTGATTTCGTTCTTCCCGTCCCCCTCTATGACGTTGTAGGCGTCATAGGCCGCCGCCGTCATACAGACGTGATTGGGCAGTACCCGGACCTTGGCGCCGACCGGCAAGCGATCAAACGGCAACGGAGCGCCGGCGGTGACCATGCCATGTTCCTGGTGCACGGCGGCGATATGCAGGCCGGGAATCGGGGCGCAGGTCGCGGCATCGCAAATCAGCCCATAGCCACAATCAGCATCGCCGTCGAATGCCCCAGTCGCTCTGTCTTTTGACAGCGCCAGGCCGCCGGCATCGATGTACAACTGGTTGTCGGCTTCGCGGTGGGCGATCACCGACGCCAATACGCTGACCGCGATCTCATCCACCCGCCGCGTTCCCAGCCCGGCATGAAACATGTCGCCGAACATATAGACGCCGGGGCGGACCTCGGTGACACCGGTAAGGTCGCGGGCGTACAGGACGCAAGGCGTTG
The DNA here is from genome assembly GCA_027624235.1 of Pseudomonadota bacterium. GTDB lineage: Bacteria > Pseudomonadota > Alphaproteobacteria > Rhodospirillales > Casp-alpha2 > Casp-alpha2. The sequence continues at coordinate 18,915 of JAQBYB010000043.1, read as the reverse complement.
ACCCGGTGCTGACGGTGGCGCACGGATGGTTGGCGGCGCGCAACCGTTCCGCCGCGTTGACGACGGCGGCCCGTTCCTCCTCGGCGACGGCTTCAAAAGCGGCGATGCCGCGACCGGCATAAGAATGCCCGGCGTGGGTGAGGACACCGGCCAATTCCACCGTCGGGGCGGCGTCCAGAATGGCGGCGATCTCCAACAACTGAGGGCCGCCCGGCAGGACGCCGGTGCGGTGTTCGCCGCAATCGATTTCGATCAACACTTTGAAGCCGGCCTCATGGCTAACGATCGCGGCGGCGACGGCGGCGTTGTCGGTAATCAGTTTTAAATCCGCGCCCCTGGCATTCAGCGCCGCCACCCGGTCCAGCTTCGACGGCACGATACAGGCGGCATAGGTCATGTCGGTAATGCCGTTGTCGAAAAAGTATTCGGCTTCCTGCAGGGTCGCGACCGTAATGCCGCCGAAATTGCCGGCCAGGGCCAACGCTGCCACATCGGCCGACTTTGCGGTTTTGAGGTGCGGGCGAAGATCAACGCCGAGGCCCCGGACATGCTCGGTCATGGCCGCCGTGTTGCGGGCGAGACGGGATTTATCGAGGATCAGGGCCGGGGTCGTTAGATCATCCATATTCATCGGTCTTTGGTATACGGGCTTTGCCAGCCTTGCTCAAGAATCTGTTTTGCCTATACTCTGCGCGCTTCCCGATAGCATCCAGACCCTAAGGCCCGAACCATGAGTGAACCCATTAAAAAAGTCGTGCTCGCCTATTCCGGCGGCCTCGATACCTCCGTCATCCTCAAGTGGCTGACGGATACCTACGGCTGTGAAGTCGTCACCTTTACCGCCGACCTTGGCCAGGGCGAGGAATTGGAAACGGCGCGGGAAAAAGCCGAAATGTTCGGCATTAAAGAAATCTTCATCGAAGACCTTCGCGATGAATTTGTTCGCGATTACGTGTTTCCGATGTTTCGGGCCAATGCCCTTTACGAAGGCGCCTATCTTCTCGGCACCTCCATCGCCCGGCCGCTGATCGCCAAGCGCCAGATTGAGATCGCGGCCCTTGTCGGCGCCGACGCCGTCGCCCACGGAGCCACCGGAAAAGGCAACGATCAGGTTCGGTTTGAACTCGGCTATTACGCGCTCAACCCCGATATCAAGGTTATTGCGCCTTGGCGGGAATGGGATCTGAACAGCCGCACCAAACTCATCGAATACGCCGAGCAGAACCAGATTCCCGTGCCCAAGGACAAACAAGGCGAAGCCCCCTATTCCACCGACGCCAACCTTTTGCATATCAGCTACGAAGGCAAAGCGCTGGAAGACCCCTGGGTTGAGCCTGATGAGACCATGTTCACCCGCTCGCTCAGCCCCGAAGCCGCCCCCGATACGCCGACCATTGTCGAGATTGACTTCAAGGGCGGCGATCCTGTCAGCGTTGACGGTAAGGCGCTGGGTCCGGCGGCGCTGCTGGAACGGCTCAATGATCTGGGCGGCGCCAACGGCATCGGCCGCGACGATATCGTCGAAAACCGGTTCGTCGGCATGAAATCCCGCGGCGTCTACGAAACCCCCGGCGGCACCATTTTGTTCAAGGCCCGGCGCGCCATGGAATCCCTGACCCTGGATAGCGGCGCCATGCATCTCAAGGACGAAATCATGCCGCGCTATGCCGAGGCCGTTTACAACGGGTTCTGGTTCTCGCCGGAACGCGAAATGATGCAGGCCTCCATCGACCTCGCCTCGGAACGGGTGACGGGAACGGTGCGGCTCAAACTCTATAAAGGCAACGTCATCGTCACCGGGCGGAAATCCCCGGTCAGCCTGTATTCCCAAGAAACCGTGACGTTCGAAGCCGACACCGTCTATAACCAACGCGACGCCGAAGGTTTTATCAAACTCAACGCGCTCAGGCTGCGGCTTGGTAAAAAACCCACCCCTTAATTTACGGCGTGGGCGCTCGCCCGCGTCGGGTCACGCGCCAGCCAATACGCATAGAGACTGAGCGGCACCAGGGTCACGTCGATGCCGCCGAGGCTGCCCTGGCGCGTATTTTCACGGGTTAGGACATAGGCCTTGGCGTTCCTGTTGGTGGCCGCGACGAAGGCCGATAGGCCCTTGGGGCCGGTGTCGACCTTTTTGCCCTCGGGCGCATAAGCGTCCGCCCAATCGATCTCATAGACATGACTGGGCTTATCGCTGTCCGGGTCCATGGTCAGCAAATCGACGGCGCCGCCCCGCCAGCTGGCATAGCCGAGGGTTGGCGCGGCAACGGAGCCCAACCATTGCGACACCAGGGCAGTCTCTGCAAGCCGGGCGAAAACCTCGGATTCGGAATCCACCGGGCCGAACAGGGCCGCGTACAGGCAGGGTGTCGTGACATAGACCTTGAAGGCGACGGCGCGTTTGAACCGATTGGCGGATTGATCGACCCTGGGCAACCGGCGGATCAGGAAAGCGCGCTCCAGATAATCCAGGTACTTGCGCAGCGTGTTTTTGGCGACGCCCAGGGCCTTGGTTAATTCCTCGAGGCTGACTTCCAGGCCGGTGTTCTTGGCCAGAATGGCAAACAGACGGTTCAGTTCCTGGGTGTCGCTGATACCGTGCAGGCTGGCGAGGTCATTGTTTAAAAAATTTTCGGTCGAGCCGTCGCCAAGAAAGCCCCCGCCATTGACGTAGCGACAAAACTCTTCATTGAGCGCCCCAATCGTCCCTGGCTGGAGAACCAAGGCGCTTCCTGGTTGGCTTTTTCCAAAAAAATTGTCCAGGGTTCCCCTGAATCGCAAGAATTCCGAAAACGTCGATGGCGGCAGGACAAAGGTGGAGGGTCCCGTGGCGAACGCCGGAGCGCCCGAAGATGCCGCCCCGATGAAGCGCGCCTTCGGCCATGCCCGTGCCCATGCCCGTACATTGTCCTGCCAATCCCTGTTGTATTGGATTTCATCCAAAAACAGATAAACCTCGGTTTCCGGGGCGTGACGATAACGGGTCATGAAAATCTCCAGCAACCGGTTCAGGTCGACGGACCCTAAAACCGGCGACCCAAGGCAGCAATAAAGCACCGACGTCGGCGACGCCCCTTCATCGATTAAGCCGGCGATCGCCTGACGCAGCATCACTGTCTTGCCGACTCCCAGGCATCCGGCCAGAATTAAATCTTCGCCGTGCCCAAGTTTCTGGATGGACCGGAAGAATGGTGAAAATAAATCCCGCTTGAATGGGGTTTCTAATTTTGTTTCCGACCCGGATGATAAATCCCACCAGGGATTGTCACAAACCAGACGGTGGGAGAGATCGTCTTCGGAAATCGACTGCATGACCCTTGCTCCCAGGAGCTTCCAAACAAGATCATTAAATTAATCTAATTATAATAAGATTAACTAATTAATCTTGATTTGTGAAAAGTCAAGAAATTCCTGGTTAATTGGTCAATTAATCAATGAGTCTACGAACCCGACGGCGCAAATCTGGAATGACTTCGGCTTCAAACCAGGAGTTTTTTCGCAGCCATCCCGTACTCCGCCAACTCGGATGAGGGATTGGTAAAAACCGGGGAAGGTGCTCCTGCCAGGCCCGAACCGTTTCCGTCATGGTTTTTTGGGCGGCTTTTCCAAGATAATATTTTTGCGCGAAGCCCCCGACCAGAAGAGTTAGTTTCACTTCCGAAACAAGTGGCAGGAGCTTGGGGTGCCATTCTGGTGCACATTCTGGTCGCGGTGGATTGTCGCCACCATTGGCCGCGCGACCGGGATAACAGAACCCCATCGGCATGATGGCGACGAGGGTTTGGTCATCAAAGATGTCAGGCGTTAGGCCAAGCCAATCGCGCAAACGATCACCTGAGGCATCCTCCCATGGCACCCCGCTTTCATGGACCTTGGTGCCCGGCGCCTGACCAATAATCATCAGCTTCGCCGTTTTAGAGACTCGAAGCACCGGCCTCGGTCCTAACGGCAGTTGGTCTGCGCAAAGCCGACAGGCCTCAATAATGGTGATCAGGTCCTTGAGTTTGCTCATTTTCCAGGAAACGACCTTTAGATTGCGTGTTTGCGGCGAATTTAATGCCGGGAAAAATAATGGATCGAAAAGAGACCCTGATCATCAACCCAGGTTTTGACCGGGCTAAAACCCTGGCCGGCGGCAAGGGCCTGGAACTCTTCGACGCCGTATTTGTACGAATTCTCGGTATGGATGGATTCACCCTTCCGGAACCGGAATGAATGGCCGGGTATCTGGGCCGTCTGCTCACATCGGCTGACCAGGTGCATCTCGATGCGGCCTTCCTGTTCATCGTACCGGGCCTCATGGCGGAAGGCGCCGGCCTCGAAGTCACCGCCCAGTTCCCGGTTGATGCGCTCAATCACGTTGAGGTTGAAGCGCGCGGTCACCCCTTCGGCGTCGTCATAGGCGCGCAGTAGGGTTTTCTCATCCTTTTTCAAATCAACGCCAATCAGGAACCCGCCACCTTCGCCCACGGTCTCGGCCACCGCGCCCAGGAATTCGGAGGCCTCTTCCTTGTTAAAATTTCCAATGGTGGAGCCGGGGAAAAAACCGACCCGTTTCAGGTCCTGGTTTTCCGCCGCTTCGGGAAGCGAAACCGGCTGGGTGAAATCGGCGACGACGGGCAGCACCTCCAGGTCCGGGTAATCCCGGTCCAACGCCTCCGCCGCGTCCATCAAATGCTCCTCGGAAATATCGATGGGAACAAACACCGACGGATTATCCAGCGCGTCCAGCAACAGCCGGGTTTTGACGAGAGACCCGCAGCCGTACTCGATCAACGACACGCCGGGGCCGATGAGGTCCGCCATTTCCTTGCCGTGCTCCACGATCAACGCCGTTTCCGTTCGAGTCGCGTAATATTCATCGAGCCCGCAAATAGCTTCGAACAATTTCGAGCCGGTTTCATCATAAAAATATTTACACGGCAGATGTTTCTGCGTTGCGCCCAACCCACGAAGAACATCGTCCAGGAAAGACCCGGTATCTTTTTCCGCGATAGCGACCGCCGCTTCGGATACGTGTACATCCATGCTCAGATATCCTCGGCCAGGCGCAAGCCGCTGAACTGCCAGCGGTCCGGCGGGTAGAAAAAATTGCGATAGGAGGCGCGAACGTGTCCTTCCGGCGTCACCGCGGAGCCGCCCCGAAGCACCATCTGGCCACTCATGAACTTGCCGTTGTATTCACCCAGGACGCCATCGGCGGCGCGGTATCCCGGATACGCCGCATAGGCGCTGCTGGTCCATTCCCAGACATCGCCGAAGACCTGGGCCGCGGTGCCAGATGTCGCGGCCTCCGGGCCGGGGACCGGGTGAAAATGACCGCTGTCAGCGAAATTGCCCTGAACCGGCAGATCGGCGGCCAGACATTCCCATTCGGCCTCCAATGGCAGCCGCTTGCCGGCCCATTTGGCGAAGGCGGCGGCCTCAAACATACTGACGTGGCAGACCGGTTCGACCGGGTCGAGGGCGCGTTCCCCGGCCAGCGTCATCAGCCGCCAATCGCCGCCGTTTTTTTCGGCGTCGCCTTGTTGTCGCCAATACAGGGGCGCGGTCCACGTTTCCGCCTGAACCGCCGCCCAGCCGTTTGACAGCCAGAATTCCGGCCGCCGATAGCCGCCGTCTTCGATGAATTTCAAATATTCACCATTGCGCACCGGTCGCGTCGCGATTCTGAACCCATTCAGCCAGACCTTGTGGCGGGGGCTTTCGTTATCGAAGGTGAAGCCATCACCGTTACCGTCAACGCCGGTCTCGACCAGGCCCTCTGGAAATTCGATCCATTCGGGTTTTCCAAAGTCTCCCCTGCCCGCCCCAGCATTCCCTTTTGCCGGCTTGTAGGCCTGATAGACGGGCTGCAGCGGATTGCAGGAAAACACATGCTTGATGTCGGTTAGCATCAGTTCCTGGTGTTGTTGTTCATGGTTGAGGGCGAGGTCGACGAAGGCCGCCATCTCGGCCCATTTTTTTTCATTGGCAGCGTCGATCAGGGCCGCCACGGCGTCTTCGATATGGCGGCGGTAGGCGTGGATCTGGTCCAGCGCAGGCCGCGACAACAGCCCTCGTTTCGGTCGAAGGTGGCGGGGCCCGACGGTTTCGTAATAGGAATTGAACAGATAGTTATAATCCGGGTGGAATTCCCCATACCCCGGATCGAACGGTTTCAGCACGAATGTTTCAAACGCCCACGACGTATGCGCCAAATGCCATTTCGTCGGGCTGACGTCATCCATCGACTGAATGCACTGGTCTTCCGCCGACAACGGCGCCGCCAAATCCATGGAACCGTCGCGAACGGCACGGAAGCGGGCGAGAATTTCCGCCCGATTGTGGCCTTGGTCTTTTCCATCCGTTGTTATTTTAGGTTGTCCATCCATCGTTCACCTTCACAAAAAGTTTGTACCCGATCAAGAGCGGCTTTTCTACTAAGTCATCAAAAGTTCGTTACTACTTTAAAAATATTATCTTTTTTTAATATCATTTCGATTTGGTTATGGCCGTGCCGGACCGAAGCACTCGGTCATTTACGCGCCATCGGGCGGCTTGCCTGAGTCCCGCCAGCCAAGGATAATCCGATCTCCTCATAACCCCGCCAATCGGGAGGCGCCCCTTGGTCAACGTCTTGTTTGTCTGTCTCGGTAACATCTGCCGCTCGCCCACCGCCGAGGGCGTTTTCAGGGCGCTGGTTGAGCGCGAGGGCCTGTCGGACCAAGTGACGGTCGATTCCGCCGGCGTCGGCAGCTGGCACATCGGCAGCCCCCCCGACGACCGCGCCCAGGCGACGGCCAAACAGCGCGGCATCGATCTTTCCAAACAACGCGGCCGCCAGGCCAAGGCTGATGACTTCGAGCGTTTCGATTATGTCATCGCCATGGATTCCCAAAATCATGGCGACCTTGCCAGGATGTGCCCGAAAGGCGGCAAAGCCCGGCTGTATAAGTTCCTGGAGTTCGCCCCGCAACTGGGTCTGAGCGACGTTCCCGACCCCTATTACGGCGGCGACGGCGGTTTCGATGCCGTGTTCGATATGATCGAGGCGGCGTCGGCCGGGCTACTCGCCGATATTCGCGCCAATCATCTGTAATCCCAAAAAAAGGTGCGGTGATGCGCCACCATGAAGCCACCATCATCAAGGCCACCGGCGCCGCCCCGGTCAATTTTCAACCCATGGGCGGCGGCTGTGTCGGCGATGTCCACAAGGTAACGCTGAAAGATGGCCGCGAAATCGTCGCCAAGTCGGGCGATAAAGGTTCCAACCTCGACCTCGAAGGCTTCATGCTCACCTATCTTTCCGAAACCGGCGGCCTGCCGGTACCCGACGTTCTCTATGCCGACGATGAATTGTTGTTGATGAGCCTGCTTGGCAACGCCGGCGGGTTTTCAGGCGGCGCTCAAATCCAGGCCGCCGACCTGTTGGCGGCGCTGCACGATGTCAGCCAGGAGTGCTTCGGCTTCGACCGGGCGACGGTGATCGGCGGGCTGCACCAGCCCAATATGGAAACCAAAAACTGGGTCGATTTTTTCCGCGATCAACGATTGTTGTATATGGCGGCCCAGGCCATGGATGCGGGCCGATTGCCGGTGGGCCTGATGGCGCGCCTCGAAACCCTGGCCGGGCGTCTCGGCGACTGGCTGGATAATTCGGCAACCCCGTCGTTGATTCACGGCGACCTGTGGGGTGGCAACGTGCTCAGTCACCGGGGCCGCATTACCGGGTTTATCGACCCGGCGATTTATTACGCCGATGCCGAGATCGAACTGGCGTTTTCGACCCTGTTCGGCACTTTCGGTGACGCCTTCTTTGATCGCTACCAAGAGCACCGGGCGATTCGGCCCGGTTTTTTCGAGGAACGCCTGGACCTCTATAATCTGTATCCGCTGCTCGTCCATGTGCGCCTGTTTGGTGGCTCATACGTCACCTCGGTCGAACGCACGTTGACGCGATTCGGCTGCTGAGACGCCGATATCCCGGCAAAAGAGAACCCGCCGGATCGATCAGGAGTAAGCCCCTATTCACGATGTCCGATTTCAGGGTGCCCCCTCAACCACGCGATGGGTGTTAGGATTGTAAGAACAACTTAAATAGTTGATAGTGTCACCTTCTGAGGTAATTTCAGGCTCACAGTATGATCGATCCATTACCAAATAGGTTTGGGGTGTAAAATGCCCAAAACCGTCCTGATCGTTGAAGACAACAAATTAAACATGAAGTTGTTCGTCGGGCTGCTACAGGAAAGCGGCTACGAGACCGTGCAGTCCGCTGATGGCAGGGACGTTGTTGATTTAGCGAGGCAGCATAAGCCGAACCTGATTCTTATGGACATTCAGTTGCCCGAGACAAGCGGTTTGGAGTGTACCCTGAGGTTAAAGGTGGACGAAGACCTGAAAGACATTCCCGTAATTGCAGTGACCGCTTTTAACCTGGAGGGCGGCCTCGAGAGAATATTTGCTGCGGGTTGCGCCGAGGTAATAAGCAAGCCGATTGATGCTCCCCTTTTCCTTAAGACGGTGGCAACATTTATATCTTGAATCAGTGAAATTATCTCTCGTTTGGAACCTTAACTGCCAATCGAGCAGGACTGGTTTCGGGGGCATGGCAGACGAAAATCTCAGTCACCCTCTAGGTCCGCCATGGGTTGCCGCCTCAACCGGTCGATGCAACACATGCCTTAAATCTTTCTGCCGGCGTTTCAAATTCCAACGTCTTTAGTGGTCGCCAAGGTAAACTGTTTGTAGGCCGCGAGTTCCTTGGCCCGGTCACCGCGATAGGCTAGTTTAGCCGTCCCCACCCTCGGAAGGAGTATCCCCGATGCTGATCAAGGCCGATCAATCATGCCTGATCGTGATCGACGTCCAGGAACGGCTGGTGCCCGCTATGCAGGCTCCGGCGCGGGTGATTCGCAATATTCAGACCCTGATGACGGCGGCGTCTAGGCTCGGAATCCCGATGCTGCTTACCGAGCAGTACCCGAAAGGGCTTGGTCCTATCGTGCCGGAGCTCCAGGACTTGGCCAAAAATGGCAAGGTGTTCGAGAAAATGCACTTTTCTTGCATGAACGAGCCGTCCTTCGCCGCCGCGTTCAAGGCATTGGATCGCCGCCAGGCGATCATCGTCGGCATGGAGGCCCATATTTGTGTTATGCAGACCGGCGTCAATCTGATGGAGGATGGTTTCGATATCTTCGTCGTCACTGACGCCACGTCGTCGAGGACACTGGAAAGTGAGAAAGCCTGCCTGGATAGGCTGAGTGCAGACGGGGCCGGCATCGTCACCACCGAGATGGTGGTTTTTGAGTGGTTGGGCCGCGCCGGCACGCCCGAGTTTAAGGATCTCCTGGAAAAAATTAAATAAGTCAACTCGCATCTTCCGCCAGACGGCGACGCCCAAACCGGACATTACCATGCGGGTATAAAACCACGACTATTCCAAACTCGGCTTTACACCTCCCGGAAAATCCCTTTTGTAAGGGCCAAGCCGTTTATAGCTTCATGCGTTCGCGCCCCCGAGGTTGTTATCCGCTACGCTTTTATAATTTTATGATGGATTGAGACGAATCGGTAAGCCCTTGCCCAACCCAATAAAAAACTCATTCCTGACAAAGTTGGAAGCGTTTCATCCGAGCGATGGCCTCGCCTACCTTTTTATCTGGATCGCGACCTTCCTCTGGGCCCTGAGCACGGTCGTTGTGCGCGGCCACCACGAGGAAATCCCGCCGTTCGGCTTATCGTTCTGGCGCTGGCTTTTGGCGATATTGATTTTTCTGCCGTTGGTGTGGCGCGAATTATTTTTGAAAACCGCAATCATCAAGGCGCATTTTAAGCTGATCTGGGTGTTGGGAATTTTGCAGGTAGGAAGTTCGGCGCTTTTTCTGTTCTCGCTTAGCTTCACAACCGCAATTAACGCCTCGTTGATCAATGCCGCGCAGCCGGTTTTGACGGTCATCCCGGCGTGGCTCCTGACCCGGGAAAAAATTAACTTTGCCCAAGGCGTCGGGATTCTGTTGGCGCTCGCCGGGGTTACAATCATGATTACGCGAGGCGACCTACAGGTTCTGACCACCTTGGGATTCAACATCGGCGATCTGTTCGTCGTGCTTGCGATTCTGGGATGGTCGTTTTACGCAACGATCCTGCACCGCCTGCCCAAGGAACTGGGCCTGACGACATCGCTGTTTTTGATTTATTTAATGGGAACGATCTCGTTGCTGCCGTTCTACGTCATCGAATCAGTTTATTTCCGCACCTTTACACCCACTGGCCTGAGCATCAGCGTGATGACTTTTCTGGGAATCGCCGTCTCGGCGGGCGCGGTATCGCTGTGGACCGCGAGCGTACGCTCCATCGGCCCCAACAGGGCGGCGATCTTCACGAACCTGATCCCGGTTTTCGCGGTCGTGCTGGCGATCATCTTCCTGGGTGAACGGCTGTTCCCGTTCCACCTTTCTGGCGCGGCATTCGTCGTCGTCGGGATGATGCTGGTGATCAAGATGGCCCGCAAGAAAACGGCTGTGCCCCAGGCGCCCGGCACGGAATAATTACGCTAATGTTATCTAGACCGAATATCCGCTTTCGGGGCGACCCAGCTGCGGAATAGCCGGTCAGTATCCGCCGTTATCCAGTGCCGTGAGGTAAGAGACAATGGCTTCGATCTCACCATCGGAAAGTCGGAAATTGGGCATCCGCTTTCGGGGCGACCCAGCTGCGGAATAGCCGGTCAGTATCCGCCGTTATCCAGTGCCGTGAGGTAAGAGACAATGGCTTCGATCTCACCATCGGAAAGTCGGAAATTGGGCATCCTGGTGTCGCCCTTGATAGAACTTGGATCTTGCATCCAAAGCCGCAGGGACACCGTGTCCAAGCGTTTGGTGACACCTGATAGAGCCGGGCCTTTGGATTTACCCTCTTCGCCGATGACGTGACATTGCCGACAATTGTAATTCCCGATCAGAATCTTGCCTGTCGCTACCGGATCAGTCAGGTCCACCGACTTGGTGACGTTGAGTCACCAGCGTGGTGGAAAAAACCACAGCCAAACCACGGCAACGACGGAAGCCGCCACCAGCGACGAAACGATTAATCGTGATCTAGGCATACGATCATCCATTGCTTGAAATATGATACGGCAGGCCAGCAGGACGCCTGCGCCGGAAGTTTGTCGTCGATAATGATAGCTTTTTCCGAAATACAATGCCAGGCGGGCGGTATCAAAAGCACAGGCTTTGGGTGCTCGCCTGCCAAACCGGATGAGCCGATGAACATCCGCTAATGGGTCATCAGCAGGCTCTTTGCATCTGCCCTCAGAAGGGCCGCTTTCGGGGGGAAACTGATCAACGGATCCAAAAATCGGGCGGATCTGTTATGCGGTTTTTAGAATATTGCCATCAACACCCGAAGCAATGCACCGGGTGGCCGGGAACGTCGACGTTCAAGGCCAGCAGGCCGCCGGCCAGGGGCTCGGCTTTGAGTTCGCCTTCGCTCAAATTCTGCGCCGCCGTGGTGATGAACAGCGTTTTCATGTCCGCGCCGCCGAACGCCGGCATCGTCGGTTGGCTGACCGGCAGCGGGATTTCCCGGTCCAGGGTGCCGTCCGGCAACAGCCGGATCAGCTTGCCGCCGCCGTACAACACCGTCCAATAGCCGCCTTCGATGTCGATGGCGGCGCCGTCGACGCTGCCGGTTTTTTCGCGATCGAATTTGAAGAATTCCCGCTCCCCGGAGCGCTCGCCGGTGCCGGCGTCATAGTCATAGGCATAGACCATGCCGGCGCGTGAATCGGTGTGGTACATGACCGTGTCGTCGGGGCTCCAGGCCAGCCCGTTGGGGATGCGGTAGGCGCCGCCGACCTGGGTCGCGACCAGGCCGGGATCGAACCGATAAAAACCGCCGGTCTCCTGCGTCGAGTCGGTGTTGTTCATGGTGCCCAGCCAAAGCCGCCCGGCGATATCGCATTTGCCGTCGTTGGCCCTGTTTTCCGGGCGGTCTTCTTCGAAATGGCAAAGCCGCGACAACTGCCGGGTCGGGGGATTGAATCCGTAGAGGCCGTCTTCCAGCGCAATTATCAGTCCGGCAACCCCGCGCAGTGCAATCATGCCAGGCCGGCTCGGCAGGCCCCAGCTCATGGTCTCGCCATTGATGAGGTCGGTGCGGAGAAGGCTGGGGCCGAGAATATCGATCCAATAAACGCACTTTTCCTGCGCCGACCACACCGGGCTTTCGCCGAGAAGAACCCTGTCTTCGCAGAGGCAGTGAATATCCATGCCTGAATTTGAGCAAGAAACCGGTTCGACATCAACGCCGGATCCGGAATGGGCGGGAAAAAACCTTTGCCCTGTCATGGGCCTCTTCGGCTAGTGGGCATCCAATTGGATGGAGGAGAATCATGAGCCGTTGGCGTTCATTCATTTTACTGCTGGCCGCCATTTGCCTGGCCGCGCCGGAGGGCGCGGAGGCAAAAAACCACCGCGGTGGTGGTGGCATGGGCGGTGGCGGCAATATGAAAAAGGACGTGATGGGCGGCAAGAAAAAGGGCAACGCCGATGCCGCCTCGGTCAACCCCATGGACCCGTCCGCATCACGTGCAATCCACGAGAGAACCGGCCTCATTGAAACCGGGCTGAAGCCGGTGTATCCCGACACCGCCGTTTGCCTGGAGGTCAAATCCCCGTTCGCCAGCCCAACCCGGTTTGACGGCAGCGAAAGGGTTCAATGGGCGTACCACGGTTATCACAACGGTTTCGACATTTCGGCGCCGATCGGCACCCCCTTGATCGCCATCGCCGATGGCGAGGTCATTCACAGATACACCGGCGGTCAGCTCGTCGGTCATCAGATTTTTATCCGCCACGCGCCCGAAGACACCGGTCTTCCGGTGTGGGTTTATTCCAAATACAAACATTTCAACAAACTGCCGGACTTAGGCGTAGGCCAGCGCGTCAAAATGGGGCAATTCCTTGGCCCGTCCGGCGATTCCGGCACCGCCGGCGGCCATTTCCCGACCGGCTACCCGCACCTGCATCTGTCCGTCTACACCAGCACCTCGGCGGAGTATGAGAGCGCTGAGAACACCATTACCCCCAAGGACGTTCAACAAGTGGACCCGGTCGTCCTGTTCCTTAACAAAAACCCGCCGGTGACCAACAGCCATGCGGCCAGGGATTTGCCCGATGCGGATAAAAACGTGGTGATTGCCTACAAGACCGCCGCCGGCAAGGCCGTCCCCGACAGCGCGCGGATTATCTGGCCGGTCGCGTGTACGCCTAAATAGGCGCGGGCGGATAGTCGGCTAGCGCCACGTAGTGTGAACCGCCGTGGCCGAGGTGGCTTTCGAACAGCGTGACCCTGTCGACCACAAACGGGGCGGCGGCAAAGGCGGCATGGGTTTCAATGTAAAGCCCGGCGTCCGCGGCCGAGCCGCCGTTGAGCCGGGCTAAGGTAACGTGGGGTTTGAACTTCCGGTGTTCAGGCTCAAGCCCGGCGCGGACCAGGGCCGATTCAATTTTTTCGTGAAGCGCCATCAGCGCGTCTGATTTTTCGACCCCGGCCCAAACCGCATGGACCCGGCCCCGGCGCTCGAACGCGCCGAGCCCGGCAACCGTCAACGAGAACGCCGGAACACGGAGTGGTTGCAAGGCCGCGTCGATGTCCGCCTCAAAACCGCCGGTAATTTCACCGATGAACCTGAGCGACAGATGAAGGTTGGCCTCCGCCACCCAGCGCGCGCCCTTGAGCCCGCCACGCAGGGCACTCAACCGGGCGCGGAGTTCACCGGGCAGGGCGATGCCGACGAACAGACGCATGCGCTTTTTCCCCTAAGGCGCCGGGTGGCTGAATTCGACGTGCAGGGCTTCGATCCCGGCCAAGACCTCGTCGGAAAGGACCATGCCCTCGGTTTCGAGATTTGATTTAAGTTGTTCGATGGATGTCGCCCCGATGATGTTGGCGGTCAGGAACGGCTTGGAATTGACGAAGGCCAGCGCCATTTGCGAGGCCTCAAGGCCGTGCGCGCGGGCCAGCGCGGTATAGGCCTCGGTCGCCTTGATCCCATTGGGTTTGAAAAAGCGCATGAAGTGCGGGAACAGTTGGTGGCGGCTGCCTTCCGGTAATGCACCGTTCAGGTATTTTCCCGTCAGGGCGCCGAAGCCCAGCGGCGAATAGGCCAACAAGCCGCAGTCTTCGCGGATCGAGACTTCCGACAAGCCGATCTCAAACTGGCGGCAAAGAAGATTATAGGGATTTTGGATGCTGGCGGCGCGGGGCAGGTTCATGCGCGCGGCGATTTCGTGGAATTTCATCACCCCCCAGGCGGTTTCATTGCAAACGCCGATGGCGCGAATTTTCCCGGCCTTGACCTGTTCGCTTAAGGCTTCCAGCTGTTCTTGCATGGGCGTGAAGTCCTGGTCGGCGGCGTGGGTGTAATCCAGTCTGCCGAAGTAATTGGCTTTGCGTTCCGGCCAATGGGTTTGATAGAGGTCGATGTGGTCCGTTTGCAGGCGTTCCAGGCTTTGTTCCACGGCGTCCGCGACCTGCACACGGTCGTAGATAAGGTTGCCGTTTCGGATATGGGTGCGATCACCGCTGGGGCCGGAGATCTTGGTCGCGATGACGACGTCGGCGCGGTTTTTCCTGGCCTTCATCCAGGTGCCGATGATGCGTTCGGAATCTCCTTGCGTCTTGGGATTGGCCGGAAAGGAATAGGCTTCCGCCGTATCGAAAAAATTAACGCCATGATCGACGGCCATGTCCATTTGCTCGTGGCCGTCGGCTTCGGTGTTCTGTTCGCCGAAGGTCATGGTGCCGAGGCAGAGACGGCTAACCTTGATCCCGGTGCGGCCCAGTTCGTTGATTTTCATTTATGGGAGAGCCCCTTTAAAGAAACAGCGCCAGGACGCCGGTATAGCCGTAAAGCCGGTTGTTGGAAATCTCCCCATTACCGAAGAAGCCGACCAGCGGAAATTCCCCCAATTGATCCCGGATCATCGACATTTCCGTTTTCTCTTCGCCAAACATATTCGGCCCCCTGGCGACACAGGAAAAATAAATGCCGCCCCGGGGCGGCCCCGGCAATCGGGCCTTCAGGTTGGTGATCATTGCCTCCATATCTTCAATGGCGCTGCTGGGGTCACGGCGCACGAACATCACCCGGTCACCGGCGTGAATATTATCAGCAACCGCCAGCCAGCCACGTTCCGGGTCAATGCCGTTCAGATTGCGGACGACGAAATCGCCGGTGTCGGAGCCTTCGATGGGGAACGCCGCGTGGATATATCCGACGGCGCGGGTCAGGTCGCGGGACAATAATTCGCCGATATCTTCCTTGAACACATCCAGGGCGCCGCCGCCATCAAGCCCGATGATGATGTTATCCAGACAGTCGGACACCACGTGCGACGGCCCGACCGGCACGCAGCCCTGGGTCAGGCCGGTGGCGACTTCGACGGACGGCGCGAACAGGACGCCGGAAACGCCGCCATCAATGACGCCGCCGGCGATTTGCGCGTGCGCGCCCCGAGATGCGGTTAAGCCCCCGACCAGGAACGCCGACGTCGCCAGCCCCAGGGCCTCGATGATGTCGACGGCGTCGGGGTTGTTGGGATCGCCGTGAACAATGCCGAACGGCGCCGACATCTCATCGACCCAGGCTTTTCCTTCGATGGGGAAATCTTCGATGTCGTCACTGATAGCCGGAAACACGAAAAAACTATCTTTTTCCAGCGTCGCGACCATCGCCGCCGCCGCCGGGCGGTCAAAGTAATCTACCCCGTTGGCGCAAATGCCGAGGCCGACGGCGCCCGTCCATTCGTCAACGCCGGTGGTTTGGCGAAGATAGGTGAGGACGGAGCCGATATCGTCGGCCAGATTATCGGTGACATACAGAAAGCCCAGAAGGTCTTCGCCGTCCGGGGCGACGAATCCTTCACTGCCGCCGCCCTGGGCTTTGGCTAAATCTTCGGCCAGGGTTTTGGCGATTCTGGACCAGTCGCCAGCATCGGAATGGGCATATTTGAATGAGGTCATTTTTTAAGGTTTTCCTAGGCCACTGTTTTTTTACCCTGCCCGTGCGCCGCCTTCAACGGCTGAAACCAACGGATTGGGGGTTTTGTTCCCGGACCGCCCCGGTTCGGCCACAATTTAATCCTATAAGGAATTCGCTAAATGGTGGCTGGCGGCTATTGATCCGAGGGGGTTTTGTGCCATATATAGCCGCAAGTGGATTCGCCATTATTCGTTCATCAACAGGAGTACCCGATGGCTTTTGGACCCGATAACAAGTTTTCGCTTCGCACCGCCCAGATGGACGGCGCCACGGCTGAAGCCGTTTCTATTGATGCCGGCCTCAGGGCGTATATGCTCCGCGTCTACAACTACATGGCGTCCGGCTTGGCGCTGACCGGCATTGTCGCCTATGCGACCGCCAACACACCGGCGCTGATGAGCTTGTTTTATACCGCCAGCCCGCAGGGCTTCGCGCAGCCGACCATGCTCGCCTATATCGCCATGTTCTCGCCGCTGGCCTTTATTCTTGCGCTCAGCTTCGGCATCAACAAAATGCAGGCCTCGACGGCGCAGGCGGTGTTCTGGGGCTTTGCCGCGGTCATGGGGCTGTCGCTGTCGCACATTTTCCTGTCCTTCACCGGGTCTTCGATCGCGCGGGTGTTCTTTATCACGTCGGGCACCTTCGCCGGCATGAGCCTCTATGGCTACACCACCAAAAAGGACCTGACCGGCCTGGGCTCGTTCCTGTTCATGGGCCTGATCGGCCTCATCATCGCCAGCATCGTCAACATGTTCCTGCAAAGCTCGGCCATGCAGTTCGTCATTTCGGTGGTCGGGGTGCTGATTTTTGTCGGCCTGACCGCCTACGATACGCAGAAGATCAAATCCATGTACGCCGAGGCCGATGGTTCCGAAACCGCCTCGAAAAAGGCGATCATGGGCGCGTTGACGCTGTATCTGGACTTTATCAACCTGTTCATGATGCTGCTCAGGCTGTTCGGCGACCGCCGCTAGAACCCGCCCTTCACCATCCCAACACCCCGCCCGGTGGTTTCGGCCTCCGGGCGGTTTTTTGTCCAACGCACTTGTCCAAAGCACTTGTCCAAAGCACTGGGGGGATAAAATGAGCAAACCGAAAGTGATTGTGTCACGGCGCTGGCCGGAAGAGGTCGAACGCCATATGCAAGAAGTCTTCGACGTCCAGTTGAACGAAGACGACACGCCGATGACAGCCGACGACATGAAAGCGGCGCTCAAATCATGCGACGCGTTCTGCCCGACGGTGACCGACGCGGTCAACGCCGACGTTCTCGGTGTCGATGGTGTAACCGCCAAGATCATCGGCTCGAACGGGGTCGGCTTCAACCATATCGACCTCGATGCCGCCAAGGCCGCCGGGCTTACAGTCACCAACACGCCCGAGGTGCTGACCGACTGTACCGCCGACATCGCCATCAACCTGTTGCTGACCGTGGCCCGGCGCACCGGCGAGGGTGAGCGTCATGTGCGCTCCAACAGCTGGACCGGCTGGCGACCGACCCACATGATGGGCACCAAAGTCACCGGCAAGACCATCGGCCTGATCGGATTTGGCCGTATCGCCAGGGCGATGGCCAAGCGCTGCCACTTCGGCTTCGACATGAAGGTATTGTTCCACGACCCGTACCCGCCGTCGGCCAAAGACGCCAAGGCGCTGGGCGCGGAAGCCTGTGACAGCATTGACGAGTTGTTGTCGCGGTCCGACTTCGTTTCCATCCACTGCCCCGGCGGCAAGGAAACCTATCACCTGATGAATGCCGAAGGGCTGGGCAAGATGCAGCCGCATGCATTCCTGATCAATTCGGCGCGCGGCGATGTTATTGACCCGGCGGCGCTGATCGACGCCTTGAACAATGGCACCATCGCCGGCGCCGGGCTCGACGTGTTCGAGGGCGAGCCCAACGTGCCGGATGCATTGAAAACCATGGAAAACGTCGTGCTGCTGCCGCACCTGGGCTCAGCCTCGGTGGAAACCCGTGTCGCCATGGGCATGCGGGTGGTCGAAAACCTGCAGGCGTTCTTCGCCGGCGACACGCCGCGCGACAATCTGGTCTAAGCCCCCCCAAGAGCACAAGAAGAGCTCAAGACGGGCTACGTATCGCGGCCGAGCAGTTCCATGGCGCTGTTGAGCTGGCTCATCCGATCATGGCTGCCTTGGCCGCTGTCGGGATGGTGAATGGCCGCCAGCATCCTGAATCGCGCCCGCAGCACGCCGATGTCAGGCGTTGATTTTGGCGCCAGGCCAAGGACGTGCAGCGCCTGTTCACGGGTTTTGACGCCGCCGCTAAGAGGCTCGAACGACAGCACCGCAACCATTGCCCGCAGCCGCGCCAATTCTTCATCGTCCGCCGCCGAATTGGCGGGTGGCGGGGGCGGCGGCGCCTCGCGGCGGTCTTTGGTCGCCGGCGTCCACACGCCCCCAGCAAGGGCGCCGTCATCAAGGCCGTCGAGGGCAACGCTGACATCGCCCCGATCCATCGCCAGCGCCAAGGCCAGCGCCCGGCGCAACACCGCAGGCTGGTATCCAGGCACCAACCGCATTTGCAGGCGGGGTTTCCGGTGCCAGGGACGGCCCTTCGACGGTCCCGTCTTGACCATCACCACCTCACGGTCGCGTTTCGCCGGCTCGCCCGGGTCCGGGAAGGCGGATAACAACGCCGGCGGCACCACCAAAACAATCGAGCGCGCCAGGTCGGCGACGTTGACGCCCTGACTCCGGGCCAGGCCCAAAACCAAGTCCCTAAACCGGCTGGAACAGGGAATAGTGTACGATTGTTTCGTAGTCGTCAGCGCCAAGCCCCGCCCCCAATAAAAGAAGGGGCTGTCCTAGATAACTACCTTTGATTAGCCATTTTGATCCATCGCCTGAGCTGCCTCAATAGCTGA
>JAQBYB010000003.1 GCA_027624235.1 Pseudomonadota bacterium | reverse complement strand
TTGAAGCTGACTTTTCGTGACCGAAGCCAGTCATCTATGGTCGATTTCGGGGCGCGAATGGCATGGACGTCCGACAAACGCTCGGACAATTCTTGCAAGGTCATGTCCGGTGCCTCTTCAATCCAACTCAAGATATCCTCTCCATATGGATCAAGGCGGCGCTTGTGCGACCCTCGTACTTTAAGGGCCACTGATCCTTCCGTCTCATACTGATGCGTAAAGCGAATGGCTGAACTCGGGCTCACATCAAAATGGGCTGCCGCTCCCCGACATGACACTCCTTCGGCAACTTTTTGAACCAAACGAATGCGTAAATCCTGCGAAATCGTCATAATAAAACTCCCTGGTGATCCAATAACCAAGGGAATCACAAAAACCATTAACAAAGATTCAACAAAAACTAATTTGATTCAGAAAAAATCGGAAACGCTCTAGCTTCAACATATTTCCCTCACAAATTCTATTATTTACCCATAGCGCACAAACGACGCCTTCCCTGAAGGCGCCGATCCACACCGTTTAGTCAGTGCACACACAAGCACTTCCTGAACGGAACATTACATTAAGTTTATTGAATATAACAGAGGCGTTTTGCCCTGTAACACATCGCTTGAGGGGGGGGCCGGCGCGGCGATGACCGCTACGCGTCGGCTATCCTTGAAGGCTTTAAGCCGCTTTGCCGGACCTCTGCCCACCGGAGCGCCCGGAACGCTGGGAGTTGCGGCCCCGGTTTGGTCCGCGACCCTGCCCCGGACCCTTATTCTGTCCGTGGCGTTGACCATTTCCATTGCCGTTTCCTGACCCGAAGCGCTTGCCCTTGAAGCCACCGCGCTGAGGCGGCCGCTTGGTGGCGCCGGGATCGTTGGCGATCTCGACCGAGTGATAGGGATGCTCATCGAATACCGGCACACTCTGGCGGATGGTTTTTTCGATATCACGCAGGTAGGCGCGTTCATCATGGTCGCAGAACGAAATCGCCATCCCGGTCGCCCCGGCCCGCGCGGTGCGGCCGATACGGTGAACGTAGCTTTCGGGGTCGTTGGGCAGGTCGAAATTGATGACGTGGGTGACGCCATCGACATCAATGCCGCGGGCCGCGATGTCGGTCGCCACCAAGGCGCGAATGTTGCCGGCGCGGAAGCTTTCCAGCGCCCGCTGACGGGCATTCTGGGCCTTGTTGCCGTGGATGGCGTCGGACCGGACGCCGCATTCGTGCAGATGCCGGGCAACGCGGTCGGCGCCGTGTTTGGTGCGGGTAAAAATCAGCACCCGTTCGATCTCCGGGTTGTTCATCAGATCGCCAAGCAAGGCGCGCTTTTGGTCCTTCGACACGAACATGACTTTTTGATCGACTTTTTCCACCGTGGTCGCCGTCGGCGCGACTTCAACCTGGACCGGATCGACCAGCAGACTGCTGGCAAGACCCTGGACCGACGCCGGCATCGTCGCCGAAAACAACAGCGTTTGACGCTTCTTCGGTAATTTTGCGATGATCCTCTTGACGTCATGGATGAAGCCCATATCCAACATCCGGTCGGCTTCATCGAGGATGAAGACCTCAATCTCATCCAGGCGCACATGGCCCTGGTTCATCAGGTCCAACAAACGCCCCGGCGTGGCGACGACAATGTGGGTGCCGCGGTTGACGGCCTGAACCTGCGGCCTTGGCGAGGTGCCACCGAAGATGACGCAGGAGCGCAGATGCAGATGCTTACCATAAGCACGCAGGCTGTCATTGATCTGGCTCGCCAGCTCGCGTGTCGGGGCCAGGATCAGCGCCAGCGGTTTGCGGCTTTGCGCCTTCCGAGGTGTTTTCGACAGGTGCTGCAATAGCGGCAGCGCGAACGCCGCCGTCTTGCCGGTGCCGGTCTGGGCGACGCCTAAAAGGTCGCGGCCTTCGAGCAGCGGCGGAATGGATTTTTCCTGGATCGGGGTGGGGATGGTGTAGCCTCCGTCCATGACGGCACGAAGGATGGATTCGGACAAATTAAGGTCCGTAAAAGTAGTCATGTTTTATTATTCTTTCTCAACAATCATAAGTGACCCTCCGCCCCAAAAGCGGGACGGCGGGCGCGCTGGCACAATGCAAGCATTACCGACTGGGCGTGATTCCTGCTTAAGGCAGGGACTGAACCCGGTCTAACGAAACGCCTACAGATGTCGGAAAGAAAGGTGGCCGGTTTTGTACGTAAAAAAGTTCGTATAAAGCCCGCGTGCGATCGGTGTTCGACCTTGGAGGAATTGTCGTTGAGGCCGCTAATGCGCCTACTGGGTCGGGAAGTCAAGGGAATTCGCCGCTAACCTCCGAACCCCAGCCCGTCCCAGAGCAGTTTGATTCCGGCAATCAGCAACAGCACGTAACAAATTCTATAGAACAGCTCTACCGGCAGGAGGTGGTTGAGCCGCAGGCCCAGCCACACGCCCAGCGGCACGGCGGGAGCCAGGACCAGGCTGGTTGTCAGGTTTTCAGCCGTGAACTGACCGAGCCACAAATAGGACCAGATCTTCATTTGATTGACGATAAAGAAAAAGACAACGTGGGTGCCGACGAATTCCCGTTTATCCAGCCTTTGCGGCAGGATGTAAAACTTCATCGGCGCGCCGCCGGCATGGGCGACGAAACTGGTAAACCCGGACATCCCGCCGCAGACCGCGCCCAAAATTTTACTGCGGTTTTTGTTCGGCGCCACCGTCGTGCGTTGCAGAAAATAGATGGCGACAAAAATCAACGTCAGTGTGCCGAGTAACAGCCGCACCGTGTTTTCGTCGACATAACGATACGTCAGCCCGCCGATGCCGACGCCGATGACGGCGCCCGGAACCATGATGAAGATGTTGCGCTTACTCCAACTCTTGCGGTAGCTCCAAACGCTGAGAAGGTCCATAAAGACCAGCACCGGCATCATGATCGCGGCCGCCGCAATCGGCGATATGAAGATCGCCATCAACGGCACCGTCAGTTGACCAACGCCACCGCCGAGTCCGCTTTTGGAAATACCGGTCATGATCACCGCCGGAATGGCGACGATATAAAACATCGGCTCGAAAGCGAAGATGGCGTTCGTCCCCCCGGTTAATTCCGGTGTTGTCCCGGAGTTGCCTAGGCCAGCTTCGCCTTGAAAAATGCGACGGTCCTGGACCACGCCAATTCCGCCGATGCCTTGTCGTAGCGGGGTGTGGTGTCGTTGTGGAAGCCGTGATTGACGCCAGGATAGATGTGCGCGGTGTATTCCTTGCCCGCGGCCTTCAGGGCCTTCTCATAAGCCGGCCAGCCGCCGTTGATCCGCGTATCGAGCCCGGCGTAATGCAACAGCAACGGCGCCTTGATTTTGGCAACGTCAGCGGCGGCCTTCGGCTGGCTGCCGTAGAACGGCACCGAGGCGGTGAGCCCAGGCAAGCGGACGGCCATGGCGTTACAGACCCCGCCGCCGTAGCAAAATCAGACCGCGCCGATCTTGCCGTTGGAGGCCGGATCGGATTTCAAGGTCTCATAGGCGGCGATGAAGTCTTCGGTCAGCTTGTTATTATCCAACTTCGCCTGCATGGCCTTGCCCTCATCGTCGGTGCCGGGGTAGCCGCCCAAGGGGGTCAGGCCGTCAGGCGCCAGCGCCGTAAACCCGTCAATAGCGACGCGCCGGGCGACATCTGCGATATAGGGGTTGAGGCCCCGGTTTTCGTGGATGACGACGACCCCGCCCTTTTTGCCGCCGCCGGATGGACGAACAAGGTAGCCTTTAATCTTGCCGTGGCCCTTGGGCGACGAGTAGGTGATGAATTCGGCCTTGATGCGGGGGTCGTTGTCCTCGACCTGCTTGGCCAGGGCGTAATCCGGCGACAGCGTATCCAGCAACACCGCCGCGGTCATCCCACCGACGGCGAATTTCGCCGCACGTTCAAGAAATTCCCGGCGTTCAATGATGCCATGGGCATAGTGGTCGTACAGATCAAGTAAGTCTTGATCGAAGTCTTTAGCATTCTTGGGTTCCATGATGGGTGCCTCCGTTGATTGAGTATTTATAAAAGTCTTCGCTAAACGTCGATGCCGTCGAACAACGGCGTCGATACGTAGCGTTCGGCGAAATCGGCGAGCACGGCGACAACCACCTTGCCGTCCATGCCGTCCGCCGCCGCAATGCGCAACGCCGCAATGGCCGCCGCCCCCGACGAAATACCGCAGGCAATGCCTTCCTGCGTCGCCAGTTTTTTCGCCGTCGCGATGGCGTCTTCGTTGGACACGATGGCGATTTCGTCGATGACGTCGCGGTTGACGACGTCGGGAACGAAACCGGCGCCAATGCCCTGAATCATATGCGGGCTGTGCTCGCCGCCGGACAGCACCGGGCTGTTTTCCGGTTCCACCGCGACAATCCTGATATCCGGGTTGTACTTTTTCAGCACCTCGCCGACGCCGGTCAGCGTACCGCCGGTGCCGACCCCCATGACCACGACATCGACCTTGCCGGCGGTATCCTTCCAGATTTCCTCGGCCGTGGTGATGCGATGCATTTCCGGGTTGGCGGGGTTGGAAAACTGATACGGCATGACCGCCTTGTCGATGCTGTCGACCAGTTCCTGGGCCTTGTCGGTGGCGCCCTTGATGCCTTTTTCCTTCGGCGTCAGCTCCAGCTCGGCGCCCAGGTAAACGAGCATTTTGCGGCGCTCAATGGAAAAGCTTTCGGGCATGGTCAGGATGCAGCGGTAGCCCTTAACGGCGCAGATAAAGGCCAGCCCGATGCCGGTGTTGCCCGACGTCGGCTCGACGATAACACTGCCGGGGCCGATTTCGCCCTTGGCTTCCATGTCTTCGATCATCGCCACCGCTAGGCGATCCTTGACGCTGCCCATGGGGTTGAAATACTCCAGCTTGACCAGCACCTCGGCCTTGGCGCCGGCGTCGGCAGCGACCCTGTTCAGGCGCACCAGCGGCGTGTTGCCGATAGTCTCAATAATGTTGTTGTAGACGCGGCCACGTCCCGGCGCATCGAACGTCAAATCGCTTTTATCGAATAATCCCATAAAGTTGACCTCCCTGTTGGGCAGGGCATTACCGCCACCCTCCCTGTAGGTAGCTATGGTCAGTCAAAAATTCTATGGAGAAAAGTTATTTTTTTGCTTTGGAGCCGACTTTAGAGCGCCCGACCTTCAAACTAATAATGCGATCCGGGTTTTTCGGCGGACGCCCGGTTTTCAGCGTATCCAGCACCTCGACCCCCTCGATCACCTTGCCGATCACCGTGTATTTGCCGTCCAGGCTTTCGGCCCGGTTGAGGGTGATGAAGAACTGGCTTTCGGCGCTGTCGGGATCGTCCGGCTTGTGGCTCATGCCGACGACGCCGCGCTCAAACGGAACGTCTGAGAATTCGGCCTTCAGGGTCTGGCGGGTTGAAGCGCCGGTCCCCCGGCCCGTCGGAATAGCGGTTTCGGCGGCGTAGCCGGCACGCACGAAGGAGAATTCAAGATCGTCGTAAATGCCCTGGCGCGCCATTTCCTTAATCCGGCGGACATGGTTGGGGGCCAAATCGGGCCTGAGTTCGATCACCGCGCGTCCACCCGCCAATTCCATAAAGATCAGGTTTTCATTGTCTTGATTGGTGATCGCCTTGGGCGGGGCTGTGGCCAGCGCTGCGGTTTTAGTCTTGGCAGCCTGTTGTGGGCTCCCGGCGCCACCGTCGTCGGCGACAAGGGTCAGCATTAGTGACGTCTGGGCCTTGAATTGCGGCGACGGTCCAGCCTGCAGGCCGCCTTCGCCGTTGCTGTTGACCTTGTAGACTTGGCCGCGGGTGACGCTTTCGGTGCCCAGCGCCGAGATGACTTCGATGGTGCCCTCATGGACGGCGATTTCGGTTTCATCGGGCTTGGTCAGGACATCGAATTCGGTGCCGCGCACGCCAATGGTGGCGGTTGGGGTTTTTATGGTGACGTCCATCTTCACTGCCGCGCCGGAAAACCGGAAGATACCGTTTAAGACTTCGATGCTGCCCTCAACGACGCCGCGGTTGGGGTTGTAGACCATCCGATCCAGGATCATCTCGGAATTTTCACCCATGATCAGGGTCGATTCATCGATCAGCCGGATATCGACGGCGCTTTGTTTTCCGGTGCTGACCGTTTCCTGGTAAACGACGTTATCGCCGAGCTTGAGCTTCCGGTTCAACGTCTTGGCCTGGACCTGGTTGACAACCTTGACCGTGGTGCCGATTTCCACCGCCGCCGCAGCCACCGGCGATGACGCCAAAAAGGCGACCGACAGCGACAAAATAATGCCGGTCAAAAGCCGGATTGAGAGGGAAGGTATCGGCATCTCTACAGTCCATCTTTCAGTTTGCGTCCGCTGGCCCCAGTCGACCCGCTGCGCACCCCAAAAGGGTTCGCAATTATTATACCATCACAAGGACCAAAAAAGGGATTGATTCATAAGGCTTTTTATCATTTCCCGGCGGCCTCGTCGGGCGCCGGCGCCGTCATGCGGCAGAAATTACCGGCTTAGATCGAGTCTGGCGATGATCGGACGGTGGTCGGACCCCAGCCGAGGCCCCACCCACATTGCCGCATGGCCGACCTTGGCATTGACCAGGATGTGATCCAGCGGCAACCCCAATGGCGTCAGCCACGTCGGCCACGACGCATTGATGCCGCCATCGGCGCGACGCAGGCCGGTTTCCCGCAACAAGGTGCCGAACCGAGCCGAAAACGGGGTCATGTTGAAATCGCCGGTGACGATCACCGGGCCTGGAAGGCCTCTTAATATCGAAGCCAAGCGGACGGCTTCGGTGATTTGATAGCCAGCTGGGTATATCAGGGGGTTGATTAAATGCACCCCAGCTATCACCAAATCCGCCGCCTTGTCAGGCTGGACCGAGGCAAAGCGCGCCCATACTGCAAAGGAGCGTCCGGTCAATGGTGAACGTTCAGCCTTGACCTCGCGCCAGGGCCGTTTGGCAAGCACGCCATCGGTGTGGGGAATGTCTCCGGGGCAGCGGCACAGCGGCCCATAAAACTGGTGCGGATAAATATCCTTGAGTTGTTCCAGGGCGTGGCGCCACTCTTTGGTTACTTCCATCACCGTCACCACATCGGCGTTTTCCCGGCGCAGGAAGTCGAGCGCGGCAGCGGTGTTGCGATTGTCGAATTTGAGGTTGAAGCTGACCACCTTCATCGCCGCTTGGCCGACCAGGACGGGGGCGGCGGCAACCGGGAACAATGGCCCGACATGGGGGGCCAGGATGGCGACGTTGACCGCCAACAGCACCAGCGCCAGGGCCGCTTCCTTGATCCGCCGCACCAGAAGCGAAGCCAACAGCAACGCCACTGCCCCGGCCACGTACTGAACCTGGAAATCGGCAAGGATATCCAGCCACCAGGATTGATCGGCGAAGAAGCGCCCGGCGGTTGCCAGCGCTAGCCCGAAAAGAAGAGCCTTCAACAACCGGCCCCATGTCCACCAAACCATCATGGCGACACCCTATACACCAACCCCTACTAAGGATCACTGGGGAAAATTCACCTTATGTGACGGTAATCACATTCTTCCGCGCCGTCTTCGATTATATTTGGCCTTGAGATTAGTGATCCGATACCGACATATTTATAGGAAGGATACAAAATGATGCCGGCAGAAACCACCTCAGAAAGACGCCGAGGCGAACGCTTCCCGATCATGATGACGGCCTCGGTTGCCTTCGCCGACAACTTCATGAATGCGACGATTTTCGATGTCTCATCCGGCGGCGCCAAAGTCCGGTTGGACGGTGACGAGATTCCCGCCGAAGACGTCCTCAACCATGCTTTCATTCTCAACATTCCAGCCTACGGAAAATTTCCGGGTGATATTGTCTGGAAGGATGATGAATACATCGGCATTCAATTCCATCGCGATCATAGCGTGGAACTCGGCCCACTGATCACCTAGCCCGTCCTCGCCTCTTGTTCTAGCCCCGGTCCGGGCTTTCAGCCCGTCCTCGCCTCTTGTTCTAGTCCCGGTCCGGGCTTTCAGCCCGTCCTCGCCTCTTCCTCCAATTTTCGCCAATAGGCGCATCCAGGCCTCGCGGTTGTTCCGCGGGGCCTTTTGCTTTGTCCCGTTTACATCCGTTCATACCACATTCACATCACATTCACAGTGGTTCAAAACCTACTTGGTATACCAAAGGTCGCCCGCACGATGGCAAGGCGATCCGAAGGGATGGCCAAGATGCGGGAAAACCGGGGTGAACATGATGAATTCCTACGATCTTACAAATATCTCGGTGTTGGTTGCCGAAAGACAAACGCCGATGCGCACGATGCTGCGCCAAGTGTTGCGCGAGTTCGGCGTCGCGACAGTCCATGAAACCTCCA
This sequence comes from Pseudomonadota bacterium, assembly GCA_027624235.1. GTDB lineage: Bacteria > Pseudomonadota > Alphaproteobacteria > Rhodospirillales > Casp-alpha2 > Casp-alpha2. The sequence continues at coordinate 75,987 of JAQBYB010000003.1, read as the reverse complement.
ATCCAGAAGACGCCTTTGAGCTTTTCAACCAGGTCGTGCCGGACCTGGTGCTGAGCGATTGGGCGCCCGACTTCGACGGGCTTGATCTACTCCATAAAATTCGCACCGACCCGAACAGCGCCTTTACGCAAGCGCCGGTCATCATGGTCACCTCCTACAACGAATCCAGCCACATTTTCAAAGCCCTGGTCGCCGGCATGACCGAATTCCTGTCCAAGCCGCTGTCGGCAAAATTGCTGTATCTGAGGATCGTTTCGGTAATCGAGAACAAGCGCGGCTTCGTCCGCGCCGGTGAATTCATCGGCCCCGAACGACGTCGGCGCGGTGACGCCTTTGACGGACAGAACCGCAGGAATGAAAGCGACAAAGCCAACGCCACCGGTTGAGAAAATCAATTTACCTCCGGGAAAAGCCTCCCCCCGGAACCGCCGCCACTTCCTCCCCCGGAGCGGCGGCGGTTTTTTTAACCCCTGATTAAGGCAGATATGGCACAATGAAATCATGAGAATGAACATGGATGTCCGTTCTGGCCTGTCCGTGGCCGTCTTGTTGGCGGCGGCGATGTCACTTGGCGCCTGTGGCGACAATGGCAAGGATAAATCCAAAACCAAGAAGGCGGCGAGCAAGATCAGCGTCTATTATTATTCACTGTGGAAGGCGCCGAGCGCCGATTGGGAAATCCGCAAGGTTCACCCCGACAAGAATTATACCGTCACCGTCGAGGCCAAAATCACGACAAAAACGCTGACCAAAGCGGTCATGGAACGCAGTAAGGCTGAACAGATGGAAATCGCGCGGCGCGCCTGTCCGCCCTATACCGACCCGATTTGGGCCGAAATCGATAAGGAACAGCCGGTCGGCATCGTGCTGTCGGGGTCGGCCGGGCATATCATCAACGCGCTCTGCAAACGGCCTTAGAGTCTTTAAACCGGGTCAGCCAGTTTTTCCCTGGACCTTATTCCTTAAGCACCCTACCCCCGACCATTCAATCTCCAACTCGTCGCCGGGGACCAGGAACCGCTGCGGCTGACGGCTGCCGCCGGACCCGCTCGGCGATCCGGTAGAGATGATGTCGCCGGGTTTCAGCTGCACGATGGTGGACACGTAATGAATGATTGTCGGGATATCGAAAATCATGTCCGCGGGCGTCGCCGATTGAACCTCTTCGCCGTTGAGCCGCGTCGATAATTGCATCTTAAACGGATCATCAATCTCATCGGCGGTGACGAAACACGGACCCGAGGCGCCCGACCCGGTGAAATTCTTGCCGGCAGGGACGCTATGTTTCTGCCAGTCGCGCACCGAACCGTCGTTCATGATCGTGTATCCGGCGATCACATTAAAGGCATCCTGCTTGGCCACGGCCCGGCACGGGAAATCTTCGGGGGACACCCCCGGACCCCCGGGTCCGATCACCAACACCAGTTCGCCTTCATAATCGAAGGTCTCCGCCGCCGCCCCCGGTGGTTGAATCAAGGGTTGCAGGTGGCCGACCAGGGCGCCTTCCCATTTATTGAAAATGGAAATGTTTTCCGGCGGCGGCATGTCGCCGTGAACGGGATGGCGTTTCGGATAATTGACGCCGACGCAGATAACCTTTTCAGCGTCATGCAGCGGCGGCAAATAGTGCGCGTCGTCTAATCCTACATCAGGGGCCTTCCCGTCGGCCCAGGCGGCGATATCCTGAAAGCCGTCTTTTTCAATCACCGCGCGGATCGACGGATAGGCGTCGGCCAATGCCCCGGTTACGGCGATAATGCCGCCGTCGCTGTAAACGCCGAGCCGAGGCTTTTCGTTTTCCAGGTAACACGCCAGCTTCATGGGTTTCCCTCACATCAATGTGTCCAAGTCAGGACTTGCGCCCGACCCCACCTGTTGTTGTTATACCCCCTGCCCCCATTTTCAAAGGCTATAGGAATTTCCTGTTGAGCGACATCATCCTCCACCATTATCCGCAATCGCCGGTCACCGAGAAAGTCCGCGTCGTGCTCGGCATCAAGGACTTGGACTGGGGCTCGGTGATTATCCCCCGGCTGCCGCCGAAGCCCGACCTGATGCCGCTGACCGGCGGCTATCGGTTGACGCCGGTGATGCAGATCGGCGCCGACGTGTATTGCGACACCCAGTGCATCATCCGCGAGCTTGAACGCCGCCATCCGAAACCGACGTTGTTTCCGGGCGGCGCCGAGGGCATGGCCTGGGGCGTCGGCCGCTGGACCGACGGGCCGTTGTTATCGACCACAATCGAGGTCGTCTTCGCCGACGCCGGCGACGCCATGCCCGACGATTTCCAGGCCGACCGGGGCATGTTGTATTTCGGACCTGATTTCGACATGAAAGCGATCCAGCGAACGATGACCGAGGCCCTGGTGCAGCTCAGGGCGCAATTCGGCTGGATGGATGAACGGGTGGCGGGCCGCAATTTTATGTTGGGCGATGCGCCGGGCCTGCCCGATGCGCTGTGTTATTACCTGGTCTGGTTCATTCGCGGGCGCTATTCGAAAGGCCCGGAATTTTTGAGTCAATTCAAACACTTGACGGAATGGGAACGGCGTGTCGACGGCATCGGACACGGCCACCCCACCGAGATGGCTTCCGCCGACGCGCTGGCCATCGCCAGAGATGCGACCCCCGCCCCCGGCGCCGGCGGCGATGACGATCTGGCCGGGCTTCACACCGGGGATGCGGTAGCGGTCGAGCCCACCGGGGTTACCGGATGCCCCGCCGTTTCCGGGACAATCGTCCAAATCGACAATCAGGAAATCGCCCTCGCCCGCACGGAAGAGGCCATCGGCGACGTCGTCGTTCACTTCCCCCGCGCCGGATACCGGGTGACGAAGCAAAATTAGAATAACCACAGCGCACCCAGAGAAGGAAAAAAGGGGAAAGGAGATGTGGGGATCATAGGGGATATGGGGATAAGAAAAAGAAATGCGCCGGAGGCGCGAAAGAAATCCTTGCCCCCCTATCTCCCTTTATCCCCCTATCTCCTTTTCGTTTCTCTGGGGGCTCCGTGGTGAAAAAAATCCTTCCGGCGATAAAACTTTCAGTTATCCCCGTTATCCACCGGAAAACACCCGATTGTGGATTGAATAATGCTATGGGGTCGCAAACCCTGATAGTAATATGTTCGTGGAATTTAGGGAATTGGATGGCTTGCCAGACGAGGAACTAAGTTCTGGAATTCAGGAAAAGAGTTGGCTTGCCAATGATGGAACTGGGTTTCACTCAAAGGTTCCCAGGGTCCGCAAGGATTTAAGAAGTTTTGAGTAGGAAGCGGCCTGGCGGAGCAATCCGACGGGCCGTTTTCTTGTTTGTGTCCCAGTCAGGCCTCCGGCCTTCCCCGCCTCTTGTTGTATACGTCCCTGTCAGGCCTCCGGCCTTCCCCGCCTCTTGTTGTATACGTCCCTGTCAGGCCTCCGGCCTTCCCCGCCTCTTGTTTGTGTCCCAGTCAGGCCTCCGGCCTTCCCCGCCTCTTGGAGGAGCCCTTACGAACTGCCGCCGACGACGAATGCGGCGACCGCGTCGGCAAGGTCTTCGCCGAACAGGTCAAGGAAGAAATGACCGGCTTCCGCGACGAGGACGAATTTCACGTTGGCCTGCTTAGTCCCCTTCATGCGCCCGGCGAAGTACGGATTGACGGTATCCTTGTCACCGATCACCGCCAACAACGGCATGGTCGTGCGTTTGATCATCGACGGGGTATCCCGGTCCGGGTTGTAGCTGTAATAATCGACGAACGAGGCGGCGGCGACGCTGGTGTTCGGACAGTAAACAAAATCAACGCCTTGCATCAGCGTGTCGCCCTTTCCGGCCTTGACCAGGGCGCGCGCCTTTTCCAACAGCGGCGCTAAATCCTTTTTGTAGCTATTCTGGTAACCGCGACCCTGTTTTTCAGGGGCCGTTGTTCCCGGCGCCACCAGCACCGCGCGTTTGACCGCCGCGTCGGGGTTGCCGGCGACATACCGCGCAACCTGGTTGCCGCCGCGGGAATGACCCAAAATCGTGATCGCGCCGGCGCCCTTGGCTTTCAGCCAATCGACCCACAAGCCGATTTCCTTGACCGCGTTAGAATCCATATGCCGATGCGGCCCGGCGCAATCGATCATGCCGTGGCGGTCGTTCTGGGCGAGGCTGAGGTTAAAGGCGAGGTTGCTAAAACCACGCTGGATCAGCGAGTCCTGAAGCGCCTTCATGATCTCCATGTCCTTATGCGCCAGGGTGCCGTGCAGCATCAGGACAACACCGTCGGCGAGCGACTTGCCGGGGGCAAGGTTGAGATTGGCGTTCAGGGTCAGGCCATTGTGCTTGATTTTGACTTCTTCGGCTTGGGCCGGAAGAACCAGGGCGACCAACAAGAATGCCAGGGCGATCATGCGAACCATGAAAAAAAACTCCGCTGTAATTTACAAGTTTGAAATGTTGAACCTTTTTAGCATCGAAGCAACCATTCCGCCATGCCCTTTTCACCCTTTCCCAGACCGCCGCCAGCGTGTAGAAACCCCACCATGCCGATCATCACCGACACCCAGACCTTAAGCGAATTCTGCGACCGCCTGCGCGGTTCCAAATACATCACCGTCGATACCGAATTCATGCGGGAGAAGACCTATTGGCCGATCCTGTGTCTGGTTCAGGTCGCCGGGCCGAACGATGCCAAGGCCATCGACGCCTTGGCCCCCGGCATCGACCTCAGCCCGTTGTTCGAGTTGATGGCCGATGACGGCATCCTCAAGGTCTTTCACGCCGCCCGTCAGGATCTGGAAATTTTTCACCACCTTGCCGGGGTGTTGCCGACGCCGGTGTTCGACACCCAGGTCGCGGCGATGGTTTGCGGCTTCGGCGACTCGGTCGGCTATGAGGCGTTGATCACTGATTTGGTCAACGCCAAAATCGACAAAGGCTCGCGGTTCACCGACTGGACGCTCAGGCCATTGAGCGAACGTCAGGTCGATTACGCCATGGCCGATGTTACCCACCTGCGCCCTGCCTATGATAAACTCGCGGCCAAGCTGCACGAAAACGGCCGCGAACAGTGGGTTGAAGAAGAAATGGAGGTGCTGGAAAATCCCAACACCTATACCGGCAACCCGACCGAGGCCTTCCGCCGCATCAAGGCGCGATCCACGGGGCCGCGCATGTTGGCGATTCTGCGTGAATTGGCGGCGTGGCGGGAATTGGAAGCCCAAAACCGTGACGTCCCTCGCAACCGCATCATCCGCGAAGAATCGCTGGTCGAAATTGCCCACCACGCGCCCACCACCACCCAACAACTTGGCCGCACCCGCGGTCTCGGCGAAAAAATGGTCAACGGCAGCTACGGCCAGGGAATCCTGGAAGCCGTCAAGAAAGGCCTGGCCGTGCCCGACAAGGATTGTCCCCAGCCTAATATCAAGCCGAAGCTGCCGCGCGGCATCGGCCCGGTCACCGACCTGTTGAAGGTTCTGCTGAAGATGAAATCCGAAGACTCCGGCGTCGCCTCGAAGCTGTTGGCGTCCGCCTCAGATGTCGAGGTCCTTGCCGCCTTCGGCGCCGATGCCGACGTCAAGGCGTTGACAGGATGGCGACGCAAGGCATTCGGTGAGGACGCGTTGAAACTGCGCTCAGGCGAGCTGGCGTTGTCGGTCAAGGGTAAGAGGCTGAAGCTTCTACCCACGGGTACGCCCTAGGACCCCCGCCATGATTTTGGTCGGCCAGATGGACTCACCCTTTGTCCGCCGCGTCGCCGTCAGCATGAATATCCACGGCGTTGCGTTCGAGCGCCAAGCGATCTCCGTCTTCGCCGACGCCGATCAGGTGCGCGCCGTCAATCCGCTGGGCAAGGTTCCGGCCCTGATCCTGGATGACGGCGAGACCCTGTTCGACAGTCAGATGATCCTCGACCACCTGGATGAGCAGGCCGGACATGCGCGTGCGTTGACGCCTACTTCGGGGCCGGAGCGCCGCGACGTGCTGCGTTGCTGTGCCGTCGCGCTGGGGCTGTCGGAAAAAGTCGTCGGGCTGAATTTTGAGACCAAACAGCGCGCCCCCGGTACCATCGACGACGGCGTCATCCAGCGCCTGGAAACCCAGGCGACATCGGCGCTCGGCTGGCTGGAAGCGCGCCAACCCTCCCCCTGGCTGTGCGGGCCGGCGATGACCCAGGCCGATATTACCGCGACGGCGTCGCTGACCCATCTGTTCACGCGGCGCGGCGAATTGTTCCCGGCGAGCCGTTTCCCGGCGCTGGCGGCGCTTCGTCAACGCTGCGAAGCATTACCCCCCTTTCAAGCCTCACCCTTCGCGGACGAATAACCATGAAACTGATCCACGGCCTTAGCTTCGATAACATCCGCGGCGACATCTTCGGCGGCTTGACCGCCGCCGTGGTGGCGTTGCCGCTGGCGTTGGCGTTCGGCGTCGCCTCGGGCGCCGGGCCGATGGCCGGACTGTACGGCGCGATTATCCTGGGCTTCTTCGCCTCCGTGTTCGGCGGCACGCCTAGCCAGATTTCAGGCCCGACCGGGCCGATGACGGTGGTGATGGCGGTGATTGTCGCGCGCTACATCGATCAGCCGGCGGTCGCCTTCACCATCGTCGCCATGGGCGGTCTGTTTCAAATCCTGTTCGGGGCGCTGCGGTTGGGGCGCTATATCAATCTGGTGCCGTTCCCGGTGGTGTCGGGCTTCATGACCGGCATCGGCTGCATCATCATCGCCCTGCAACTGGCGCCGTTCCTCGGCCAATCCCACCCCGGCGCCAGTGTCGTCGCCAGCCTGATGGCGCTGCCCGGCGACATCGTCAACATCAACGGTGACGCCGCCTCGGTCGCGGTGATCACATTGCTGATCGTCTATCTGACGCCGAAGGCCATCGGGCGGGTGCTGCCGTCGCCGCTGATCGCGCTGGTCGTCGGCACCATCGCCGTTGCGTTGACGTTGCCCGGCGCCCCGGTGCTCGGCGACATCCCGATGGGCTTCCCGGACATTAAAATGCCGGTGATCGGCGGCGCGCTGCTCGCCGATATGGTGTCGTCGGCGTTGATCCTGGCGTTGTTGGGCTCCATCGACAGCCTGCTGACGTCCCTGGTCGCCGACGGCATCACCCGCAGCCAGCACGAGTCTGACCGCGAATTGATCGGCCAGGGTATCGGCAACACGCTGGCCGGGTTGTTCGGCGCCATTCCCGGCGCCGGCGCCACCATGCGCACCGTCGTCAACGTCAGCGCCGGCGGGCGGACGCCGATCTCAGGCGCCGTCCATGCCATTGTGCTGCTCAGCGTGGTGATGGGCCTCGGCCCCCTGGCCGCGAAAATTCCGCATGCGGTACTGGCCGGAATCCTGATCAAGGTCGGCATCGACATTATCGATTGGGGATATCTGAAACGGATTGGTCGCGCCCCTCGGGCCGGGGTCATTATCATGTTGATGGTCCTGGGGCTGACGGTGTTCGTCGATCTGATCGTCGCCGTCGGCGTCGGCATCGTCGCCGCCAGCCTGTTGTTCGTCAAACGGATGACCGACCTGCAACTGCAAAACGTCCGTTCCGGCGCCGATGGATTGCCCTACGACCAGCACGAGCTGGACCTGCTGAAGCGTCACGACGGCGAGATCATGGTCTATCACATCTCCGGCCCAATGAGTTTCGGCGCCGCCAAGGGGCTGACCCGACAAATCGCCGTCGGCGCCCATTTCAAGGTGCTGGTGCTCGACCTCACCGACGTTACCTTCATCGACACCAGCGCGTCTTTGGCGATCGAAGACATCATGGTGACGGCGACCGGGATGGGGGTCGAGGTTATTATCATCGGCATTGGGGTGCGGATCAAATCGACTCTGGACCGCCTCGGCGTGACCAAGGTCATCCCCGCCAACCACTGCTTCGACACCCGCGTCCACGCACTCGAATACGCCGCGAGTTTGCTGGAGACCAAAAATACCGCCGACCGGTAAGGGAGTTAATATGAACACTGATAAAACCCGCGACGTTGCGGTCATTGGCCTCGGCCAGATGGGCGGCGGCATTACCCGCAATCTCGACCGGGCCGGATTACTTGGTGGGGTGTGGGATTCAAACCCGGCGATGCGGGCCCCGTTTACCGAACGCGAAGACGTAGCCGTCGCGCCGCCGTCGGAGCTGCCCGCCGGCCTAAGCCGCGTCCTTTTCGTTGTGCCCGGCACCAGGGAAATCGCCGATTGCCTGACCGGACCCGGCGGCCTGTTGGAACGCATGGAAAGCGGCGGGATCATTCTCGATCTGACGACGTCCGATCCCGGCGCCAGTGGTGAGTTGGCGGCGGCAGCGGCGGCGCGGGACATCGATTATCTGGATTGCGGCATGACCGGGGGCGCCGCCGGTGCCGATGCCGGCACGTTGACATTGATGGTCGGCGGCAAACGCCAAGCCGTCGAGCGCTGCGTCGATATTTTCGATGCCATTACGGGCCGCTTTTTCCATGTCGGAGCCTCCGGTGCCGGGCACACATTAAAGCTGATTCACAACATGGTGCTGCACACCATGTTTCTGGCCAATGTCGAAGGCGTGCGGATGGCGGCGGGCATGGGCATCGAACCAAAGACGGTGATCGAGGTTTTTAACGCCGGTAACGCCCGCAGTTTCGTCAGCGAGACCCGTTTTCCCAACCATATCCTGTCCGGCACCTGGGATGCGCGCTCAACGGTCGCCAATCTGGCCAAGGACCTGGGGCTCGCGACCGCTCTTTCAGAGCGCGAAGGCGCGCCGACACCGTTCGGCGATTTAACCTCAAAAATTCTCAACCGCGCCATCGGTGCCGGGATGGAGGACACCGACTTCTCAAAGCTATATGAGGCCTTTGAAGACCTCACCGGGGCGCCATGACCTACATCAAAGACTTTTCACAATTTCGGCCTACTATTGGCCTGACGCCGCGCCGCGTTGCCTTCGCCGAAGCATCCGCGTGCCGGTGCGTGTTGAGGGCATTCGAGAACAAGGACTGAACCATGGATACGGCGAAGTCGCCTGAGTTCAACCAGCCGGTCGACATCGAAATCCAGGTCGAAGGGCTGCACAAGGCGTTCGGCGATCATCAGGTGCTGCAAGGGGTTGATCTCGAAATTCGCCGGGGCGGCGTCGTTGCCATTGTCGGCGGCTCGGGCTGCGGTAAAACGGTATTGATGGACCATATCCTCGGTCAATTGGTCCCCGACGCCGGCCGGGTTCGGGTTGCCGATTACACCCGGGACGAGGCGCCGCTGGTTGATATCGCGAACCTCCACGAAATGGAACTCAACGCCATCCACACCCATTGGGGGGTCGTTTTCCAGAAAAACGCCCTGTTCTCGGGCACCGTCTATGACAACATTGAGCTTTGGCTGAAGGAGGTCAAAGAGCTCGACGATAAAGAGATCGAACAGATCGCCCTCGACGTGCTGAAGGCGGTCGCCCTGCCGACGGATGCCAAGTTCATGCATACTGACATTGAAAGCCTGTCCGGGGGCATGGCGAAACGGCTTGCCATCGCCCGGGCGCTGTCCATGGACCCAAAGGTCATCATCTACGACGAACCGACCACCGGCTTGGATCCGACCAGCGCGACCCAGGTCCAGGATCTGGTCCTCGCCACCCATTTCAAGCGAGGCGTGGACAACCCCAACCGGACAACGGTGATCATCACCCACGACAAGGATCTGCTCAGCCGTCTGCATCCGCAAATCGTCATGCTGCACAATGGCCGCGTGTCCTTCGACGGTGCGTTTGCCGAATTCGAGGACTCGCCGTCGCCCATTATCCGCCCCTACTTCGACCTCATGCCGGCCCTGCACATGCGCGATCCGCTAATATAGTGAAGGGGCCTAACAAGAGGCGCGGAAGGCCGGAGGCCTGACAGGGACGTATACAACAAGAGGCGCGGAAGGCCGGAGGCCTGACAGGGACGTATACAACAAGAGGCGCGGACGGCGGTCGGGATTTTCGGGGGACACCACCGGCCCCCGAGGCGGACCGGGAAATTAAATCAGAACGTCCCCGGATAGTTGCCGCCGTCGATGAGCAGGTTTTGGCCGGTGATGTAGCTGGCCTGGGCCGAGCACAGGAAGGCGCAGTATTCACCGAATTCGTGCGGGTCGCCGAAACGGCCGGCCGGGATCGAGGCGGCGCGTTTCTTGGTCATTTCGGCGAGATCGGCACCGGCCTTTTTCGCCGCATTGGCGATATTGCCGTGCATGCGCTCGGTATCGAAGGCGCCCGGCAACAGGTTGTTGATGGTGACGTTGGCGATGACCGTCTTGCGCGCGATGCCGGCGATAAAACCGGTCAGCCCGGCGCGGGCGCCGTTGGACAGGCCGAGGACTTCAATCGGCGCCTTGACCGAGCTCGACGTGATGTTGACGACGCGGCCGAATTTGCGCGCGATCATGCCGTCCACCGTCGCCTTAATCAGAAAGATCGGCGTCAACATGTTGGCGTCGACGGCGGCGATCCAGGTCTCGCGGTCCCAGTCGCGGAAATCCCCCGGCGGCGGGCCACCGGCGTTGTTGACCAGGATATCCGGTTCCGGACAGGCGTCGAGCATCGCGGCGCGACCTTCTTCGGTGGTGATATCGCAGGCCACCGTCGTCACCTTGCCGCCGCCAAGAGCCCGGATTTCTTCGGCCGTCGCCTCCAGGGTTTCGGGGGTGCGCGCGCAGATGGTGACATCGACGCCGTTATTCGCCAACGAACTGGCGCAGCCTTTGCCGAGGCCCTTGCTGGCGGCGCAAACGATGGCTTTTTTTCCGGCTAATCCTAAATCCATGATATTCTCCCTAGTGAACTGTGTTTAGTTATTATCCAATTCTTGATTTCGCAAATACCGCTGAATGCCTTTCCAGGCCAGCCGCACCAATACATAAAACAGTGAGGCGGCGAAGATGATGGTTAATTGCTGCGCCCGTTCGGGGGCCAGGGCGCTCAAATCCTTGATGCTGAAGACCTCGACCAAGACATAGACGCAAGCCCCGGCGGCGACGGCCACATCGCCCCAACCTAACACTAATTTAATCATTCTGCCTCGCCTTTTAAGTTCGTTTTCAACACTTCGCGGACCAGCGCCACGGTGATATTTCTGCGTTCCGTCAGCGCCAGATCGTCGATGGCGGCAACCAAAAGCCTGGCCGCTTCGAAGGAGCGTTCCATCCGGGCCAACATGAACGCAATGACTCCGTCATCAATCTTCAACTGGCGGTCGGCGAACTGTTTGACCAGGACGGCGGTGATCAAGACGTCATCGGGTGGGCCGATCCCGGCTTGCGCCGCCGCGTTCAGGCGCGACGCCAAATCTTTCAGGCCGATGCCCCACCGCGCCGGCGGCTGCTTGGCGGTCAACATCAGATGGCGGCCGGTTTCGCTCAGGTGGTTATAGAGATGCAGGATGGCTTCTTCCAAAACCTCGGGGGCGGTGCCAAGCGCGGTCGCCGCCGGGCCGGTCAACAGGTCGGCGTCTTCCAGGATCGCCGCCGGGGCGTCGCCGACATAGGCCGGCGGATGGCTGCCCTGAAGATCACCGGCGGAGATCACCTTGGCCCTGCTTCGAGCCAGAAACACCTGCGTAAGATGGGTCTTGCCGGAACCGGCGGCGCCATAAATCACCAGCGCCGGTCCCGGCCAATCGGGCCAGGAGTCGAGCCAGCGCACGGCCTCGGCATTGGGCGGCGCGACCAGGAAGTCGTCGCCGGCCAGCGCCGGGCGATGGTCAAAATCGAGGGTTAGTTGGGCCGCTTCAGTCACGTCTTAAGTGTTACCGCTGTACAGGGGGCTATTCCGGTAGCGCTGCAACCCGAACCGGAGCAGCACCCCGATGATCGCCGCCGTCGGCACCGCCAACAAGACGCCGGTAAAGCCGAGCAGCGTACCGCCGGCGAGCAGCGCGAAGATAATCCATACCGGATGTAGGCCGATTCTGCCGCCGACCAGCCGCGGCGTCAGGATGTAGCTTTCGGCGGTCTGGCCGATGATGAAGACCAAGGCGACGACGCCGATCTGCGACCATTCGGAAAATTGCGCCAGGGCGATGGAAACCCCGACCACCAATCCGATCGAGGCGCCGACATAGGGAATGAAGGAAATCGCCCCGGCGCCGAGCCCGACCAGAAGCCCGGCGTCCAGCCCGACCACCGTCAACGAAGCGCCGTACCAGGTCGCCAGCACCAGACACACACTGGCCTGACCACGGACAAACCCGGCGATGGCGGCATCAATGGCGCGAACCTGTTCATGGATGGTCGCCAGCGCCGCGCGGGGAAGATAGCTATCGACCCATTTGACGATAGAGTCGTAATCGCGAAGCAGGTAAAAAGCCACCACCGGGGTAATGATCATCAGCGACAGCAGGTTGAAGAACGCAACCCCACTCTTCCAAATGTCGCCGACGACGCCGGAAACCCACTTGATGGCGGTGCCGGCGTAGGAACCGGCGGCGCCCTTCAGACGCTCCAGCGCATCCGGCGTCAAGTCCGATTGCAGCCGCTCCAGCAACGGCGCCGCATAACCACGGATCTTTTCGATCAGGTCCGGAATCAATGCCGTCAGCGCGACGATCTGGGCCTGCAGCAAGGGAAACAATAAAACCAGAATACCGACGACGACGGCAAAAAACCCGACGACAATCACCGTCGTCGCCAAGGTTCTGGAGGCGCCCCAACGCTCCAGCTTATCGGCGATCGGGTCGAGGAAATAGGCAATCGCCATGCCGGCGACAAAAGGCAACAGGACGCCCGACAAGGAATTCAAAATCAGGATGAAGACGACCAGACCGGCAAGCCAGAACATGGTCTTTTTATCACCACTCACGTCTTAATCCTCCGTCCGGTCGGTATCTTGATCCTTCGGCACGCCCGCCATCATCGTGGCGCGGCGGCTCCAGGTAATCACATAACTGGTCCCGGACCACACCGTCGTTGCCGCGACTATATATCCCATAACCTCAAGGCCAAGGCCATCATCGATTCCATAGGCCTCGATCCAAAGCACGCCGATGGCCAATAGCAGCTGAAAGAACGTATTGACCTTGGAAATCAGCAACGGGCGCATGGTCAGTTCCTGGGTCATCGTCTGGAACAGGACGGCGCCGCCGACGATAACCAGATCGCGAAACACCACCAAAATCACCAACCATGTATGGATGTAGCCTTCGTTGCCGAGGGTCAGGTAAACCCCGACCAACAGGGCCTTATCGGCGATCGGGTCAAGATAAGTGCCGAACACGGTCTCAAGGTTGAAATGCTTGGCGATAAAACCGTCAAGGGCGTCCGAGACCGCGGCGGCGAAAAACACCCAGAAGGCGATTTTCATATTGCCATTCAAAATCAGCCAAATGACCACCGGCACCGCCGCCAAACGGGTCAGGGTGATAAAATTGGGGATATTCATTTTGGCTTCGGGCGTGGCGATGTAATGGGCTCAGCGAGACTCAACCGCCATTGGTCGTTTTCCTGGACCAGCTTAATGTCCGCCTGTTCCAGGGCCAGTGCCAGCTGGTTGGTCCCGCCGATGTAATGCAGGTTGAGATGGACCAGGTCCTTGGACAGCAACACCATTTCCGTGCGCTGCAACACGGCGACGCCGCCGAGCCGGGCGCGAACCCTGATCCAGTCTTTAAGACCAGTGATCGCCACCACCACAGGGATCATGCCGGCGCGGTCGAAGCGAAGCAAATTGTCGCGTTTCCAGTTATCCTCGACCACATACGTCAGCTCCAACGCGGCGCGGGCCAACAGGGCGGGGACCGTCTCGTCCTTGTTCTGGGGGAAGCTGATGACTTCGGTCTGCTCCTTAAGTTGACGCCCGAAGCGGGTGAAATAAACATCCAGTACCCGCCTGGCCTTGGCCGCTTCAATTCGCATGACCCCGAAGACGACCAACGCATCACTGGCGCCATACCGATTGGCCAGCACCGCAAGCCGTTGTTGATCCCCATCCATCGCCTGATCGGCGCCGATGGCGGCGATATCGGCCAAGTCGCCCTTGGGAAGTAGGGTCGGCACCAGGCTTCGCCTTTTCGGCCTTGCCGCCCAGGCGTCGCGCCACGGGTTTGGGTCATCCCACAAAATAAGCGCACCGGCATTCTGGAACACCGGCAGCACCAACACCGGTTTGGAGACGGTTTCGGCGAAGCTGAAACCGGATTCAATCAACAATCCGCGCACTTCCTTCGGCTTAAAGCGGAAGGTTAATCGCGCCAGATACCGAACAGAAGAGGTTTTTTCATCGGCGACCGAGAAATCACTGACGTAGGTGGAAATTTCCTCGGTCGACAGCTTCGGCAGACCCGAATGTTCGATCCGCAAGGTGAGAAGTTCCATCAACCGTTGGAACGCCTTCTTCTCGCCTTCGGCCCGCGCTTGTTCACGGGCCGCGTTGGCGGTTTCCGCGGTGACATCAACGACGACGTCGCGAACCTCAAAAACATTAACGCTCTCGGCATGAACCGGGCCTGCCACCACGGCGGCGAAAACAAGGGCCAACCCCAGGCAATTTAAGAATCCCCGCTTAGGCATTAACATCACCCATTACAAAAGGTCGTGGATACATTATCTTCTTCCTCAGGATATTCCCCCTGGCCCCGTCGTCGGGGCAATAATACCAAGGATTGATATAACCATAACGCACCCGAGGAGGAAGATATTACCCAAAAAAGGCCTAAAAACGGCATTGGTTCAGCCGCGGGCACCTATAAGGACTCCGGTGTCGATATTGATGCCGGGAACGCCCTGGTTGAAGCCATCAAGCCGTTAGCGGCGGCAACCAAGCGGCCCGGCGCCAATTCCGAACTCGGCGGTTTCGGCGGTCTGTTCGACCTGAAGGCCGCCGGCTACATCGACCCCCTGCTGGTCGCCGCCACCGACGGCGTCGGCACCAAGCTGATGATTGCCGAGGCCGCGAACGATCATGCCAGCGTCGGCATCGATCTGGTTGCCATGTGCGTCAATGATCTGGTTGTCCAGGGCGCCGAGCCATTGTTCTTTCTCGATTACATGGCGACCGGCAAACTGGATGTCGAGGCCGGGCGGCAATTGGTCGCGGGCATCGCCGAAGGCTGCCTACAGGCCGGATGTGCGCTGATCGGCGGCGAGACCGCGGAAATGCCCGGTATGTACGCGCCCGGCCAATATGACCTGGCCGGATTCGCCGTCGGCGCCGTCGAACGGGGCGCCGTGCTGACCGGCAACGAAGCCCAGCCCGGCGATGTGATCCTGGGGCTGGCGTCTTCGGGGCTTCATTCCAACGGCTATTCCCTGGTCCGTCGCATCGTCGAGAACGGTGGCTACGATTACGCCGAAGACGCGCCGTTTTATCCGGGAACGTCCCTCGGCCGGGCGTTGCTGACGCCGACCAGAATTTACGTCAAAAGCTGTCTGGCGGCGCTGAAAACCGGCGGCGTTCACGGCTTCGCCCATATCACCGGTGGCGGTCTGCTCGAAAACATTCCCCGCGTCCTGGCCGATGGACTGACCGCAAGCATCAATGTTTCGACGTGGCCGCTGCCCTCGGTGTTTGGCTGGTTGGCGAAAGCCGGCGCCATTGCGCCGCTTGAATTGGCGCGAACGTTCAACTGCGGCATCGGCATGGCCGTCATCGCCGCCAAGGATAAGGCAGACGCGGTGGAACGCGCCCTCAGCGAGGCCGGCGAGTACGTCTATCGCATCGGTACTGTAAATGAGACCGCCGCCGCCGCCGCCCCCGCCGTTGTCATTTTGGAAAACCTGAAGGATACCTGGCCATCATGAAAATCGCGGTGCTGATCTCCGGGCGGGGAAGCAACCTGCAAGCCTTGATCGACGACGTATCGAAACCCGGCGGGCCGGGTGAGATTGTGCTGGTGCTCTCAAACGTCGCCGATGCCCACGGGCTGAAGCGGGCCGAAGCAGCCGGCATTCCGACCACCATCATCAATCATCAGGATTTCCAAGACCGCGTGACCTTCGATGCGGCGATGACCGAGGCGATTGAGGCATCCGGTGCGGAATTGGTCTGTCTGGCCGGCTTCATGCGGCTGTTATCGACGCCCTTCATCGACCATTGGCGCGACCGGCTGATTAATATTCACCCGTCGCTGCTGCCCGCTTACAAGGGGCTGAACGTGCCGCAACGCGTTCTCGACGCGGGCGAGAAGGAAGCCGGCTGCACCGTTCACTTCGTGCGCGCCGAAATGGACACCGGCCCGATTATTATACAGGCCAGGGTTCCGGTTCTCGCCGACGACGACGCCGACATGCTGGCGGCCCGCGTATTGGAACAGGAACACGTCATCTACCCCAAGGCGGTGCGCCTGATCGCCGAAGGCCGGGTGACGGTCGAGGGTGAGCAGACGTTGATCGACGCCAGGCCCGCCGATGTCCCCGACAATAAGGCCTAGCCCCCGCTGGGCGCGTATCGCCGTCATGGTGTTGATCTACGGCGGCTTGTTAGCCGCTGGTCAATGGGGCGGCGGCTGGTTGAGTAATATTTTTAGCACCGACTTCGGGCCCGCCGTTCAATCGCACGAATTCCATGTGATACTCGCAGGCATCGTGTTATTCGCCGTACTGATGGCCATTCCATTCGTGCCCGGCATAGAAATAAGCTTGGCTCTTCTGGCCCTTTTCGGCGCGAAAGTCGCGATGCCGATTTACGCCGCCACCGTGGCCGCCTTGGGCCTTTCCTACCTCATTGGCAGACTGATCCCCCTCGACCTGATCGCCAAGATATTCGGATTGCTTGGCCTGACCCGGGCCGTCTCCCTTGTTCGGAGTCTTCAGCCCCTGGATGCCGGGTCAAGATTCGAAGTTCTGCTGGCGCAGGCTCCGAAACGGGTTGTTCCGACGTTACTGAAACACCGCTATGTCGCCATCATCATCGCGCTCAATGTGCCTGGCAATGCCGTCATCGGAGGCGGAGGCGGCATTGCCATGCTGGCAGGCATGAGCGGCCTTTTTATTTTTCCGCGTTTCTTGGCATCCGTGGCCCTGGCGGCGTTGCCGGTGCCGCTCTTCATCATTCTCAGCAATGGTTGACGGCTGTCCGCAATGGGCCGACATGGTGCGATCCCATTTACGAAATACCGGCCCGGGCAGATCGCGAGCCGACGATTTCCCCCGGCTGGCGCTTCGGCTAGCCGACGATCTCAGAGTCTTCGAAGAAATACTTGATTTCGATGGCGGCGTTTTCGGCGCTGTCGGAGCCGTGCACCGAATTGGCTTCAATGTTTTCGGCGAACAGCTTGCGGATGGTGCCTTCGGCGGCATCGTCGGGGTTGGTGGCGCCCATGACTTCACGGTTCTTGGCGATGGCGTCGTCGCCCTCCAACACCTGCACGACCACCGGGCCGGACGTCATGAAATCACACAGGTCGCCGTAAAACGGGCGTTCCTTGTGGACTTCATAGAAGCCTTCGGCTTGCGCACGGCTCAGTTGGATGCGTTTCTGGGCGACGATGCGAAGGCCGGC
Organism: Pseudomonadota bacterium; assembly: GCA_027624235.1. Classification (GTDB taxonomy): domain Bacteria; phylum Pseudomonadota; class Alphaproteobacteria; order Rhodospirillales; family Casp-alpha2; genus Casp-alpha2. The sequence goes on along the minus strand of JAQBYB010000003.1, from coordinate 58,566 downwards.
GTCCTCGAAACACTTGTTAACGGCGCCGGTCAGATTGCGGCGGGTGGCATCCGGTTTGATGATGGAGAGCGTTCTCTCGACGGCCATGGGGCGAATTCCTTATGGATGATTGGTTGCTTTGGATGGGTTAATACCGACATCCCCCGGCCCTTGCAAGGCAAAGCCCCGGCGATAACAATGCATCCACCCGAACCCGGAGATTCCAACCTTGAACAATAAAGCCGCATCCCTGACCCTGCTGGCAATCTGCCAGATTGCGACGATGGCGCTTTGGTTTTCCGCCACCGCGGTGGTGCCTTCCCTGGAAGCCGAATTTTCCATCGGCGCGGCGCAGGCCTCGCTGCTGACCAGCGCCGTACAAGCCGGGTTTGTCTTCGGCACCCTGACAAGCGCTGTCTTGGGGCTTGCCGACCGAGTCGATGCGCGCCGCTTTTTCATGGTTTCTGCCTTAGTGGCAACGGCGGCAAATTCCGCCATTCTGACCGTTGACCCGGCCGGAAACTCCATCATCGTGCTTCGCTTCGTTACCGGTGCCTGCATGGCAGGCGTCTATCCGCTGGGCATGAAAATGGCGGCAACCTGGGCAAAGGACGATATCGGATTGCTGATCGGCATCTTGGTCGGGGCGTTGACGCTGGGGTCCGCGGCCCCGCACCTGTTCAACGCTTATGGCGGCGTTGACTGGCGATTCACGGTGATCGCCGGCTCCTCCGGCTCCTTTGCCGCCGCCCTCCTGATTAACCTGTTCAGGATGGGCCCCAATCACGGCAAGTCGCCGCCCTTCGACCCGCACGTCGCCTTTTCCGGGTTCAGGGTCAAATCACTGCGGCTCGCCAATTTCGGCTATCTGGGGCACATGTGGGAGCTATATGCCATGTGGGCGTGGCTGGGTGTGTTCCTGGATGCCAGTTACCGGCTCAGCCTGAGCGGCGGCGATGCGACATTTTGGGCGCGCGCGGCGACATTCGCGGTGATCGGCATCGGCGGCGGCATCGGCAGCCTCGGCGCCGGGTTCCTGGCCGACCGTTTCGGGCGCACCACCATCACCATCGGCGCCATGACCATCAGCGGCACCTGCGCGGTGCTGGTTGGATTCCTGTTCGGCGGCAACCCGGCCCTGCTGTTCGCCCTGTGTTTTGTATGGGGAGTGACCATCGTCGCCGATTCGGCACAATTTTCCGCCTCCATCGCAGAATTATCGGACCCGGACCGGGTCGGCACCATGCTGACCATGCAAACCGCCATGGGCTTCCTGTTGACCCTGTTCACCATTCACCTGATGCCATTGGCGGTTGACTGCTTGGGATGGCGATACGCGTTTTTGATTCTGGCCCCCGGCCCGGTCTTCGGGGTTTGGGCGATGGCGCGGCTGCGTGCGCATCCGGATTCCCGAAAGCTGGCCGGCGGGCGACGCTAGAGTCTTTCTGGTTGATATAGACCCATTCTGACCGAGGGCCTTTGGGCTTGGAGGAGGAGCGCTTGGCAGAGCGTAGCGGTGCTACGGTCAATAAGCGCGACGCCCGCCAAGCCCAAACGCCCCGGCCCCGAAGGGGTGGCCCGTGGCCGCCATCCGCCGCGTTGCGCCGGTTGCCCGATGCCCCGCATCGCGCCGCGCGACTAACGGACCGACTCGCCACAGGCCATCAGAATGGATCAATATCAACCAGAATGACTCTAGATCATCAATCCGTTAAGACGTTGATTGCGCTTTTAGCCAATTGCGGCGGTCGATGCCCTGGCGGCGTTCCTGACTGAGGCGCAACGCCCAGGTGTTCTCAAAATTTTTCAGGAATTCCTCGAACTCAGCGTCCGGCAACGGTCGGGAGAAGTAATAGCCCTGGATTTCATCACACCCCAGCGAATCCAGGAAAACCAACTGTTCTTCGGTCTCCACCCCTTCGGCGGTGATTTCCATGCCGAAGCTGTGGCCCAGCGTCGTCACCGCGCGGGCAATGCCGCCGGAATCATCCTTTCCATCGATATCGTCGACGAACGCCTTGTCGATCTTGATTCGTTGAACCGGGAAGTTTTTCAGGTAGCTGAGGCTGGAATACCCGGTGCCGAAATCATCGATGGACAGCGAGACCCCGAATTCAGAAAGCCTGGTGCATAATTCGATCGAAGCCTCGGCGTCGCGCATGGCCAGGCTTTCGGTGATCTCAAGCTCCAACTGGGTGGGATCAAGACCGGTGTCATCGAGGGTATGTTTGATCATTTCCACCAGTCCGTCCTGATGGAATTGCACCGCCGACAGGTTGACCGCGACCTTGACCGGGCCCAGGCCGGCATCGGTCCAGGCTTTGTTTCTGGTGCAGGCTTCGCGCAGCACCCATTCGCCCATCGGCACGATCAATTTGGAACGCTCCGCCACCGGAATGAATTCCGCCGGTGACATGAAACCCTGTTCAGGATGATTCCAGCGGATCAGCGCCTCCATCCCGGTAATGCGGTTGGATCCGATATGCAGCTTCGGCTGGTAATGAAGGACGAATTCACCGCGTTCCAGACCGCCGCGCATATCTTCTTCGATGCTACGGCGGCGCTGGATATCGTCATGCATCTGGGCAACGAAGAAACGATAGTTGCCGCGATCGTTGCTCTTGCCATAGGAAAGGGCCAGGTCGGCATTCCGTAATACGTCATCCGGGCTTTGGGCGTCATCGGGGAAGACGGTGATGCCGATGCTGGCGGCGCTGTAGATCGTGTGGCCGTCGATTTCGAACGGTTGTTTCAGGGAAGAAAGAAGTTTTTGCGCGAGGATGGCGACGCCGTCGTTGTCATTGGGTTCGACCTGAATGATGCCGAATTCATCACCGCCCAAACGGGCCACCGTATCGGATGTACGGATGCAATTCAGAAGCCGGGACGCGATGCCTTGCAACAGCGCATCGCCGATATTCCTGCCCAGGGTTTCATTGATTTCTTTAAAGCGGTCAAGGTTGATGAGATGGACCGCCGCCAATTTGCCGCTACGCCGGGCATAGCTGAGAACCTGATGCAAACGGTCCTGAAAAAGCGCCCGGTTGGGAAGTCCGGTGAGGTCGTCGAAATTGACGATTTGATCCTCGGTTTCCTTGAATGACGTGATATCACGGCCGTAGATGTTGACGTAATCGGCGTCCACCACCGCCAGCACGGTCAGGGAGAAGATCTTGCCGGCGCACCGCAACTCGTGTTCGTCGGCCTGCTTGCCGTTGGCGGCTTCGACAACGATCACACGCCACTCATCCGGCAATCGGTCACCAATATTAATATGCCAATGGGCAAGCAAAACACTGGCCGACTGGTTGGCGTACAGGACAGCACCGTCCGACGTCACCCGCATCACGGGATTGGGGTTTTCCTCTGAAATCAGGGCGTCACATTCGGACCGCGCCGTGTCTACGATACGCTTTGCAATCTCGGCCTTCAAGGCCTCGTTGGCGGCGATTAAATGTTCCAAACGATTAGTCATATTTCTCTACCGCAAGAACCGGGTCCAAAACCAAAAGGTAAGTAAACAACCTGGTAATTCCAACATCATAGACAAGGCAGGAAGGATTCGATATCCTTACTGAAGTAATTTCGTTTTAATTTTCCGGCCAAAGGAATTAGTCAGTTTTATCCGGCGCGTCGCAACTTCCCAGGGCATGCCGCTTACACGGCATTAGTGTTTAATCTCTTTCATTCAATAAACAAATTAACAACCAATACTATCGAAAAGCATATCCTTTCTTATAGAACTCGAGGAAAAAAAACCATATGCCAAAAGTAAGGTATGGCCGAAACTGGCGGCAATTATAGTAAAATCAAAAGTAATTTGGGTGTGACGACCGTCACACCTCCAATAAACCTATTAACCCAAGGAAACCGGCGATTTTTAGTTTTGCCCATTAACGTAGGGCATCAGGGCGGCGGTGAAGTCCTGGTGCGCCGGGGTTTCGATCCCCAACTGCCGCCCCATATCGACCACCGCGCCCGATAACCAAGGCAGTTCCAGCCGCTTGCCGGCCGTCAAATCGTGATACATGGAAGCCGTCATCTCCGCCGGCAGGCCGTCGGTAAAGGCCATGCGTTTTTCGACCAGATCGGCCTTCAGGTTTACCCCCTTGGCGATGGCGACGGCGAAGGTCTCTTCCAGGGCCTGGCGGTACAGCGCCCGTTTTTCCGGATCCTCACGGATTGGGCCGATGGATTGGCGGAACCGGCAGGTAGCGCCGCTAAAGGACGACAGGAACACGAACTTCGACCAAATCACCGCGTTAATGTCGTCGAACAGGGTTGCGTTAATCCCGGCCCCCGTACAGGCGGCCAAAAAGGCATCGGTGCGGGCGCTTTTGGTACCGTCCCATTCACCGAAGGCCATGCTGGCCATGGTGCCGGTGTGCAGAATGACGCCCGGTTCCTGGATTTGGGCGGCGATCGACGACGAGCCGCCGATCACCTTGTCGCGGCCGAAGGCGTCGGAAAACAAATCACCGGCGAAGACGCCGTTCTGGAACGACACTACCGTGGTCTGCGGCCCGACCAAAGGTTTAATGGCGTCCGCCGCCGCCTCGGTGTCATAGAGCTTGACCCCGACCACGATCAGGTCACCGGGGCCGCACTGGGCCGCATCGTCGGTGACCTGAGGGGATTTGATGTGGAGGTTGCCAAGCGGGCTGTTGACCTTAAGGCCACGGCTTTTCATTGCCGCCAAGTGCGAACCGCGGGCGATGAAATGGACGTCTTCACCAGCCGCCGCCAATCGGGCGCCGAAATACCCGCCAATGCCGCCGGCGCCGAAAAATACAATCTTCATCGATCTGGTGTCCTCGGATTTCTGTTGACCCGTTGGAGGCTTTCGAGGCCTCCTTTTAGAATCATGCACGACCCGGTCCCTCCAGACAACACCCGAGACAACACACGAACCGCGCTGCGTTTGGCGTTCTTTTACGGCGCCGTCTTCGCCACGATAGGCGTTTTAATGCCGTTCTGGCCGGTGTGGCTGGCGGCGAAGGGCTTGGGGCCGACCGAAATCGGCGTCATTATCGCCGCCAGTGTCGGCATCAAGGTCATCTCCAACCCACTGATTGCCCACATCGCCGACCGCCGTGGGCAACGCCGACCGATCATCGTCGCCCTGGCGATGTTGGCATTCGCCTCCTTCACCTTGTACGCGGGAACCGATCATTTCTGGCCGATCCTGCTGGTCAGTATCCTGTTTTTCGCCTTTTGGTCGCCGATCATGCCGTTGGGGGAAAGTCTGGCCATGCTGCCAGGGCAAGAAGGCGGGCCAAAGGAACTGGATTACGGCAGGGTCAGACTGTGGGGATCGTTAACCTTCATCGCCACCGTCGTCGGCACCGGGTATCTCCTGACCGACGGATCCGCCGACATCGTCTACTGGATCGTGCTTTGCTTACTCGCCATGGTCATCGCCGTCACCCTGGCCCTGCCCGCGACCCAGGCCCCGGTCGCCAGTGAAACCCGCTTCGCCGCCTTCGCCGTTCTCCACGAGCCCCAATTCGGCCTGTTTCTGATCGCCACCGCCTTAATTCAGGCCAGCCATAGCGTCTACTACGGTTTCGGAACGTTGAACTGGAAAGCGCAAGGCTATTCGGAAACCGTCATCGGCTTACTGTGGGCGGAAGGCGTGATCGCCGAGATCATCTTGTTTGCCTTTGGCGTCCGTCTGGTCCGCCGCTTTGGCCCGGCCAAACTCATCGTCCTCGGCGGCGTCGCGGGCGCGGTACGCTGGTCGGTGACGGGGACAGCCGGAGGCCTGGAGGTGCTGATTGTCATGCAGGCTCTGCACGCATTCTCTTTTTCCGCCACCCATCTCGGCGCGATCTATTTCATCTCGCGCCGTGTTCCTCACGCGGTGTCGGCGTCGGCACAGAGCCTTTATTCCGCCGTGGTCATGGGATTGGCGATGGGGGTGGCGATGCTGGCATCGGGAAAACTGTACGGCCTTTATGGCCCCGCCGCCTATCAGTCCATGGCCGTGATGGCGGCATTGGGAGGCTTTGTGGCGGTGTTCATTATTAGGCGCGGTAAAGGCTGAAAAGGTAAGTGTGGAATTGTTTCGGGTTGTTTGGTGTAATACTTCAATGATTCGCAGGAACGCGGCTCCGGCGGCATAGTCACTATTACTCGACCCCTATTACCTAAGAGGCACGAACCATGGGCGGCATCGAAGACTTCATGAAGACATTCGGCTTTTCCCAGAATGACGCCTTAACCATCATCATCATTTGCGTCCTGGTGATGATGGCCAATTTTGCCGGCGGCCTGTTCACCAGCATCATCCGTGCCTTCGGCGGCCCGATCAAACCGAGCAAGCTGACCGGGCGGACGTCCTTCCGCCTTGCCCTGGTATCAGAGCTGTTCCTGATTATCTATGTCGTCTACTACCACACCGTCCTGTTCCCCGGGATCGAGACGGCGCAGATCATTTACTGGGCTTTTGTCATCCTGGCGACGCCGTTGCTGGCGGCCATCGGCTCGCAGCTGATCCATGTCGCCATGGGCGCCAAGATCGAGGAATTGGAGAAAGAAGGCCGCCGATTAGCAGAATTAGAGAGAAAAGGCGCCAGTTCCGATAAAGCCGAGAAAGACGGCGGGGAAAAATAAAGACTAGGCGCCGCGCGCCTGGATGGCGGCATGGCGTTTCAGCAACGCCTCGGCGCGCACCGCCACCGGCACATCAACCATCATGCCATCGACAGTAATGGCGCCGAGGCCGTCCTTTTCCGCCGCGGCGTAGGCCTCGACAATGCGGCTGGCCTGATCCACCTCTTCCCCGGAGGGCGCCATTTCCTGGTTCAATATCGGCACCACGCTGGGATGGATGCACGACGCCCCTTCAAACCCGAACTTGCGTGAACGCCGGATAATTTCGCGAACCGCATCCAGATTCTGATAATCGGCGACGGTGCCGAGCATCCCCAACGGGGTGATCCCGGCGGCCCGCGCCGCATACAGTGTCAGAATCTTGGGCAGAAACAGGGTTTCCGGGTCGGGCACCATGCCGGCGGCGGTGGCGAAGTCTTCACCGCCGAGGAAGGCAGCGGTATTACGGGGATGGGCGGCGGCAATTTCCGGCGCTTTAAACAACGCCGCCGGGCTTTCGACCATGACCACGAACCGAATCCCGCCGGGCGCCAGGCCCCGTTCGCCTTCCAGTTTCCCGACCGCATCGGCCAGCGCCAGAACATGGGCGGCATCGTCCACCTTGGGCAGCATCAACGCATCAACGCCCTCGATCACGGCGGCGTCCAGGTCGCTTTTAGCTTCGGCGCCGGGGCGATTGATGCGGACCACCACATCGGCGCCCGATTGTCGAACCGAGGCCGCCGAGGCCGCCAGCATGGCCCGCGCCCGGTCGCCTTCGGCCATCGGCACGCTGTCTTCAAGATCAAGGATGATGGCGTCGGCGCCCCGGGTGTGGGCCTTGTCGATGAAGCGTTGATTGTTGGCCGGCACGTACAGCAATGAGCGCCAAACCAGGAGTTTTCCTTCCGAGGTAGCACTCATTTAAACAACGCCCCTTTTCTTCAAATCCGCAAGACGCTCGGCCTCGATGCCGTATTCCGTCAACAGCGCCTGGGTGTGCTCGCCCAGCTCCGGCGCGGCCAGGCGGAAGCCGCCGGGCGTTTCCGACAGCCGCGGGATGACGTTGTGCATGGGCACTTCGCCCAAGTCCTTGTCCGGCAGATCAACCAGGATTTCGCGGCCCTGGAAATGTTCGTCTTTGATGATGTCGGAAATGTCGTAAATGGGAGCCGCCGTCACCTCGCCTCTGCCGAAAATATCCAAAACTTCGGCCTGATCGCGTTCCTTGATCCAGCCACCGAGGATTTCGTCGACCTGGTCGCGGTGCTTGACCCGGTCCGGGTTGGTGCGGAAACGGGGATCGTCGTTCATGTCGTCGCGACCGATGACCCGGAACACCCGTTCGGCCATGGACTGGATCGACGCCGACAGCGCCACCCATTTGCCGTCCTTCGTCGCATAGGCGTTGCGCGGCGAGGAGGTGTTTGAACCGCTGCCCATCCGTTGTTTTACCTTGCCGGTAACCATATGGGTCATCGCCTCGGGGCCGAGAACCGAGAAAATCGGTTCCAGCAGCGACAGGTCGATGACCTGACCGTTGCCGCCTTTGACCTCGACCTCACGCACCGCGATCATCACCGCCATCGCGCCATATAACCCGGCGATCATATCGGCCAGGGCCAACGGCGGCAGCACCGGTTCGCGGTCTGGAAATCCGTTGCGGTCGGCGAACCCGGACATTGCCTCGACCAACGAGCCAAAGCCCGGCTTTTCCCGATACGGCCCGGTCTGGCCGAACCCGGAAATGCGCGCCAACACCAGCTTCGGATTGCGCTGATGCAACGCGTCCGGGCCGAGGCCCATTTCCTCCAGCCGTCCAGGGCGGAAATTTTCGACCATGACGTCGGCGCCTTCGACCAGCCCCAACAGAATATCGATGGCGTCCGGCTCACGCAGGTTGAGGGTCAGGCTTTTTTTGTTGCGGGCGTAAGTCTTCCAATGGCACGCGACGCCGTTATCCTGCCAGGCGCGCAGCGGGTCGCCCTTGCCCGGCGTTTCGATCTTGATGACCTCGGCGCCGAAATCGGCCAGTTGCAGGGTTAACATGTTGCCGGCGATCAGGCGTGTCATGTCGAGGACACGAACGCCGTCGAGCGGGCCTTTATTGTCAGGATTGAATTTAGCCATGGATCAGATCGTCCCGATCGGCGTCACCGGTGAGCCGACGGCGCCCGGCATGCGCAGCGGCGGCGCCGTCAACAGATAGCGAAACCGGTTCTGGCGGCGAAGCTCGGTTGCCAATTCACCGAGATTCCAAAGCTCGCCCAAATGCACGCCGAGACGGAACAGGCAATGGCGGTGGATCGGCAGGTGCGACCGGCCGCCCTGGGTGTCGCCGTCGCCGTGGGCGTTTTCGACCGCCATGTTGTCGGACACGATCACCGATAAGCCGCTGTCGGTAATCCATTGCAGCAGTTCCGGATCATAACCATCGAGAACGGCGCACGATGCATGCAGTTTCTCGGCGTCCGGGTCGCCGCCCATGGCCCAGATCATATCGCCCCAACCGGTATAGAGCGTCAGCATGTCGCCCTCTTCGACGCTGATGCCGTCCTTGGCGAATACGTCCATTAACTGGTCGTAGCCGACGGCGACGCGCGCATCGCCGAAGTGGGCATGCAGGTTGACCATGACGCCGCGGCCCTGGACGCACGCCTCGGCCATGTTTTCAATGCCCAGCGCGCGGGCGCCGAGCTGTCCGTCGCCGGGCGTGCCGCCGATGTGTTCGCCGGGCCGGAAGCCGTTGTAATAGAGGGGTTCGGGCTCGCCGTCGCCGTCGGCATCGAACTTGGAGCCGATGTGACAGAGGCTGTCCCATTGCGTCGAATACTGGCTGTAAAGAGTGATCGCCTCGTCGCAGCTAACATCCATGTCGCCGGGCTTATGATTATCCCAGACATAGTTGAAATAGACATCGTCGCCGACGAACACAGGACCCAGTTGCGGCGGGTGGCGTTTTGGATTGACGGCGTTGCCGCCGGGCAGATCCAACGGCAGGCTGAGGCAGAAGCAGCGCCCGTCCTTGACCTCCAAGGCCGCCGCCTTGATGCGTTCCGGCGTCAGCAGGTTCATGCGGCCCTTTTGGTCGTCGTTGCCCCAATCGCCCCAGGTCGAGCCCTCGGGTCTTATTTTCCAGCGTTTCGTCATATTGTTGCTATCCCTCTTGCCGGCTTTCCCGATCCGTGAGTAGCCCCGCGATATCCCGGCGGCTCAGCTTCACCGGTTCGCCCGAGGATCTTTTATCCTTAACTAGATACGGCTCGAACATTTCCCGGATGGCCGCCGCCTGTTCCTTGTTGGCGTCGATGACGGTCGTGCCCAGCCAGGTTTCGGTAAAGCCGAGCCAGATATATCCATCATCCGTCAATAGATTGTCGTGCATATCTTTCAGAAAGCATAACCAGTCGGTCGTTCCCCATTCAAATTCGCCACCGCCCTCCCCCTTGCCATGGGCGATGGCGGCCAGGGAATGGCCGTCAAACTGCAGCAACCCGCAGGCTATGATATCGAACTTGCGACCGAAGCTCATCATCGGTTTACGCTTTTCGATGGTGAACTCTTTCTTCTCGACCCCCAATATCCGGCAGGAATTATTAAAAACGCCGGAGGGTTCCGGCATATCGAGGGCTTCGACCACATCAACACCGTTACGTTTCAGAATATAGGTCAGGAAGCCGGCGCCGGATCCCACATCCAAAACCGCGTCCCCCGGTTCCGGCGCGAGATCACAAAACAGGTCCCGATTATCATCAAATTTGTGGTCGAATTTTATCAGGTAGTCCAGATAGCCATCCCCCGGGCTGCCATGACGCTTGATCTCGTTACGCTTGTCCTCGGAACACAACACATCAACCGTCGGCCTGTCGTAGTTCTCGGCCGTGTCGTGACCGCGCAGAATGTTAATTTCGCGGCGGAACAGGCGGGCATTTTTTTCGTTGGCGATGGTGCGGGAAATTTTTTCCAACATCTTCAGCACATCAACGTCAGTGCAGAAACCGCCGTGGCGGGAAAAAAAATATTCCATACGGCAACGATGCTCTCGTCAGCCAGAAAATAGCTTTTCGCCTCGAAGTGGCCTATCGCCTTATTGACGGCTTCGCGTAACTCCAAGTCCTTTGAATTGGCGTCACGCCCCAGCTTTCTGAACATGGCTGCTCAACTCCCAACGGCCATCATCGCCTTGGCGCCAATAGGTCAGGTCGTGACCGGCGTCGGCGTAAGCCTTCCAGCGGCCGCGGGCGGCATTGACGGCTTCAAGATCGCCGCCGTCAAACAATTCGAAACACCGCTCGAACCCATCGACGGCGCCGGACTGGGCGCCGTCGGTGAGGAACAGGAACTGGGCGTCGTTGGCGTTTTCGTCCTTCGTCGCCAGCCATACCGGTTGCTCTTCGGGCGATCCATCCTTGGCCGTACCATGCGGCAGCCACGATCCCTCTTCATAGGTCCAGAGGTGGCCGGCCAGCGCCTCGACGCGGCCCTCGGAGCCGGCCAGCACCAAGGCACGCTTGCCTGCCGCCAGGGTCTTTTCCAGAAGCTTCGGCAGAACCCGTTCCAGCGGTGATTTTTCCAGGTGATAAAAGGCGATCTCGGTCACGGTTAGCCGCTACCCCCCTTATTTTGCCTCGTAATGATCCGCGACCAGGCGGTTCAACAGGCGCACGCCGAAGGCGGTCGCACCCTTGGGCGACAACGGCGTGTCGGCTTTGTCCCAGGTCACGCCGGCGATATCCAGATGCGCCCACGGCGTCTTGCCGATGAAGCGGCCGAGGAACTGCGCCGCCGTGATCGAACCGGCGCCGCGTCCGCCTGAAATATTTTTCATGTCGGCGATATCAGATTTCAACATCTTATCGTAGACCTCGCCCTGGGGCAGCCGCCACAACAACTCGCCGACCTCTTCACCGGCATCGGTCAGGCGTTCGGAAAGCTTGTCGTTGTTGGAAAAAAGACCGGCGTATTCACTGCCGAGCGCGACAACGATGGCGCCGGTCAAGGTCGCCAGATCGACAATGAATTGCGGCTTAAACCGGGTGTTGGCGTAATGCAGCGCATCGGCCAGCACCAGGCGGCCTTCGGCGTCGGTGTTGAGGACCTCGATGGTTTGCCCCGACATCGACGTGACCACGTCGCTGGGGCGTTGGGCGTTGGGGCCGGGCATGTTTTCGGCAAGCGCCACGACGCCGACGGCGTTGACCTTGGCTTTGCGTCCCGCCAGCGCCTTCATCAAGCCGATGACAACGGCGGACCCGCCCATGTCATATTTCATGTCTTCCATGCCGGCGGATGGTTTCAGCGAGATGCCGCCGGTATCGAAGGTAATGCCCTTGCCGACGAAACAGACCGGCTTATCGGCTTTGGCCTTCGCGCCCCGTTTACCGTCCCAGCGCATCACCACCAGCTTGCTTTCCCGGACCGAGCCCTGGCCGACGCCGAGCAACGCGCCCATGCCGAGGCGCTTCATCTGCGCCTCACCCAGAATCTCGACCTTGACGCCCAGTTTGGTCAGCGCCTTGCAGCGTTTCGCCAGGCTATCGGGATAAATCACGTTGGGCGGTTCCGTCACCAGGTCGCGGGTCATGAAGACGCCCTGAACGACCTTGTCCCTGGCCCGGAATTCCGCCTGGGCCTTGGCCGAGCCTCGACAGCGAATTGTCATCGTTGTCAGCGTCGGCTTGGCGTCATCTTCGTTCTTGGTCTGGTACTTGGTGAAACGGTAAGAGCGAAGCAACGCGCCTTCGGCGATCGCCGCCGCCATATGGTCCGGCTTCAGCGTCAAGCCGTCCAACGAATCAACCAGGATCGTCGCGGTTTTTGATCCGGACGCCGCCAGTCCCGCATAAATGCGGCCGCCGAGTTTGCAAAGCGCCTGCTCATCCACATCCTTGGCCTTGCCCAGGCCGACGATCAATAAACGGTCGAGCCGGGTCCCCGCCGGAGTGACGACGGTAAGGCTTTGCCCCACCTTGCCCTTGAAGCGGCTCGTCTTAAAGGCGCGCCGCAGCCCACCGTTGATTTTTTTGTCCAGCGCCTTCGCCGAAAGCGTCAGCGTATTGTCTTCGAGAACACCAACCACCAATGCTCCCGTTGCGGCGGACCCAGGCCCGGAAAAGACGATTTTCATGGATTGCCTCTTTTGTTTGAAATTCGATGCAAGACTCTAGCCCGACAGGCGGCAAAGAAAAGGGTTAGTTAAAAAGCCCCTATGTTTCCTCTGCCTTTATGATGTCCGGTTCAGGATAATCCATGGTTTCCCCCTTGTCGCGGCTCACCAACCAGATAACCCCGCCCGGCGCGGCGGACGCGATCCCGACCAGACCGAGCAGGAAGCCGAGCACGGCGGCGCCGCCCTCCGGCACGCCGATCAGGCCGAAGGCCGCGACCATGGCGGTCTCGCGCACCCCCCACCCGGCAATGGAAATGGGCAGCGTCATCACCAGCAAGACCGGCGGCACCAACACCAGACAATCGAGCCAGGTCACATCCAGATTGAGACTCATGGCCAGAAGAAAGACGCAAAAGGAAATATTGATATGCGTGATAATCCCCAAGGCAAGCACCGGGATCAGGTGAGGAACGGAAAGAAACACTTGGCGGGCATCAACGCCCAAATTGCCGAGGCCGCGAAATATCCGCCACCGCCTTAATCCTTCCGGCAGACGGTCCAGCATCATCAGGAAGCCGAGACCGACGGCGCCGGCCAGGGTGACCATAATAATACCGGGCAAAATCAGCTTCATGGTCGCCGCATCGACGCGGGGCATGAACCAGGGGAATGTGATGTCGACCAGCACCACCAGCGCCACGACGGTGACGGCGCGCTCCAGCAGAACCCCATTGACCGAGGCCCGGAGCCCGATCCCCTCGCGGTAAATCTTGTAGATACGAACCGCGTCGCCGCCCACCGACGACGGCAGGATTTGGCTGAAAAATGCGCCGATATAGAAAAGCTGAATGGATTTAAGGGTGCTAATCGGGGAGCCGATCGCCTTCATCACCGCCTGCCAGCGCAAGCCGCCGACGCAGATCTGAATCAGGATGACCAGCAACGCGGCGGCTAACATTAACGGGTCGGCGTCGAGCAGCCTCTCCTTAGCCTCGCCGAGGTCGATTTTTGAGATCAGAAACCAGATCAGGAAACCCGACACCAGGAACTTCAGGGCCAGGGCCAGTAATTTTTTCGACATAGGATACCCGATGAAATTTACCGCAATTCGCCGCGGACTTTTAACAGGTCAACGGGATGGTGTCACCCGCCAAAACCCGAGAAAAGAATGCGCAACCACAGAGATCACAGAGAAGGGAAAAGGAGATGTGGGGATTTTTGGGGATAGGGGGATAAGAAAAAAACTGCGCCGGTGGCGCGAAGAGATTATCCGTCCTTATCTCCCTTTATCCCCACATCTCCTTTCCCCTTCTTTATTCTCTCTGCGATCTCGGTGGTTCATAAACATCACGAACCGATTCGCACCGGTAGTCGCTTGCGGCCCCAGTCACCGGGCGGGCCGTCGAAGATCCCGGCCACCGGGGTGCCGCAGTTTCCGCAATTGCCGGTGTAATTGCCTTCCGTTTTGAGCGCCCAGGCGGTGATGTCGTACCAATCGCGCCCGATTAAAACTTCGCCGCATTGATGGCACAAGGTGGCGTCACCTTCGGGGTCGTGGACGTTGCCCGTATAGGCGTATCGAATCCCGTTTTTCATGGCGATGCGCCGCGCCCGGACCACCGTCTCCAGCGGCGTGTTCGGCTTGTCGGTCATTTTCCAGTCCGGGTGGAAGGCGGAAAAATGCATCGGCACGTCGGGGCCGAGATTTTCCATCACCCAGCCGGTCATCTCCTCGATCTCGGCCTCGCCATCGTTTTCGCCGGGGATCAGCAGGTCGGTGATCTCGAACCAGACGTCGGTCTCGTGCTTGAGGTATTTCAGCGTTTCCAGCACCGGCGCCAGGGAGCCGGTGCAAATATTTTTGTAGAAACTCTCGGTGAATGCCTTGAGGTCGACGTTGGCGGCGTCCATGTACTTGTAAAACTCGGTCCTCGGCTCGTCGCACATGTAGCCTGCCGTCACCGCCACCATCTTGATGCCTTTTTCACGACAGGCCTGGGCGACGTCGATGGCGTACTCCATAAAGATCACCGGGTCGTTGTAGGTGACGGCGACCGACTTGCAGCCGGTCCTGACGGCGGCGTCGGCAATCGCCTCCGGCGTCGCCTTGTCCTGCAACTTATCGAATTCGCGGGATTTGGAGATGTCCCAGTTCTGGCAGAATTTGCAGGTCAGGTTACAGCCGGCGGTGCCGAACGACAGCACCGGGGTTCCGGGCAGGAAATGGTTGAGCGGTTTTTTTTCGATGGGGTCGATGCAGAACCCGGAAGACCGCCCGTAGGTGGTCAGCACCACCGCGCCACCGGCGACACCGCGCACGAAACACAGGCCCCGCTGGCCTTCGCGCATCTTGCACAAGCGTGGACAAACATCACACTGGACGCGGCCGTCATCAAGAGTGTGCCAGTAGTGGGTCGGGTGTCCTTCGATGCGGTCCTTAGTCATTATCCTGGGTGCCGCCGGCGCCGCGCAGGTAATTGCTGTCGATGTAGTGTTCGACGTAGGCCTGCATGGTCATCGGCTCGAACTTCGGCGGATTATCTTCGTCCACACAGGTATCCAGCGCCTCGGACGAGGTGTCGGAGTCGGGATTGAAAAAGGTGGCGATGGAATAGCGCTCGCGCGATGGCTGCACCACCCGGTGCGGGGTGGCTAAGAACCGCCCGTTGGACCAGCGGTTGAGGAATTCGCCGGTATTGACGACGATGCCCCCTTCCACCGGGTCCGGCCACATCCATTGGCCATCCCGACCCAGCACCTGCAAACCCGGCTCATCCGCCAGCGGCAGCATGGTCAGGAAGCTGTGGTCGCAATGAGGGGCGATGCCGAACTGGTTATCCTCGGGTTGCACCGGCGGATAGTAGGCATTGCGGCTCCACATGATGGGGTCGGTGAAAAAGGGCGCGAAAAAATCGGCGGGCTTGTCCAATGCCAGCGCGTACAGCGGCAGCAGATTATGACCCATGACCTCGATGGCTTCCTGATAGGCAACGATGGCGCCGCGAAAACCGTCGATCTCGGGCCACCGATTGGGGCCGTGAAAGCGTCGGCGTTCCTGGACCGCCGGGTGGTCGTCGGGACGGTCGCGGGCGATGGTTAGGGTCTCATTAAGGTCTTTTTTGGTGTTTCTGTTAATCACCGAAGAAACGTACATGGTCGAGCGGATCGGCACGTAGCCCAGCGACGTATCGTCGATGGTGTGTTTTTTCTTTTCTTCCAACGGCAAGGCAAAAAATTTCTTCATCGCCGCATAGGCGCCGTCCAACAGGCCGAAATTAACGCCGTGATTGATGAAGACGGAAAAGCCGATGTTTTCCTGCACGTGGCGGATTTCGGAGGCCAGTTTTTCCCGGGCGCCGGCATCGCCGGCCAGATACGAACCCATGTCGAGGATCGGAATACGGTCGTACTTGCCGGTATCAGGATTGATGGCGCTGTTCATCTTTCAAGCCTAGCCAATTCTCCCGAGCATGGGAATAGCCCTTGTCTAATGCCCGGCCCGTTCGATGAGTTTTAGGACGAAGGGCAGCATTTTTTTGACGATGACGGCGACGCCCTTGGGATTCGGGTGAATGCCGTCGTCCTGATTCAGCGCCGGCTCGGCGACGACACCGTCCAGCAGGAACGGATACAAACCGACGCCGTGCGCCGCCGCCAGCCTGGGAAATACGGCATTGAAGGCGGCCCCGTATTCTGTCCCTAAGTTGGGCGGCGCGCGCATACCCGCCAGCAACACCGGCAACCCGGCCTTTTTCGCGGCGTTGAGAATGGCATCCAGGTTTGAATAGGTCTGTTCCGGGGCCAGCCCCCGGAGACCGTCGTTAGCGCCCAGGGCGACGATCAACGCATCCGGGCGGTTGGCCAGCGACCACGCCAGACGAGAGCGTCCACCTGCCGTGGTGTCGCCGGAAACGCCTGCGTTGAGAACTTGCCCTCCTGGTGCCACATTTTGCAGGGCTTCTTGAAGCCGGTCGGGAAGCGATTCGCCCTTGATCAGGCCATGCCCAGAAGTCAGGCTGTCGCCGAGCATCAGAATACGGATCGGTTGTTCCGCCGCCACCATCCTTGGAACCGCCGCCATCACCAGCAACGCCAGGAGGCCGCCGTTGACAACCCGCCAGAAAGCCGCACGCCTTGTATTGCGGAAAATTTTACGGACCTGATCCATGACAGAACAAAACTCCTCCGACCCGGTTCTAACCCTTGAGGGCGTTCAACTGCAACTCAGCAGTGACGCCGGGCCGGTGTCGATCCTGCGCGGCATCGACCTCCAGGTGGCCACGGGGGAGACCGTCGGCGTCATCGGGCCATCCGGTTCGGGGAAGACGTCGCTGCTGATGGTCGTTGCCGGGCTGGAGAAAACCACCGCCGGGCGGATCACCGCGGCGGGGACGGAAATCTCCGGGATGGACGAAGATTCCCTGGCTCGGTTCCGGCGCGATCACATCGGCATCGTGTTTCAAAACTTTCATCTGGTGCCGACCATGTCGGCGCTGGAGAACGTCGCCCTGCCCTTGGAATTTTCAGGTTGCGACAACGCTTTCGCTCGCGCCGAGGTCGAATTGGAAGCCGTCGGCCTCGGCCACCGCTTGGCGCATTATCCCGGTCAGCTTTCCGGCGGCGAACAACAACGCGTCGCGCTGGCCAGGGCCTTCGTCACCGGGCCTAAGATTCTTCTCGCCGATGAGCCGACCGGCAGCCTCGACCAGGCGACCGGAGACGCGATCATCGATCTTCTGTTTCAATTGCATGAACGGCTCGGCACCACCCTCATTCTCGTCACCCATGCCCAGGAACTGGCGGCGCGCTGCACCCGCATCGTGCGGCTGGCCGACGGCCGCATTGTCGGCGCCGAAGGTAGCCCCGATGACGAATGATTTCAGCCTCGCCTGGCGTCTGGCGCGGCGCGAATTGCGCGGCGGTCTTGCCGGGTTTCGGGTTTTTCTGACCTGCCTTGCGCTCGGTGTCGGCGCCATCGCCGCCGTCGGTGGTCTGAGTGCGTCCATCATCGCCGGGCTGGATGCCAACGGCACGCGGCTGTTGGGCGGCGAGGTCGATCTGCGACTGTTGCACAGCCCGGCTTCCCCGGACCAGATTGCCTATCTTGAAGCGCAAACCCAAATCCTGTCGACCGCCATTATAATGCGCGCCATGGTCCGCCCGGCAAACACCCTCGACAAGCGGGCAATGGTCGAACTCAAGGCCGTCGATCAGGCCTATCCGCTGATCGGCCAACTGGAAACCACCCCACCACTGCCGATGGCTCAACTGCTCGGCAACCTGAATGGCGTCTGGGGCGCGGCCGTCGACGCCAACCTGATGACCCGCTTAGGGCTTAAGCTCGGCGACACCATCCGCCTCGGCGCCGCCACCTTGCAGATGCGCGCCACCGTCGATATCGAGCCTGACCGGGTCGCTAGCGTGTTCAGCTTCGGCCCACGGCTGCTGATTTATTCCAAGGCCTTAGAAGCAACGGGGCTGGTGCAGCCGGGCAGCCAGATTAACTACCATTACCGGATGATGATGAAACCCGGCCTCCGGGCCGAGGACTGGAGCGACGGGTTGCAGGCGGCCTTTCCCACCGCCGGGTGGCGGGTCAGCACCGCCAAGGACGCCGCCCACGGGGTGCGCCGTTTTATCGACCGGATGACCCTGTTCATGACCTTCGTCGGGCTGACGGTGCTGCTGGTCGGCGGCCTGGGCATCACCAGCGCCGTGCGCAGTTACCTGGACGGCAAGGCCGCCACCATCGCCACCTTCAAATGCCTGGGCGCCTCGGGGCGGCTGATCTTCACCGTCTATATGATGCAAATTCTGGTCCTCGGCGGGCTCGGCGTGGTGATCGGGCTTATTTTCGGTGTAGGGACACCATTTTTGCTGATAGGAATCGCCGGCCAGCAACTGCCGGTCGCTCCGGTCGCCGGGATTTATGGCAACGCCATTGCCAACGCCGCCGCCTTCGGTCTGCTGGCGACGATAACCTTCGCCTTGTTGCCGGTGGCGCGGGCTCGAACGGTCAAGGCGGCGGAATTATTTCGCGCCCGCGTCGCCCCGGTCAGCGGACGCCCCGGAAGCGGCTTTGTCGCGGCTGCCATAGTGGGCGTCGGCATGCTGGCGGCGCTGACAGTATTGACCGCCAACGACCGTACTTTCGCCGCCTGGTTCATCGGCGGCGCGGTGGTATCGTTGGCGCTGCTGCGCGGCGGCGCCGCCGTGGTCATGGCCGCGGCGGCCCGTTTTAAGCCCGTCACCGCAGGCCCCTGGCGGCTGGTTCAGGCCAACCTGCATCGGCGCGGCGCGGCGACGCCGAACATCATCATCTCGTTGGGGCTGGGGCTATCGGTGCTCGTCGCCATCGCCCTGATCGAAGGCAACCTGCGCCGCCAGATCGAAGAGCGGCTGCCGGACCAGGCCCCGGCTTTTTTCTTCATTGATATCCAACCGAGCCAGACCGCCGCCTTCGACGCCGCCGTCACCGCCGTTCCCGGCACTTCGGGCTACCAGCGCGTGCCGACACTCAGAGGCCGCATCGTCAAAATCGCCGGCGTCCCGGTCGAGAATGTCAACGTCGCCCACGCAAGCCGCTGGGCCACCCACGGCGACCGGGCGTTGACCTTCGCCGCCGTCGCCCGCGCCGATACAAAAATCGTCGCCGGAAAATGGTGGCCCGCCGAGTACGCCGGGCCGCCGATCATTTCCCTGGACGCCGGATTGGCCAAAGGCTTCGGCATCGGCCTCGGCGACACCCTGACCCTCAATATTCTCGGCCGGGAGATAACCGCCAAGATTGCCAGCCTGCGCGACATCGACTGGCGCAGCCTACGGTTTGATTTCGCCATCATCTTCGCGCCGGGCGCCCTGGAAGCCGCCCCGCACACGTCGATCGCCGCCATCGAAGCGCCCCGCGACCGCGAGGACGCGGTCGAACGTGCCGCCACCGATGCCTTTCCCAACGTTTCCGCAATTCGGGTTCGCGAAGCGCTGCAGGCGGCGGCAAGTATCTTAAAAGGAGTCGGCGCGGCGATCACCGGAACGGCGGCGTTGACGTTGTTGGCCGGCGCCGTGGTGTTGGCCGGGGTCATTGCCTCGGAACATCAACGCCGGGTCTACGACGCCATCGTCTATAAGGTGCTGGGCGCGACTCGACGCCGCGTGGTCGGTCTCTATCTGTTGGAGTACGGCGTTCTGGGCCTGATTACGGCGGTGATCGCGGCGGCCATCGGAACCTTGACCGCATGGGCGGTGATCCGTTTTATGATGGAGACCGAATGGACGTTCCTGGGCAACGTCGTCGCCGCCACCACCGGGATTTGCCTTGCCGTCACCCTTTCCATGGGCCTGATCGGCACCTGGCGGGCCTTGGGCCACAAAGCGGCCCCGCACCTTAGGAACGAATGAACCGCACCATGTCCGCAGACGTAACAAACCCTGCCGATCTTATTCAACTAGGGCTTCAACTGCACCAGGCGGGTCAGTTGCAGGACGCCGAAAAAACATTCCGCCAAGTCCTTGCGCAGGATGCGGATAACGCCGACGCCAATTACCTGCTCGGCGCCCTCGCCTACCACGCCGGCAATTTTGCGGACGCGGTGGATTTGGTTTCCAGGGCCATCGCCGCCGCCCCGGATCATCCGGTTTGTCACAATATCCTGGGCCTCGCCCTGCAAGGGCTGGGGCGGTTGCAAGACGCCGATGACAGCTACCAACGCGCGCTCGAGCTCAATCCCGACTTCCCCGAGGCCCACATCAATCTGGCCAACGTGATGCAGGATTTAGGGCGTATGGAAGACGCCGTCGCCGGCTACGCCAAAGCCATCGCGCTGACCCCCGGCTTCGCCGAAGCGCATAATAATCTCGGCAACGCCTTAAAGGAACTTGGCCGTTATACCGAAGCCCGCCTTAGTCTGGAAAAAGCGGTGGCGCTCAAACCGGATCTGGCTGAAGCGCATAGCAACCTGGGCGCAACGCTCAAGGAAATCGGGCTCCTGGATGAAGCCGTCGTTAGTTATCAACGCGCCCTTGCCCTCCAACCCGATCTTCCCGAAGCCCAAAACAATCTGGGCAATGTCCTGCAAAGTCTGGGCAGGCATGATGAAGCCGCCGCCTGTTACGGCAAGGCGCTGGCCCTCAACCCGGATTTTCCGGAGGCACATTCGAGCCTTTTATTCTGCTATCAGTACCGGGCCGGATCGACGGCGGAAACACTTTTTGAGGCCCATTCAGAATGGGGCCAACGCCATGCCGAACCGCTCCGCAGCACCTGGACCCCGCACACCAATGACCGCGACCCGGCAAGAAAGCTCAATATCGGGCTGGTGTCTTCGGACCTGGGCGTTCACCCGGTTGGATATTTCAGCCTCGGCCTGTTTGAGAACAAACCCGCGGACGAGATCGCCTTGATTTGCTATTCCGCCCGCGAACCCGACTCGATCTCCGAACGGCTCAAGGCTGCATCCGACGGCTGGCATGAAACCCGCGGCCTTTCAGACATCGAGCTGGCCGAGAAAATCCGCGCCGATGGCATTGATATCCTGTTCGATCTTTCCGCCCACTCCCGGGGCTCACGCCTGCTCATGTTTGCCCGCAAACCGGCCCCCATTCAGATCACCTGGGCCGGGTATGTCGGCACCACCGGGCTCAAGGCCATGGACTACCTTTTGGCCGATCGCCATTACATCCCTGATGGCGGCGAACGGTTTTACACGGAATCGATCATCTATATGCCCGACGCCTATGTCACTTATACGCCGCCTGATTTCGCCCCTGCCGTGGGACCGCCGCCGCTGGAAAAAAACGGCTTTCTGACCTTCGGCGTCTTCAACAATCCGGCCAAGATCAATGCCGTGACCCTGGAAACCTGGATGACAATCCTGAACGCGGTGCCTAATTCACGATTGGTATTAAAATACAAAGGCGTTGATTCCGTGGCCAACAGCAGTCGTTTTCAAGATGCCTTCGCCGCCGCCGGGTTGGACCCTTCCCGCCTGATTTTGGAAGGCGCGGCAACGCCCGAAGAAATGATGGCGCGTTATAACGACATCGACATCGCGCTCGACACGTTCCCCTACAACGGCGGCCTGACCACGTGCGAGGCATTGTGGATGGGGGTGCCGGTGGTCACGCTGGTCGGTAATATATTTGCCGGACGTCATGCGCTCAGTCATCTGTCGACCGTCGGGTTGGCGGAACTGGCGGCAGAGGATACGGAGGCGTATGTGGCGCTGACCGTGAAACTGGCCAATGACCCCCCCCGCTTAACCGGTTTGCGGGCCGGGCTTAGAGAGCGCATGGCCGCTTCGCCTTTATGCGACGAGCCTCGGTTCGCCCGCAATTTCGCCGATGCCATGCGGAATGTTTGGCAGGCGTGGTGTTCCGGGAAAAGCGATTAATCGTCTATTAGATCATCTTCGTCCGAATGGACCTTATGCTTGATGATTTCGAATTCGGTGTGCGGGCAACTGCCGTCGTTGAATAGGTAGTGCCGGGCCTGGAGGTCACTTTCGAAAAGACCGACAGCCGCGCCATCAATTGAGCCGTCCGGTTTTTTGTAATAGAGAGCGTAAACATACATGGGCTTGCCGTTTTGGATGACGAAAAATTCACAGCCGCGACAGGAACCAAGCGGTTCCCTTTACAGGTTAGCCGATGCGGGTTTATTTAGACAATCCGCTACCTGGAAGGCGCCATGAATTTTATTAAAGAAGCTGCCGTGGCCGGCCAGTTTTATCCCGGCTCCAAAACAGAACTGGAGGCCACGGTGCGAGGCTTTCTTGATGCCGCGGATGCGGGACAAGGCCCAGGCTCCCAAGGCGGCTCCCAAGGAGACCCCCAAGGCGTCCCCAAAGCCATCATTGCGCCGCATGCGGGATATGTCTATTCCGGCGCCATCGCCGCCAGCGCCTATGCGCGATTGATCCCGGCGGCCTCAATCATCAAGCGGGTAGTGCTGATGGGACCGTGCCATCGGGTCGCCGTCCGCGGCCTGGCGTTGAGTAGCGCCGAGGTATTCCGCACGCCCTTGGGCGATATCCCGGTCGACCTGGCCGCCGCTACTGAAATTCTGAAACTGCCGCAGGTCGAAATCTTCGACGCCACCCATGCCCAGGAGCATAGCCTGGAGGTGCACCTGCCGTTCCTGCAGGTGGTGTTGGATGAATTTTCCCTGGTGCCGCTGGTCGTCGGCGAAGCGGCGTCCGGCGATGTTGCCGAGGTGATTGAGGCCCTGTGGGGCGGACCGGAGACGGTGATCGTCGTCAGTTCCGACCTCAGCCACTATCTTGAATATGACCAGGCGCGCGCCATGGATCTGGCCACCTGCAAGGCCATCGAAGACCTGGACCCGTCGGCCATTTCCAGCCACGGCGCCTGCGGGCGGTTTCCCGTCGGCGGGTTGTTGCAGGTCGCTAAACAACGCGGGATGACGGTGACGACGCTCGACCTTCGCAATTCCGGCGACACCGCCGGGTCCAAGGACCAGGTCGTCGGCTACGGGTCGTGGATGTTTCAAGAGGCGGAAACCGGTTGATGACTGACGACGAAGAATCCCAATCCACCCAGGCGATCCTGAACGATCACGGCGAAGCGCTGCTAAAACTGGCCGCCATGTCTATTAAATACGGCCTTGAAAACGCCAAGCCGTTAGCCGTCAGTCCTGATGACTATCCGCCCGAGTTGGCGGAACGCGGCGCCAGTTTCGTTACCTTGAAACGGGACGGAAAACTGAGGGGGTGCATCGGCTCATCCGAAGCCTATCGGCCGTTGATCACCGATGTCTCCGAAAACGGTTTTCGCGCCGCCTTCAAGGACCCCCGCTTTCCGGCCCTTACCCCCGCCGAGATTGATGGCCTGCATCTTTCAATCTCGGTGCTCAGCCCGAAATCACCAATGTCGTTTTCAGACGAGGCGAACTTTCTGCAATCCCTGCGGCCCAATATCGATGGCCTGATCATTGAAGACGGTGGGCGCCGCGCCCTGTTCCTGCCGTCGGTTTGGGCGCAACTGCCGGAGCCCAAAGCCTTTGTCGAACGCCTGAAAGCCAAGGCTGGGATGGCCAAGGGTCACTGGTCCGAGACCTTCAAGGCATGGCGTTATAGCGCCGACGAGATATCCCAGGACTCGTTTGGCGATCCGGCGTCGATCTGGGGCAATTGACATCCAAGCCCCGGCGGTGAAAATCATCAGACCGGACCCTGGAACAGGGGCGGATGGAGGGAAACGCGCGTGCTCAACATTTCATTGGACCTTTTGACCCAGGTCGGCGACATCACCAAGCGGGCCGGCAAGGAAATCATGAAGGTCTACGAAACCGATTTCCAGGTCGAGGAAAAGACCGATAAGTCCCCGGTCACGAAAGCCGACAAGGCCGCCGAAGAACTGATTATCCGCTCCATCCGCAGCGGCATCTCCAACAAATACCCGATCATCAGCGAAGAGGCCTTCGAAGACGGTCACGCGCCCGATGTCACCGGCACCCCATTCTGGCTGGTTGATCCGCTCGACGGCACCAAGGAATTCGTCAACCGTAACGGCGAATTCACCGTCAACATCGCCCTCATCGATGTCGGCAAGCCGGTGCTGGGTGTGATTCACGCGCCGGCGCTTGGACTAACCTATTGGGGCGCCGAGATCGGCGTCTTCAGCCAGAACGGCGACAAAGAAGAGCGCACTATTGCCTGCCGCCAGGCCCCGGCGGGCGGGTTGACCGCCATGGTCAGCCGGTCGCACCGCGGCGACGACATGGAAACCTTCCTCGCCGATTACAATATCGCCGACGAGGCCACATCGGGCAGTTCGATCAAATTCTGCCGCGTCGCCGAAGGCCATGCCGATATTTATCCCCGCATCGGCCGGACCATGGAATGGGACATCGCCGCCGGCCACGCCATCGTCCATTTTGCCGGTGGCAATGTCACCGATATGGACGGCAACGAAATGCGCTACGGCAAGCCGGGGTTTGAAAACCCCAACTTCATCGCCAAGGGCCCTGGGGTCGCCAAAGCGACGTGACCCCGTAACGTGACAAAGGACCGTGCCCCTATCATCCCTGCCGACAGCATTTCCATCACCTCGGCGGCGAAGCATCTTCGGGACGGCGGTCTGGTCGCCTTTCCCACTGAAACCGTCTATGGCCTGGGCGCGGACGCCACCAATGGCGACGCCGTGACCCGCGTGTTCGCGGCCAAACAACGGCCCCAATTCAATCCACTGATCGTCCACGTCAAGGACACCGCCGCCGCCGAGGCCGCGGCAACTTTTAACGATACCGCCCGCAAACTGGCCGGCGCCTTTTGGCCCGGCCCGCTGACGTTGGTGCTGCCGCGCCGGGATGAGCGTATCTCGCTGCTGGTCAGCGCCGGGCTGGACACGTTAGCGGTCCGCGTTCCTGGCCACCCCGTGGCACACGCGCTGCTGGTCGAGGCCGGGGTGCCGGTGGCGGCCCCCAGCGCCAACATGGCCGGACGCATCAGCCCGACAGCGGCGGGCCACGTGGTGTTTTCCCTGCCCGGCCCTGGGACCGGCGGGCCGGATATGATTCTTGACGGCGGCCCGTGTACTGTCGGCGTCGAATCGACGGTGGTTGACCTGTCCACCGCCGTTCCCGTTCTGCTCCGTCACGGCGGCGTCACCGCCGAGGATATCGAGGCGGTGATCGGCCCCCTCGCCCCGCCGCCGGCAACCAACGGAGAGGCGAAAAAGTCGCCAGGCATGTTGGAGCGTCACTACGCCCCGGCGCTGCCGATCCGCCTGGACGCCATCGACGCCCGCCCCGGCGAAGCGTTACTAGGGTTCGGCCCCGATGCACCCATTGAGGCCATCAACCTGAGCCAGTCGGGGGACCTCAGCGAAGCGGCAGCCAATCTGTTTTCAATGATCAGGGCCGTGGACGGGCCGCCGTTTGACGCCATCGCGGTGATGGCGGTGCCGGACCAGGGCCTCGGTCGCGCCATCAACGACCGGCTGCGGCGCGCCGCCCAACCGAAGGATCGGTCTTCGTGACCGGCTTTAATTTCGGTGATCTGCCGTTGCGGGCCAAGGCGTCCTACATCGCCCATGCTTTCAAGGCGGCGTTCAAACAACACCACACATGGATGAACCCGATCTTCGCGCCGATGCTGGATGATGAAAGCGTCATTTTCGACATCGGCGGCCATTCCGGCCAATATGCAAAATTGCTGGCCCGCCTCGCCAAACGCGGCCGCGTCTATTCGTTTGAACCAAGCAGCTATTCGCGCTCAATCCTCAACCTTGCCATCAAGGTCAACCGCTTTAAAAACATCAATGTGGTTGCGAAGGGGTTGGGCGACGCGCCGGGAACGCTGACCTTGACGACACCAATTAAATCGTACGGCACCTTCAAGTATGGTCTCGCCCACATGGGCGACGGGACAAATAATGACGCCGGTCACCATGAACAGGTGGCGCTGACCACCATCGACGCCTTCGCCACCGAGGTCGGGTTGAAACGCCTGGATTTCATCAAGATGGATGTCGAGGGCTGGGAATTACGGATCCTGTCAGGCGGCGCCGAGACCATCCAACGATTCCGGCCGGTGATGATGATCGAACTGGTCGGATCACAACTGGCCCGCGCCGGCGACAGCCTGGAAGAAGCATGGGCGCTTCTGCAATCTTGGGGCTATCACCAGGAGGTCTTTATTGACGCCCAGACCCTCAGGCCCAGCGAAACGCCGCTGGAAGGGGACGGCTTCTGGCTGCCGGACTAACTTTTGACCGCAGGCCGCAAGCCGGCCAGGCACAACGCCGTCAACAAAAGATAGCTGATCTGCCACCAGGCCGACCAGAATGAGACGTTGAGCAGCCCCGACGACCAGTATCCGACGTTGACCAGCAACGCAGCGAAAAGCGCCGTATCACCGTTTTTTAAATAATCGCCAGCCAGTTTCAGGCACGACGCAACGACCAGGGTCAGCAGGGCCAGGGCGCCGAAGACGCCGGTCTCGGCGAACACCTCGACCAGCCAGCTATGCGGATGAGACGGGATGACGTTAAGGGTATTGCGCGGCATCAACGCATCGGCCCCGGGCAGCAGGTTGATGACGTTGATGCCGTTGCCGAACCAGGGCGAGCGCATCGCGATATCGATGGCATGCGACCAGATCGTTTGACGTTGGTAATCGATCAACCAGGGCGGCAGAACCGCGACGGTGCCTGCCGGGGCTTCGATATATCCGCGCGTGGTGTGCAGCCACACCAACAAGACCACCGTCACGGCGATGAACCCGATGGAAATCGCTACATTAACCGCAACGTTCCGGCGCATGACCATGATCAAGACGCCGCCGACAAATAACATCGCGAACAACCCGGCCATCGCCGAGCGGTTATAGGTAAGCCAGATAATGGCGAGGAACCCGACGGCGATGGCCGCCGCCAGTCCCTGCCAGCGACCGCCCAGGTGGCGCCCTGCCCACACCAAGACCGGCACCAGCAGCATCCCCACACTGGCAAACACCTTGAAAAGATCCGGCGGTCGGAACCCGTAATACGGCGTAGCCGTCCAGCCCAACATCCGGACAAAGGACAAAATCTCGGGCAGGAAGGTGAGCGCGCTGAGGGCGTACACAACACTGACGGCGCTGGTCACGATGAGCGCCTTGAGGGCCAGCGTCAGAGCCGCGCGGTCACGCGACAACAACGCCCAAAGAAGCGTCATCAAGCCAACGAAAACAGGAATCCGAGCCCAGGCCTCAAAGGACCGCAAGGGGAGCGGCGAGAAAAACATACTGGGCAGCCACAGGACCAACGTGACCAGGAAAAGCACGCCGATCGGAGAACGCGCCCGTTCGATCATCGCCCGCCAGTAGGCTCGCCTTTCCGGCAACAGGGCCAAGATCAGGACCGCCAACAGCAAGGGGATGGCCAGCACCGCTCTGCCATAAGCGATACTGGGAACCGCCATGCCGCACAGTACCCCCACCAGCAGGGGGGTGGGTCTAGGAAAATCAATACGCATCAGTAATTTTTTTTGTTCATAAATTCGGTTAATGCTTTGCTGGCGATTTACAGTCAAACCCCCGGCATCAGTCAACGGACATAATCAGAATCAATTCCAAAAGTGCAAGAAAAACGGCGGCGCCTGGATTATTCCGTGGTTTCGTAAATCTCTTACGCATTCTTTTTCCTCATACTATATTGCCATTGAAAATGATGACCTCTCAACAGTTACTGAACGCCGACAAGAACGCCATTCAACCGGTGGGGGACTAATATAATGTCCGCAAATGAGGTCATCGCCGTCATGGACCTGGAATGGACCGCCTGGGAGGGCTCGCACGCCCGAAAATGGAGCGGCCCCGGCGAAGAAAGGGAAATTATCCAAATCGGCGCCATCAAGCTGGATAATACCGACGCTCTCACGGAACTGGATTCCTTCGATGTCATGGTCAAACCCACGATCAACCCGGAACTCAGCGATTACATTATCAACTTTACCGGCATCACCCAGTCGCGCCTGAATGCCGAGGGCGTCAGTTTTCCCGTCGCCTTGAAACAGTTGGTTGCGTTTTTTGGGGGCGACACGAAAGCCGTTTATTCCTGGGGCACGGACTTCAAGGTCATCAAGGAAAATTGCCAACTGAACAATCTTTTCTTTCCCCTGGACGAGACGCTATTCATCAATGCCCGTGAATTACTAAGCCGAACCGTAGACAGCGCCCTGAACGACGTCTACAGCAGCGGCCTGCCCGAGGCCGTCGGCTTTCCACCCCCCGGAACCGCGCACCAGGGGATCGACGACTGTTATTGCATCGCCGAAACATTCAGAATCTTCCGCAAGCAGGGAAAATTTTAGCAAGAAAAACGGCGGCGCCCGGATTATTCCGCCGGGCTGGGTGCGGGCACGGTGGAGTAGGCATCCTGAGCCGGAAGCAGCAGCGCGGACAGGAAGACGAGACCGGCGACGATGGCAAGCACCACCATCAACGTATCAAAACCGCCCCCGGCAGCCAGGATCGCCCGCGCCGTCAACAGCGATAGCGCCCCGATCACCAAATTAAGCATGAATTTCACCGACATCACTTTGGTCCGCCAGATATCCGGCACGTAGCGTGATATCACCGCATCGGTGATGGGGATTTGGCCAAAGACGAAGGCCAAGGCCAGCACCGTCGCGGCCAGAAGCCCGTAATCGCTTTGCGTCGACATCACCCCGATCATCACCGGCTGTCCCAGCGCGATGGTCAACAACACCGGCTTGATCGGGCGGTGGTCGATGATGCGCCCGACGCCGAGTTGTGCCCAGGCGGCAACGGCATAGACGATGCCCGCCAACACGCCGGTCACGGCAACATCGACGCTGATACCAGGCATCGAGACCTCGAACATGCGCGGGATGACAAAAGTCAAGGAGCCAAAAAGGAACCCGCCGGCGGACGACACCATTGCCAGCGCCAACAGCGCCCGTTTCCAGCCGGGCATGAAGCCGACCATTGCCTTTTCCCGTGGACACGATTCCGGCGGGCGCAAGCGGCCCGTTCTGGCAAAGACGGCAAACACGATCCCGATGAGAATGGCGATGCCCCCGGGCAAAGCAAAGGCCAGCCGCCAGTCGTAATCGGCGAGGATGAACCCAGTAATCAGCGGTGCCGCCGCCACGCCCATGTTGCCCCACACCCCGTTGGCGCCAAGCCGCCAGCCGACGTTGCCGCCGCCCTCGACGACCATGGCGATGCCGATCGGATGATAAATGGCGGCGAACATACCGATCCCGGCGAGACCAATGCCGATCTCGAGCGGGCTTGTCGCGAAACTGGTGGCGATGGACGCCGCCCCGATGCCGATTAAAAACACGGCGATCATTCCCGTGCGGCTCCATTTATCGGCCAGGTGCGCGGCAATGGGCGCACAGGCACCGAACAAAACCAGTGACGGCACCCCATAGGGAATCATTTCAGCATAGGCGCCGTCCTTGGCCAAACCGAAGGAAAGGCCCGCGCTGTAAGCGGCCTTGGCGAAGATCAGCATGAACAGGTGATCGACAAAATGGCCGACGTTCAGGAACAGGAATCGGATACGCTGGTCGGTTAACGCAATCATGGGCCAGACCATACCATATTACCGCCGACGGGAAAGCCGCGACGAAACGCCGCCCAACCTATTGGCGCGACTTGTCTTGGCCGAAAAGCAGGTTGATCTTGATATTCGGACGGAAGGTAATGTTGCGGCAGCCTAGTTTACCGGTGACTCTGCCGTCGGTGTCGCTGAGACATTCGACCGAATTCATCAGCTTCGAATTTTTCGTTTTATAGATGGTCCACTTTGTGTTGTTGTCGCCGGCGTTGGCATTGAAGGTATCGGAAACCCGCCATTGCGCCGCCCGCGAACATTGCGCCTTGAGTAGCGCCTCGGTGCGCGCATTTGGTCCGAAGGCCTTGATGCAATCCTGGTAAAGTTTGTCGAGACAACCCCGGACCATCTTACCATTGCCGCCAACGAACCACGGGTCCAACAACCAGTAGGCCTGATGCCCCTTGTAGGCGGTGCCGTCACCCTTGAATCGAATACTCAACGGATAAACGTTTAAATCTGGGATTATCAGCGTAAATTGACGGGATGTATCCTGCCCGGCGGCCTGGACCAGGCCCGGTAAAAAAATACCGCGACCGAGAAGGTCACGATAAAAAAATTCTGAAGGTAGCGTCCACGGCGGAAGCCCTTTATTCTCAATTCGTTTCGTGCCCATCTTCAGAAGCACTGGCCAGCCCCGGAAATATATCAAATTTATCAATGACTCTCACCGCAACAATTTCAAGCGCCATCAAGGACGCCGTCGGGCCAAAGGGCTGGTCCACGGACTCTGAGCGCATCGAGGCCCATGTCACCGAACGGCGTGGTCTGTGGCACGGCCACTGCGACCTTGTCGTCAGCCCGGCGTCCACCGATGAGGTCGCGCAAGTCATGTCGATCTGCCATGACGCCGGGATCGCCGTCGTTCCCCAGGGCGGCAACACCGGGTTGGTCGGCGGCGGCGTGCCAGAAGGCGGCATCGCCCTGTCGTTGTCCCGGCTCAATTCGATTCGCAACATTGATGCGGCCAACAACACCATGACGGTCGATGCCGGCTGCATCCTGGCCGACGTCCAGGCCGCCGCCGCGGCCGAGGATCGGCTGTTCCCCCTCAGCCTGGGCGCCGAGGGTAGCTGTCAGATCGGCGGCAATCTGGCCACCAACGCCGGCGGGGTCCAGGTACTGCGCTATGGCAACGCCCGCGATCTGGTGTTGGGGCTGGAGGTGGTGTTGCCCGATGGCCGCGTCTGGGAAGGCCTGAAGGCGCTGCGCAAGGACAACACCGGCTATGATCTCAAACATCTGTTCATCGGCGCCGAAGGAACGCTGGGCGTCATTACCGCAGCCGTCTTGAAGCTGTATCCCCTGCCGCAAAGCCGCGAAACCGCCTTGGCCGCCCTTGGCAACGCCGACGACGCGCTTCGGCTTTTCCTGCGCGCCGGGTCTGAGGCCGGCGACGCCCTGACCGCCTTTGAATACATCAGCCGCCAAAGCCTGGATATCACCGTCACCCATATCCCCGGACTGAAAGACCCGCTTGAGGCAGCGCACGATTGTTATGCCTTGATCGAACTGTCAGGAGCGGACGGCATCAAAGATGCCCTGGAGCAGGTTCTAGCCGGGGCGATGGAAGACGGCATCGTCGAAGACGCCGTGATCGCCGCCAGTGGCGCCCAGGCGGCGGAGCTTTGGCGTATTCGCGAAACCATTCCCGAGGCGCAGATCACCGCCGGCGCCAGCATCAAGCACGATGTCTCGGTGCCGGTGTCGAAGGTGCCGGAATTCCTGGTCCGCGCGCAACAGATCGTCGAGAAAGAGATCCCCGGCGTCCGGGTATGCGCCTTCGGCCACCTTGGCGACGGCAACATTCATTTCAACCTAAGCCAGCCGAAAGCTGCTGACGGCGAAGCCTTTTTGGCCGAATGGAAAAAAATCAACCGCCTGGTCCATGATCTGGTCCACGAAATGGGCGGCAGTTTCAGCGCCGAACACGGCATCGGGGTGCTGAAACGTGACGACCTCAAACGCTATACTTCGGCGGTGGAGTTAGAGCTGATGCAAGCCCTGAAGCAGACGCTCGACCCCAAGGGCATCATGAACCCCGGCAAGGTTCTCTAACCACCCTTGATTTGCGTTTTTTGTTGATCCTTGAAGCCGACGATGACGCGACCACCTATTTCGAACACCGGGCGTTTGATCAACGCCGGATGGGCCGCCATCAGGGCCGCCGCATTGGTCCCATCAACCACATCCTTTTCGGCGTTATCCAAACCACGCCAGGTGGCGCCGCGTTTATTGAGGACCGTTTCCCAGCCACAGGCGGTGATCCAACCCTGGATCGTATCTACCCCGACACCGTCCTTGCGGACATCGTGGAAGCGGTGTTCCAACCCTTCCGCGTCAAGCCACGTGAGCGCCTTGCCGCAGGTATCGCAGTTTTTTAGCCCATAGACGGTGATCACAATATTTTGTCCCTTTAAGGTTGGCGGCAACGGTATTATATCAAAGCCGAACCCGCCCTGCCCGACACCATGGACACCGCCTCATGCTCGCCGTGATTTCCCCCGCCAAGAAACTCGATTTCGACACCGAACCGCGTTCCCAGCAGCATACCCAGCCGGAATTTCTGGACAAGGCCAACATCCTGGTTAAGAAGGCGCGCCGCCTCAGCCGCGCCGACCTCGGCCGGACCATGAAACTCAGCGACAAGCTGGCGGACCTCAATTTCCGGCGGTTCCAGGACTTTTCGACGCCGTTCACGCTGGCCAACGCCAAGCAGGCGGCATGGGTGTTCAACGGCGACACCTACGTCGGGCTCGATGCCAAGACCCTGAAGCCCGCCGATATGGATTTCGCCCAAAATCATTTAAGAATTCTGTCGGGCCTTTACGGGCTGCTCCGCCCCCTCGACCTGATTCAACCCTACCGGCTGGAGATGGGCGCCCGGTTTCAGCCGCCCCAGGCCGAAAACCTGTACGGATTTTGGGATGGACAATTGACGGCGGCGATCAACGAAGCGACCGCCAAGCAACCGAACCGAAGCGTCATCAATTTGGCGTCGGTGGAATATTTCAAGGCCGTCCATGAAAAAAGCCTCATTGGGCCGGTCATCACGCCGGTGTTCAAGGAGGTTAAGTCGGGCGTCGCCAAGGTGCTCGGCATGTTCGCCAAACGGGCCAGGGGGGCGATGGCGCGCTACATCATCAATAACCGCCTTGAGGACCCCGAACAGTTAAAATCCTTCGCCGTGGACGGCTACGGCTTTCGCCGCGATCTTTCAGAAGGCAACACCTGGGTGTTCACCCGCGACAGGACTTAAAGACTTGCTGACTGGACACGCCCCGGCTGTTGGTGTTCAGATGAAGCGATGAGCGAATATCGAGCACCTTTGGCTGACATGCGGTTCGTGTTGAACGAACTGGCGGACCTTGACGGCATTTCCAAACTTCCCGGTTATGGGGAAGCAACGCCGGACCTGATCGACGCGATCCTGGAAGAAGCCGGCAAACTGGCGTCCGAGGTTCTGGCGCCGCTCAACAAAAGCGGCGATGAAGAGGGCTGCGTCCTGGAGAACGGCGTCGTCCGCACCCCGAAAGGGTTCCGCGAAGCCTATGCCCGTTTCGTCGAAGGCGGCTGGAACGGCGTTCCATTCGATCCCGAATACGGCGGCATGGGCCTGCCCTATCTGGTGACAGCAGCAACGTTTGAAATCTGGCAGGCCGCCAACATGGCCTTCGCCATTTGCCCGACGTTGACGCAGGCCGCGGTCGAGCTGTTGACCGTCCACGGCTCCGATGATTTGAAGGCCGTGTTCATGGAAAAACTGGTGTCCGGCGTTTGGTCCGGCACCATGAACCTGACCGAACCCCAGGCCGGGTCCGACCTGTCCAAGGTGCGGACCAAGGCGGTCAAGGATGCCGCCGATGGATCATACCGACTCACCGGCCAGAAGATTTTCATTACCCACGGTGAACAGGACTTCACCGAAAACATCATTCACATGGTCCTCGCCCGATCTCCGGACGGCCCCGATGGAATCAAGGGATTGTCGTTGTTCGTGGTGCCGAAATTTCTGGTCAAGGACGACGGGGCTTTGGGTGAGCGTAACGACCTCCGGTGCGTTTCCCTGGAACACAAGATGGGGATTAACGCCAGCCCCACCTGCGTGATGTCGTTCGGCGACGATGCCGATAATACCGGCGGCGCCGTCGGCTATCTGTTGGGGAAGGAAAACCGGGGCATCGAATACATGTTCACGATGATGAACAATGCCCGTCTGGCCATCGGCATTGAAGGCGTCGGCGTTGCTGAGCGCGCCTATCAACATGCCCGGGCCTATGCCGCCGACCGGCTCCAGGGCGGCGGCGACACCGCCGTCTCCATCGACCACCACCCGGACGTTCGACGCATGCTGCTGTCCATGCGCGCCCAGACCGAAGCGATCCGGGCGCTGGATTATTACGCCGCGGCCGCCCTTGATACCGCTAAACGCCACCCCGAAGAAGCGGTCCGTCAGGAAAAACAAGCGCTCGTCGATTTGCTGATCCCCGTGGTCAAGGCATGGAGCACCGATACCGGCATCGATGTCGCCAACACCGGCATCCAGGTCTTTGGCGGGGCCGGATACATCGAGGAATCCGGCGCTCCGCAATTCCTGCGCGATGTTCGGATTACGGCCATTTATGAAGGCACCAACGGCATTCAGGCCTTGGACCTGGTCGGGCGCAAGGTCGCCCGCGACCAGGGCGTCGCCGCCAAGGCCCTGATTTCCGACATCCAGGCCCTGGATGGTGATTTAAGCGAAAAATCCGGCGACGACCTTGAGGTCATCCGTGCGGCCCTGGCCGACGCTGTCCGGGCGCTTTCCGAAGCCACCGACTGGATCGTCAAAACCCACCCTGAAAACCCCGATGCCGTGGCCGCGGGGGCGGTTCCATATTTGCGGCTGTTCGGCATCGTCGCCGGTGGCTGGATGATGGCCCGCGCCGCGCTGGCCGCCGAGAACCACCTGAGCCAAGGCGGTGGAGGTCAAGACGGGAGCGACTTTTTCCCTGCAAAAATTGTGTCTGCCCGGTTTTTTGCCGATCAATTCCTGATCCAGGCGGCGTCCCTTGCCGCCACCGTCACCCGTGGTTGGAATGCCGTCAGCAGATTCAAACCCGACGGCAACTAGAACCCCGATTATCATTCGGATCGGACTAAATATCGTTAGTCCTTGATTTTTTGGCTTTTTTCACACATTTTTAGCCAAATTCAACTACAAATACCGGGCTATGAACGGCTTTACAAAATACATTCTGCGGCAGTTGATCGTGGGGATGATTCTGGTGACTTCGGGTCTGACCGGCATCATCTGGCTTTCGCAGTCGCTTCGATTCATCGAAATGATCGTCAACCGTGGGCTTTCGGGGGGGATGTTCGTTTACCTGACCGTTCTTCTGTTGCCGAATTTCCTGGTCATCGTGCTGCCGATCGCCCTGTTTACGGTGATCGTATTTACCTATTCCAAACTGATTACGGACCGGGAACTGGTGGTCATGCGGGCCGCCGGCCTGAGCCAATTTGCGTTGGCCAAACCGGCGCTGATTTTAGCGTTGATCGTGATGGTCTTCGGGTATGCGCTGAACCTGCAACTGGTGCCGCAGTCGTATAAAAAATTCCGCGAAATGCAGTGGGACATTCGCTACAACTACAGCCACATCCTGCTGCGCGAAGGCACCTTCAACCCGGTCAGCAAAGACATCACCGTGTACGTGCGCCAACGCACAAATGATGGGCAATTACTGGGGCTTTTAGTCCACGATCAACGCGACAAGGCCCGCCCCTTCACGCTGATGGCGGGCAAGGGGGCGATGGTCAACACCGAAGAAGGCGCCCGGGTCGTGATGTTCAACGGCAATCGACAATCCGTGGATAAAAAAACCAATAAAATGTCGATCCTCTATTTCGACCGCTACGTTTTTGACCTCTCGTCCGGCGCCGAAAAAGTCGGTGAGCGGTACCGCGAACCCCGCGAGCGAAGCCTGGGCGAATTGTTCAATATCAGACAGGCCGAACCAACAATGAACGACAAGGAATTCGGCAAATTTATCGTCGAAGGCCATAAACGGCTGGCATCACCGCTATCGGCCATTGGCTTTACCTTGATCGGATTGGCGTGTCTGGTTTCCAGTTCTTTCAGCCGCCGCACCCAGTCCCGCCAAGTCATTCTCGCGATCGCCATTATGGTCGCCCTGCAAGGCGGCGCCTTGGGCATGGAAAACCTGATCGCCAAGAATTTGGACCTGATCCCGTTACTCTACGCCCTGGCCCTGGCGCCGATCATTCTTGGCTATGGGTTCCTGGTTGGAAATCAACGCCGTCGTACACCCAGTACCGAACCGGTCACGGTCTGAGATGGAAGGGATATAAGCCCGTGCGCCTATCGACCACCCTTTCCGGCTATATCGGCCGCAATTTTTTACTGAGCTTTACCGCTCTGTTTGGCTTGTTCCTGCTGTTGATCTTTCTTTTCGACACGGTAGAGCTCATGCGGAGAGCCGCCGCCAAGCCAGATATTCCGTTCTCCCTGGTCATGGAAATGGCGCTCCTGAAGCTTCCTCATATGGCCCAGCAGACATTTCCGTTTGCCATCCTGTTCGGCGGCATGATGGCGTTCTGGCGGTTGACGCGAACCCAGGAGCTGGTCATCACCCGAGCCGCCGGGGTCTCGGTTTGGCAATTCTTGTTGCCGGTCCTCGGCATTTCATTCCTGTTGGGTTTATTCCAGATCGGAATCCTCAACCCGCTGGCGTCAACGACGATCACCCGCTATGAGCGCCTTGAGGCGGTCAACCTGAAAGGCCAAAAAAGCTTCCTTGCCCTGTCGCAAACCGGCCTATGGCTCCGCCAAGCCAATACCGAAGGACAATCGGTGGTGCATTCCGATTTCATCCTGCAAGCCGGAAAGGATGTTGAACTCAGAGAGGTCATCGTTTTCAACTACAAAGGCAACGACCAGTTCGCCGGACGCATCGATGCGGAATATGCCCGCCTGGAAGACGGGTTCTGGCACATCACCAACGCCTGGGTGCATATCCCGAATGAACAACCCCGCTTCGAAAAAGATTACTGGCTGGCCACCGACCTGACGCTCAACCGGATTCAGGATAGTTTCGCGCCGCCGGAGACGATGTCTTTTTGGGACCTTTCCGGTTTCATCGGAACTCTTGAAAAAGCAGGATTTTCCGCCGTCAGACACAGACTTTACTGGCACTCGTTGTTGGCCTCACCGTTTCTGATGTGCGCGATGGTTTTGATTGCCGCCACCTTCACGCTGCGTCATTCCCGCCAAGGTGGCGGCATCTACATTATCGCCGGCGGCGTGCTGACCGGATTTATTCTTTATTTTTTCTCCGACATTGTCTTCGCCTTGGGTTTATCTGATAGCATCCCTGTCACCCTTGCCGCCTGGACTCCGTCAGGCGTCGCCACCTTGCTGGGTCTAGCCACCTTGCTGCATCTCGAGGACGGATAGTAAAGCCATGCGCCGCCGCCTGGGACATCACCTAACCTCTTCGGTCCTGTTGGCCATTACCTGCGCATGGGGATTTTCCGACGTCGCCGAGGCGGCAACGCAACCCGGCGCCAGCGCGGCCACGCCGAGCAAGCCGTTAGGAACGCTGTGGTATCCCGGCCCTTACCAAACCCCGATCGGCGCGCCTAAGTCGGTTCTTTCGCCGACCGCGAACCCGCCGGCAATATACCCGGCGGACGTTAAATTTCCGGAGCCGGCCCCGGCCATTTCTCGCCAGGACAAACCGTTGGGCACACTGTGGTATCCGGGCGTGTACAATCCCAATTCCACCGTCACCCAGCCCTTGCCGGCACCCGTACTCGACCCACAACCGGCGCCGCCTCAATCTCAGCCACTACCGCCGGTGCTGAACACAAAACCTTTGGGGACGTTGTGGTATCCAGGCCCCTATAACGCCAACGCGCCGTCCCGACCGACGCCTGTTCCTGGTCCAGGGGCAGTCCCGATTCCGGTCCCGGCCCTGGCCCAGCCCGTCACCCCTGTTGTCCCCCCTGTCGTCGCCGAACCGAAGGCGGCCCCGCCGCTGCCGCCTTCTTCACTCAAGGACGCCTCAGAAACGCTACCCACCCCCGCCGGACCAACTGAGACCACCGGGCAGATTGAACTCGACCTTCCTGTTCACTTGAGCGCCGATGACATCAGTTTTGATCAGGAAAATGGTTTAGTGACCGCCACCGGCAACGTCGAAATCATCCACGGTCAACGGAAGCTGATCGCCGACCGCATCCTGTATAACCAGAAATCAGACGTCGTGACGGCGGCCGGTAATATTCAATTGAGCGAGCCGGGAGGCGAGAAGCTATTCGGTGACCAAATGCAGATTTCCGGTGATCTCAAGGATGCCCTCATCGAAAGTCTGGGGATCATCCTGACCGATCGCTCCCGCATCGCCGCCACCGGCGCCAGACGATCCGACGGAAACGTCACGGAAATGCGCCAAGGCGTTTATTCACCGTGCAACCTGTGTAAGAACGACCCGACGCGCCCGCCCCTGTGGCAGATTAAGGCGGTGAAAATAATTCATAACAAGAATTCCAAGACCATCGAATACCGTGATGCCTGGCTTGAGGTCTTAGGCGTACCGGTTGCCTATACGCCCTACCTGTCTCATCCCGACCCGACGGTTAAACGCCAAAGCGGTCTTCTGGTGCCATCCTTCGGCCGGTCTTCAGACTTAGGTTCCGTCACCCAGGTTCCCTATTTCATCAATAT
The DNA here is from genome assembly GCA_027624235.1 of Pseudomonadota bacterium. Lineage (GTDB taxonomy): Bacteria > Pseudomonadota > Alphaproteobacteria > Rhodospirillales > Casp-alpha2 > Casp-alpha2. The sequence continues at coordinate 20,071 of JAQBYB010000003.1, read as the reverse complement.
CGATCCGACCCGGGATGCAACCATCACGGCGCTCGTCACCGGCGATGGCGGATCAGGGATGATCGGGGAATATCGTCAACGATTCCGCAACGGCACTTTTGACGCCACCGCGAGCCTCATCGGCGGCGATGACGACGAAGACTTCAGAGCCCATATCAAAAGCGAGGGCCGGTTTGATTTCGACAATACTTGGCGGGGCGGGTTCGACATCAACCGCGCCACCGACGATACGTACCTGAGACGCTATGGGTTTGGATCCCCGAACTCTCTCAACAGTCGGCTTTTTGTCGAGGGATTCCGCGGGCGCAATTATTTTTCCGCCAACGGTTATGCCTTCCAGGGCCTGCGGTCGACGGACGACGCCGACCTTGAGCCCCTCGTCCTGCCGTTGATCGACTTCAACCACCTGGGTAAACCCGATAAATATGGCGGCCAAACGGTGTTGGACGTCAACTTTTTGGCAATCGCCCGTCATGAAGGCACCGACATCCGCCGGCTATCGGTCCAGCCGGGTTGGCAATTACCCTTCATGGGACCGCTCGGCGATGCCTATAAGCTGTCACTTTCGCTCAACGGTAATCTCTATCAAGTCGACCACCTGAAACGGGATGGAGAAGCTAACTTTAACGGCGTTAGCGGCCGCCTCCACCCCCAGGTCATGCTCGATTGGCGGCTTCCCTTTGTCAAAACGGATGGCAATATCAGTCAAGTCCTCGAACCGGTGGCCGCTGCGACATACAGTCCCTACGGCGGCAACTCGACCAAGATACCCAACGAAGACAGCACCGAGTTGGAGTTCGATGACACCAACCTATTCGCCGCCAACAAGTTTTCCGGTCTCGACAGGGTGGAGGGCGGGCCGCGCCTCTCCTATGGCCTCAAGTGGGGCGCCTACGGCAAAGGCGGCGGAAGTTCGACCTTCTTCCTCGGCCAATCCTGGCGGCCCAGATCCGATGATACCTTTCCCTCCAGATCGGGCCTGGAAGATAATTTTTCTGACATTGTCGGGCGGGTCCATATTACACCGGGGCCTTATCTAAATCTTCTCTACCGGACCCGCTTCGCCAGCGATAATTTCACCCCGAAACGGAACGAAGCGACACTTTCCGCAGGCGTGCCGGCTTTAAAAGCCAACGCCAGTTATGTCTTTCTCGAATCGCAGGAGGACAGTGAATTTTCAGGCCGCGAAGAAATCAATTTCTCAGTGAATTCCCAGCTCAACAAGTTCTGGCGAGCAGGCTTCTCAGGCGTACGGGATATTGCCGCCGGAGAAGCGCGCCAGTATGGCGCCTCGTTGATTTACGAAAATGAATGTGTCGTCTTAACCACAAGAGCATCTCGAACATTCTTTGAAGACCGGGACCTAAGGCCGACGGATCAAGTTACCCTAAACGTCACGCTGAAGACACTGGGTGAAATCCGTACGAATATTTTCCAAAAATAAGATCGAGATGAAAACCGTTTCTAAAAAATTAAAAATTGTTTCGGTTCCTTGGAACTTACAGGCTTGATCATGAATCGGTTGTCGATTTGCGCACTGGTGCTGGTTATTCTAATGCTGACGCCGGTCTCCCGGGCGCAGGACACTTTGAGCATTGCCGCCGTGGTCAACGACAAAGTCATTACCGTCTATGACCTTGGCATGCGCTTAAGCCTGGTCACGATCTTTACGGGCCTTCCCAATACCCCTGAAACCCGGACACGTTTGGCCCCCCAGGTTCTGCAGTCGCTAATTGACGATGAGCTAAAACGCCAAGAGGCCAAGCGGCTTAAAATCAAAGTCGATGAACGAGATGTTCAGGCCTCCGTAGAAAAATTGGAGAAGGGCAATAAACTGGGCAAAGGGGGACTGAAAACCTTTCTGGCCAATAGGCAGATCGAAGAAAATACCCTGACCAACCAGATCAGGGCCAGCCAGCTCTGGAATCAACTGGTCAATTTACGTTTTCGTTCGACGGTTATCATCGCCGACGAGGAAATCAACGGGGTGTTAGCCGAAATGAAAAAAAATGAGGGCAAGCCAGAATACAATATCGCCGAAATTTTCCTGCCCGTGAATAACCAGGATAAGGAAAAGGAAATCCTTGCCCAGGCCGAGCGGTTAATCCAGCAGGTCCGGGCAGGAGCCATCTTTGGCGCATTGGCTCAAAACTTCTCAAAAAGCCCGACCGCCGAAAATGCCGGCAATCTGGGTTGGAATAAGCTCGGTCAGTTGGGTGCCGAATATGACAACGCCATGGTCAATCTGAAGCCGGGCCAGGTATCACCGCCCATTCGCACCATCGACGGATATGCCATCCTGTTTCTCATTGGACAGCGTACCGCCAATGCCTTAGGCGACACCAAAGTCGATTCCGCCGTGGTCAATTTACAACAACTGTTCCTGCCAATCCCAAAAGGCGCCGACCCCGCCATCGTAGATGACGCCATGGAAGGCGCCAAAATTGCCGCCGAAAATGCGAAAAATTGCACCGACTTGGAAAAGTCCGCCAAAGTATTCGAGTCGCCCCTTTCCGGCAATCTGGGAGACATTAAAACCATTTCCCTGGCGCCCCAACAAAGGACCATGATCAGGGGGCTTCCCGTCTTCAAGGCCAGCCGACCGTTTAGAACAGCCGATGGTGTCGTTGTATTGATGATTTGTCGGCGCGATGAACCAAAGTCTCCCGACTTGGCAAATGTAGACCTTCGCGAACGCATCGCCAATCGGCTGACCGGTGAACGCTTGTCGATCCTGGCGCAACAATATTTGCGCGACATTCGCCGAACCGCTTTCATCGAGATCCGCTAGTGACCGCAACAGCATTACCCCTGGCCTTGACCATGGGAGACCCTGCCGGCATCGGTGGCGAGATCACCATTAATGCCTGGGCCGGACGTAGCGACGGCACGGCGCCGTTTTTTGTTATCGACGACCCCGGCCGTTTGTCGGACCTATCGCGTCGGATTGGCGTGATGACGGCCATCAAGATCATTCAATCACCGGGCGAGGCCAGGGATGTATTCCCGCATGCCCTGCCCGTCCTGGGCAACGCCTTGTCCGTCGCGGCCGTTCCCGGCAAGCCCGACCCGGCCAATGCCCCGGCGGTGCTGTCCTCGATCGAGACGGCAGTCCGCTTGGTTATGTCCGGCGACGCCGGCGCCGTCGTTACCAACCCGATCCACAAGAAAACCCTGTATGCGGCAAATTTCCCGTATCCCGGCCACACCGAATATCTGGCGGCTCTGGCCGGCGACAATATAATCCCGGTGATGATGTTGGCGGCGGGCGGTTTCAGGGTTGTCCCGGTCACCGTTCATCAAAGCCTCGTCGAAGCGCTTAAATCCCTGAATACAGGTATCATCACCGAAGCCGGCTTGATAACCCATGCGGCGTTAATAAGGGACTTCGGTCTGCCCCATCCGCGTATCGCGGTTGCCGGGCTTAACCCCCATGCCGGCGAAGGCGGCGCCATGGGTTCCGAGGAAGACCAAATCATTGCGCCCGCGGTGGCGGCGCTGACCGAGGTTGGCATTAACGCCTTCGGGCCGATTGCGCCTGACAGTTTGTTCACGCCCCAGGCCCGCGACACCTATGACGCGGCGCTCTGCATGTATCACGACCAAGCCTTGATCCCGATCAAGACGGTGGCCTTTGAAACCGCCGTCAACGTTACCCTGGGGTTACCGTTTGTCCGCACATCGCCGGACCACGGCACCGCGTTTGATATCGCCGGCACCGGCCAGGCGTCGGAAACCAGCCTGTTGGCGGCGCTCGACCTGGCGGCGGCAATGGTCCGATACCGCGCTTCCGCAAATCCCTAGGAACGCCATGAACGGCCTTCCCCCGCTTCGCGACGTCATCAAACGGTTCGACCTTGGGGCGCGGAAGTCCCTGGGCCAGCATTTCCTACTCGACCTCAACCTATGCGCCCGCATTGCCCGCGCGGCGGGAAACCTGAACGGCGCCAACGTCATCGAAATTGGGCCGGGTCCGGGCGGTTTAACCCGGGCGCTGTTGGATGCCGGCGCCGCCAGGGTCGTTGCTGTCGAGCACGACAGTCGCTGCGTCGCCGCGTTGGCGGAATTGCAGGACGGGTATCCGGATCGCCTCGAAATTATCGAGGCCGATGCCCTTGAAATCGATGTCGCAGCCTTGGTTCCGGCGCCGCGTCGGATTGTCGCCAACCTGCCGTACAATATCGCGACGCCGTTGCTGCTGGGCTGGCTTCACCGGATCACCGCCTTCGACGGACTGACGTTGATGTTCCAGAAAGAGGTTGCCGAACGCCTGACCGCCGCACCGGGGGGCAAAACCTACGGACGGCTTTCGATCATTACCCAGTGGTTATGCGAGGTCCGCTTTGAGTTCAACATTTCAAAGCAGGCCTTCACGCCACCGCCGAAGGTCGCCTCGTCGTTGGTATCCCTGATCCCGCGGCCTGTCCCGCTGGCGCCGGCCGAATGGGCAAGCCTTGAGAAGGTCACCGCGCAAGCTTTTGGCCAACGCCGCAAGATGCTGCGTTCCAGCCTGAAGCCGCTGAATTTGGATTTTGACGCTCTCGGGATCGCGCCGACGGCCAGGGCCGAGGAATTATCGGTGCAACAGTTCTGCGCGATTGCCCGCGCCTGCGGCAAATAAAGCGCCTGCGGCAAATAAAGCGCGATTACTGACTGACCCCCATGCCCCGGACGAAGTCCACCATTCCTGGGTAGCGGGTACGTTTCAAGCGTTCGGCGGTGAGTATCTCCTCGACCCTGGCGACGCTTTCATCAACTTCTTCGTTGATGATGATGTAGTCATAATCCGACCAGTGGCTCATTTCCGACGTAGCCTTGGCCATACGTTTTTGGATCACCTCATCAGAATCCTGACCACGGCCAATCAAGCGGCGTTCGAGCTCTTCTATGGACGGCGGTAGGATAAAGATACTGACTAGGTCCTTGGCTGCATTTTGCGCCAGTTCCTGCGTGCCTTGCCAATCGACGTCGAATAACACATCCCGGCCTTCACGCAATAATTTTTCCACCGGCGCCTTGGGCGTGCCGTAGGAATTCTCGAACACCGTCGCGTGTTCGAGGAACTCGCCGCCCACAACCATGTCATCGAAGGTTTTCTGGTCGGCGAAGACATAATCCTTACCATCGACCTCCCCCGGACGCATCGGCCGGGTCGTCATCGACACCGACATGATGACATCGGTGTCGCGTTCCAGCAACGCCCTCGAGATCGTCGATTTGCCGGCGCCCGACGGCGACGACAACACCAGCATCAGGCCGCGCCTGGGAATGGTCACGACGGGGGAATTTTTATCGTTACTCAATGTTCTGCACCTGCTCGTAATATTCTAATATATTCTTTTATTATCAATATATTATAACCTAGGTACTATGAAAACTACACGGTTAGCTACATAATACGCTTTGGCAACCAACCCATCACGGCTGATTGACAGACTGTACTAGCACTCATGTCTTAGCCAACACAAAATGTCCTGCATTATCGGCGTGCTTTGGCATTCGCAGGCCTAACCACTAGCTGGCCTTCTCAGGAAACTTCCCCTTCAAGGTAGCCATCCATTTACTTCTTGCTGTTCCAAACTTTACAGCGATGTAAGGAGAGCGAGACGGGGGACACATGGCTTGAAGATATGACCCCTCCCCCCTTATGAAATATGCCTCTTGAACCACAGGGTGTTTTTTGGTCGTGTAAAGTTATGCCTATCAATTATCGACTACGGCTTGCTGCCCGCGCTCTTCAATGTAGGTGGATGCGCGGTGGCAATAACGGACATTGAGTGACCGCTTTAGCCCCCGTAAGCTGGCCTTTCGAAGGGTGGCTGGGACTTCGCTTATTAACCATGAACAGCCCATTAGGGATAGCTAATGTGTGGCATCTTTTGAGCATTGTAACCGCATTTTTGCCCATCGTGTTGCCGTTGGGTGGGGGGCATCCACTGCATCTCAATCGGACTTCCCCCTTCGCAATTCCTGCCAGGTTGTTTATTGTTTCAGCATCTCAAGGGGCATTGTTTAGGAAGAATAATGAATAGAGCGGAAAAGCGCCGTCAAAAAAAATTGGCCAAAAAAGCAGCAAGCAGGCCTCCTAATCATCATTCTATAGCCAGCCATCAAACCCTAAGCCTCGCTATGCAGCATCACAGCGCAGGTCGCCTGTCTGAAGCGGAGAGCTTATATCAACAGATATTGCAGGCCGACCCCAACCAACCTGACGCTTTGCATTTGCTTGGAGTGATTGCCGCTCAAGGGGGGAAAAGCGACCTTGCCGTTGATCTCATCACTAAGGCCATCGCCATCGAGCCCAATTACGCCGATGCCCATTCCAACCTGGGCAATGCTCTTAAAGACCTGGGGAAACTGGACGAGGCCGTGGCAAGCTATCACAAGGCACTGGCCATCAAGCCTAATTACGCCGAGGCGCATTCCAACCTGGGCAATGCTCTTAGAGACCTGGGGAAACTGGACGAGGCAATGGCAAGCTATCACAAGGCCCTCGCCATCGAGCCCAATTACGCCAATGCGCATTCCAACCTGGGCACTGTTCTTTCTGATCTTGGGAAACTGGAAGAGGCGGTGGCAAGCTATCACAAGGCACTTGCCATCAAGCCCGATTACACTGAGGCGCATTCCAACCTGGGCAATGCTCTTAGAGACCTGGGGAAACTGGACGAGGCAGTGGCATGCTATCTTAAGGCCCTCGCCATCGAGCCCAATTCCGCCGATGCGCATTCCAACCTGGGCACTGTCCTTACTGATCTTGGGAAACTGGACGAGGCCATGGCAAGCTTTCACAAGGCACTTGCCATCAAGCCTGATTTTGCTAAGGCGCATTCCAACCTGGGCAATGCTCTTAAAGACCTAGGGAAACTGGACGAGGCCGTGGCAAGCTATCACCAGGCACTTGCCATCAAGCCCGATTACGCTGAGGCGCATCGGCACCTTTCCGTCGTTATAAAATATTCCGAATATGACGATAACGTCCGGTCTATGGAGAATGCCTACGCAAAGTCAGGCATCAGCAATGAAGAACGAATGCATTTGGCATTTGGCCTCGGAAAGGCCTTTGAGGATCTTCAACAATATGACGAAGCGTTCGATTATTTTGCCACCGGAAACGCCATAAAACGGGGAAGTTTCAGTTACTCAATCGAGGACGATGCCCGCTTTTTGGAAAAACTGAAGTCAATTTTTTCTCCGTCCTTGTTTGCCGCTCATAAACAAGGGGGGGCAGGATAAAATACCGATCTTCATTGTTGGGCTGCCGCGTTCGGGAACGACATTGGTGGAACAAGTCCTGGCTAGTCACCCTGATCTTCATGGCGCAGGAGAACTATCAACTTTGAGCGGACTAATTTCAAAATTTTTTGGTGATCGACAATATCCTGATGGTGTTGAGAACTTTTCCGATGCCGACTTTACGTGGCTGGGAACTGAATACATCAGAGAAATTCGCAACCATTCTGACCAAGCTCAATTTATCACGGACAAAATGCCGGATAATCGGAACTATTTGGGGATCATCAAACTAGCCCTGCCCAATGCAAAGATCATTCACTGTAAGCGCAACCCTGCGGACAACGGCCTATCCTTATTTAAATCTTTTTTTCCGGCTAGGGGGCATTATTATGCCTATGACCTGTGTGAGATTGGGAAATATTACAACTTGTATTCCGACTTAATGGAACACTGGCACAGCGTGATCCCAGACTTCATCTATGACATCAACTATGAAGACATGGTCGCGGACCAAACTGAGCAAACAAAAGCTCTGTTGGAATTTTGCGGCCTTGAGTGGGATAATGCTTGTTTAGAGTTCCATAAAACAGACAGGCCGGTTGCGACGGCAAGCGCCGCACAAGTGCGAAGGCCAATTTACAATAGTTCCGTTCAATCATGGAAACGATATGAAAAGCATTTAACTCCAATGCTTGAAAGCTTGCGGTACGGCTAATATTTTTCTAAACGACTCCCAATATTGCCATATCGAGTCCAGCCGTGCTTGCGTAGCTACACACGTCAAACCGGATTACATCGGACAAGCGCAAACTATATAAGATGATAACATGTTTATTTTGCTAACTTTACACGCATGTAAAGTTACGAAGAAGCTAGGCTAGAAAAGGCTAAAAAGCCTTATTCGATATTCTGTACCTGCTCACGTAATTGTTCGATGGCGGCCTTCAGGTCCAGCCCGATCCGGGTCATATCGATGTCCTGGGACTTCGAACACAACGTGTTGGCTTCGCGGTTGAATTCCTGACACAGGAAATCGAGTTTGCGGCCAATGGCGGTATCGGCGGAGATCAAATCCCGCGCCGCTTCCTGGTGCGCCTGCAGGCGGTCCAGTTCTTCGCGCAGATCGGCCTTGGTCATCAGAATCGCCGCCTCCTGAGCCAGGCGTTCTTCCGGGATTGCGGGAATATCGTCCAACAGCGCCTGAATCTGCATCTTGAGACGCGCACGGATGGCGTCGGGCTGCATCGCCGCCAGCTTTTCCGCTTCCGCGCAGAGCCCGGCGATTTCATCAAGGCGGGCTTTAAGGGCGTCCGCCAGCCGCGCCCCTTCTTCATCTCGCATCGCCGCTAGGGCCGCTAGGGCCGTTCCGAAGTCGTTTAGAATTTCGGCTTCCAGCGCGCCGCGGTCCTCATCGCCCAGGTCTTCCTCGACCGGCTCAACAACGCCGCGCAACGCCAACAGGCCGTCGAGGCTGGGGGCCAGGGCATCGGGAACTTGCTTGCGGATTTCAGGTAGCGCCGACAGCAATTTTTCCAACACCGCGTGATTGATCCGGACGCCGGCCTCTCCCTCTTGCCGGCGCAGGGTCAGCGCCACCGACACGTTGCCGCGTTTTAGGTGTTTGTCGGCCCGGTCCCGGAGCGGTTTTTCCAGTGCCTCAAAACCATTGGGAAGGCGGCAGCGCACATCCAGGCCCTTGGCGTTGACGCTTTTAATCTCCCACGTCCACGAATAGGCATCTTTGCGGCCCTCGGCGCGGGCGAAACCGGTCATTGATGAAATCGTCACGCGGCCCCCGTTAAAATCTTGCCTCGAAATGATACTGACTAGTTTTATACGCCGGGTCAGCGGCGGCAACAACCTGAACCCACTCGCCAGCAGGCTCAATTCGCCCTAAAGTTCATTCATCATGGCCAAAAAAATCACCCCCCCCACGACCATTCTGATTACCGGCGCCTCCAGCGGCATCGGCGAGGCCCTGGCCCGCGATTACGCCGGGCCGGGCCGGTTCCTGGCCCTTTGCGGTCGCGACAAGGGGCGCCTGAACGATATCGCCAAGGCGTGTCGTGGTTTCGGCGCCGAGGTCGAGGCCAAGGCTATTGATGTCGCTGATCGTGACGCCATGGCGCGCTGGATCAAAGGCATCGACGCCAAACACTCCCTTGATCTGGTCATCGCCAACGCCGGCACCTCGTCGGGAAGCGGCGGGCGCGGTGAAGACGAGACACAGGCGCGGGATATTTTCGCGGTTAATCTGGCCGGCGTCCTCAACACCGTGTGGCCGGCGATCACGCCGATGCGCAAACGCGGCCAAGGCCAAATCGCCATCGTCAGTTCCGTAGCCGCATTTCGGGGACTGCCCGGCGCACCCGCCTATGCCGCCAGCAAGGCGGCGGTCAAAAACTATGGCGAGGGGTTACGCGGCTGGCTCGCCGCCGACGGCGTCAGGGTGTCGGTGATCTGCCCCGGCTTCGTCCGCACCCGGATGACCGAGAAAAACATCTACCCGATGCCGTTCCTGATGGACGCCGGCAAGGCGGCGCGCATCATCCGCAAGGGGTTGGAAAAAGACCAAGCCCGGATCGCCTTCCCGTGGCCGATGTACGCGATGGCGTGGTTTTTAGGCGCGTGTCCCCCGGCGTGGACGGACGCGCTGTTCAAGCGGCTGCCGAAAAAGGATTGAGGGTTGGAAACCACCAAACCACCTAAGTCCAGTGACGGCGAAAGCTATTCGGCGCTGCGCTTGATGATGACCGTCCTGCCCTGGGGCGAAGGCCGGTTCCGCAACCGGTTCCTGTTGACCCTGGGGTTGCTGACCACGGCGGCGGCGTTGAACGCCATTGTTCCCAACTTTTTCGCCGCCGCCGTCGATGCTTTTTCCGGCGGTCCGGGCATCCCCACATGGGCGGTCGCGCCGGCCACCATCCTCGCCGCTTATGTGTTTACCTATTGGCTATCGAAACTGTTCAACGAAGCCCGCTGGATGCTGTTTGGGCCGATCGAACAACGCGCCCAACGCACCCTGGCGCTGCGGTCCAGCGAACACTTGTTGCGGCTGTCGCTGGGCTTCCACCTCACCCGCAATACCGGTGAGATCAGCCGCGTCATGGATAACGGGCTGAGGGGGCTGCGGGAATTTTTGTTCGATGCGGTCTTTTTGATTTTGCCGTTCGCCGCTGAAATTTTGTTCGTCGCCGGTTTCATGCTGGTGCGCCTGGATTATGTATTCACCCTTGTTCTGCTGGCGACCATCGTTTTGTACGTGGTGGTGTTGATTGTCGGATCGGACCGCCTGCGCAAGCACCAACGGCTGGCCATTTCCAAGGGCGCCGTGGCCCACGGCGAAGCCATCGACGCCTTGATCAACTATGAAACCGTCAAGTATTTCGGCAACGAACAGTTTGTCGCCGAACGCTATGACACCAGCCTCGCCGTTGTCGAGCGCTTGACCGTCCGCGCCTTCACCTACCGCAGTCTCCTGGGTTTTCTGATGATGACCCTCCTGACCGGCGGTATGCTGTCGATCTTCATGTTGGCGGCAACCCGCCTCGAGGCCGGCACCATGAGCCTGGGTGAGTTGGTCCTGGTCAACGCCTACCTTTTGCAGTTGGTCCGGCCGCTGGAGCGATTGGGCAATCTATACCGGTCGATCAAGCAGTCCCTGGTCGAACTGGAACAATTGGTCGAGTTGCTGGATGAGGCGCCGGACCTTCCGGACCGCAAGGGAGCGCTCGCCTTGCCGGATGGCCCCGGCGCCATTCAATTCGAGAACGTCAAATTTTCCTACGGAAACGGGTTGCAGACCCTGAACGGCCTCGATTTCGAAGCCCCGCCCGGCGCCAAGGTCGCCCTGGTCGGCCCCACCGGCGCCGGAGAAACCACCATCGCCCGGCTGCTCTACCGATTCTATGACCCCGATGCCGGCGGCGTCTACGTCGATGGCCGGGAAATCCGCACCCTGACCCTGGACAGCCTGCGCGGCGCCATCGCCGTGGTGCCGCAGGACCCGGTGCTGTTTAACGATACCATCGGCTACAACATCGGCTTCGGGCGACCGGGGGCGGAGCAAAGGGAAGTCGAGGACGCGGCGCGCGCGGCCCATATCCACGATTTCATCGAAGGACTGCCGGATGGCTACGCGACCCGGGTCGGCGAGCGCGGATTGAAGCTTTCCGGCGGCGAAAAACAGCGCGTCGCCATCGCCCGGGCGCTCTTGAAAAACCCCCGCATTTTCATTCTGGATGAAGCCACCTCGGCGCTCGACAGCACCACCGAACAGGGCGTTCAGGCTTGTCTCAAGGACATCGGCACCACCATCACCACCCTGGTCATCGCCCACCGCCTATCGACCATCGTCGACGCCGACATCATCCTGGTGATCGACCAGGGCCGCATCGTTGAACGCGGGATTCACACCGAGCTGTTGAGTAAAAAAGGCCTATACGCCGAACTTTGGCAACGCCAAGCCCGGAAAATGTCCGAGTAGGGAGCCGCCTATTGCCTGGCCCGGTTCAGCTTCCGCCATTTGGCGACGTTGCGGTTGTGCGCGGCCAGGGAGCTCGCGAACACATGCCCGCCGGTACCATCGGCGACGAAGTATAAATCCTGGGTTTTCGCCGGCCTGAGCACGGCTTCAAGCGCAGCGGCGCCGGGGTTGCTGATCGGCCCAGGCGGCAGGCCACCGATCAGATAGGTGTTAAAAGGCGACGGCGTTTTCAAGTCGCCGCGCAACAAATCCCGGCCCAAAGGACGCCTGCCGCCGGTCACGCCATAGACAACGGTCGGGTCCGATTGCAGCCGCATGCCCTTTTTCAAGCGGTTAATGAAAACGGCGGCGATGCGGGGCCGTTCGACCGCCAGGGCGGTTTCCTTTTCAACAATGGAGGCCAGGATCAGGGCTTCTTTCGGCGATTTCAGCGGTAATCCCTCGACCCGGTTTTTCCACAAGTTGGAAAGCATATCTTGAAGCGCGTCGGTCATCCGCCGGACAATGCCTTGGCGCGTATCGCCATAAGAAAAATGATAGGTTTCCGGCAACAGCGTTCCTTCGCCGGGGGCAAAATTGATGCCGCCGGTGAGCCCCTCGGTGCGCCCCAATTGGGACAGGATTTCCGCCGTGCTCAGGCCCTCGGCGAAGGTCACCCGGCGGATAACCGTGCGTCCGGACCGAAGCAGCGCCAGCACCGCTTCGGGACTGATCCGGGCCGGGAAAGCATATTCTCCGGCCTTCAGCGGCTTGCCTGTCCCCGAAAGCCGGGCGGCGATGCGAAACACCAGCGGATAGGCAAGAACCCCTGCCCGGTTCAGGTCGCGGGCAATAGCATTGATGCCGGCGCCGCGCTCAACAAGAACGGTTGTATCGGTGGCTAACGGGCCCGGCTGTTTGAACTGGGCATTGCCCCAATACATAACGCCGCTACCGGTCACAACCAGCGCGATGAGGAAAAACAAAATAATTTTTGGGGTGCGGCCCATGAGCCAGTTTAGACTTTAGTCGAACGCCTTGAAAACAAGTGATGCGTTGGTGCCGCCGAAGCCGAAGGAATTCGACAACACTGCCTTGATCGGGCGTTCCTTGGGCGTGTGGGGAACCAGTTCGATGCCGCCATCGACCGAAGGATTGTCCAGGTTCAAGGTCGGCGGGGCCACCCCATCACGCATGGCAAGAATGGAAAATATCGCCTCGACCGCGCCGGCGGCGCCCAAAAGATGGCCGATCGCCGATTTCGTCGACGACATGAAAATATCCTGCGAGGCGTTGCCGAAGACCTTTTGAATGGCGCCGTATTCAATTTCATCGCCCAGTGGCGTCGAGGTGCCATGCGCATTGACGTAATCGATGTCTTCCGGGTTGATTTCCGCCCGTTTCAACGCCGCCGACATGCAGCGCTGGGCGCCGTCGCCGTCTTCGGAAGGGGCGGTGATGTGATGGGCGTCGCCGGACATGCCGTAGCCGACGACCTCGGCCAGGATATTGGCGCCGCGCGCTTTTGCGTGTTCTAGTTCCTCCAACACAACAACCCCGGACCCGTCGCCCATGACAAAACCGTCGCGGTCCTTGTCCCACGGCCGGGATGCCTTCTCGGGGGTGTCGTTGAAGTTGGTCGACAGCGCCCGGGCCGCACAAAACCCGGCCATGCCGAGGCGACAGATGGCGGCCTCGGTGCCGCCGGCGATCATCACGTCGGCATCGTCCCACATAATAATCCGGGCGGCGTCGCCGATGGCGTGCGCACCGGTGGAACACGCCGTCACTACGGAATGATTGGGGCCTTTGAAACCGTATTTGATCGACACATGGCCGGAGACCAGATTGATCAGGCAGGCGGGAATGAAAAACGGGCTGATGCGACGCACTTTGCCGGTTTCGGCCATGACCGCGTTTTTGGCGATCTCATTCAGGCCGCCGATGCCTGAGCCGATCATGACGCCGGTGCGGAACAGATCTTCTTCGGCTTCCGGCATCCAGCCTGAATCGGTGACCGCCTGGATCGCCGCGGTCATGCCATAGACGATGAAATCATCCATGCGGCGCTGTTCTTTGCTGCCGATCCAATCGTCGATGCAAAAAAGGCCATCGGCGGTATCACCGACAGGCACCTGGCCGCCGATCTTGGCCGACAGGTCGCTGGTATCGAAGGATTGAATGGAGCCAATACCGGATTTCCCTGCTAGCAGGTTCTTCCAGTTGTGTTCGACCCCGACCCCCAAGGAGGTAACGAGGCCCATTCCGGTTACGACCACACGTCTCATGGTTTCTCGCAAATCGAAGACAAAAAGCAACAAGAACACTTGCAGGGACAAGCAACCGGAACAAACAAACCGACCGTCCGGTGCAACTCGGTCAAGCTTTAAGAACTTTGGGATTCAATAAAGGTGATGGCGTCTTTGATGGTCTGGATTTTTTCGGCTTCCTCGTCGGGAATTTCACATCCGAATTCTTCCTCGAAGGCCATGACCAATTCGACGGTATCGAGGCTATCGGCCCCCAGATCGTCAATGAAGCTGGTGCCTTCGGAGACCTTGGACTCATCAACGCCCAAGTGTTCAACAACGATCTTTTTAACGCGTTCAGCAACGTCACTCATAGTCTTAATTCCTTGACATATTTACTGTTGAAATTCGTTCATTCCCGGGGAATATGCCGCTACGTAACACACTTTTTTTGCCTTGGCCAGTGGTCTCCTGCATAAGAATTCAGCGCTATATCATCGCCATTCCACCGTTGACATGCAATGTCTGGCCGGTGACGTAGGACGCCTCTTCGCTGGCCAGATATACACAAGCCGCGGCGATGTCGTCGGGGTCTCCTAATCTTGCCGCCGGAATGCGCCCGGTGATGGCTTCTTTTTGGTCGGCGCTCAAGGCGTCGGTCATCGGCGTGGCGATAAATCCCGGCGCCACGCAATTGATCGTAATCGACCGGCTGGCAACCTCCTGGGCCATGGATTTGGACATCCCGATCAACGCCGCCTTCGACGCCGCATAATTGGCCTGACCCGGATTACCGGTGACGCCGACAATGGAGGTAATGGAAATGATCCGTCCCCAGCGTTTTTTCATCATCGGCCGCAGGCACGCCTTCGACAACCGAAACGCCGCCGTCAGGTTGACGTCCAGGACTTGGCTCCAATCCTCGTCGGACATCCGCATGGCCAGTTGGTCGCGGGTCAACCCGGCGTTGTTGACCAGGATATCGACCCCGCCCATGGCCGCCTCGGCATCCTTGATCAACTGTCCGGGGGCGTCGGCCGAAGATAGATCGGCAGGCAGCGCATAAGCGCCGTCGCCTAAATCCTTGGCCAGCGCGTCGAGCGCGTCTTTGCGGGTGCCCGACAGCCCGACCCGGGCGCCGTTGGCATGAAAAGCACGGGCAATGGCGCCGCCGATGCCGCCCGAAGCCCCGGTAATCAAGGCGCATTTACCCGTTAAATCAAACATGGAAACCCTTTAAAGCCCCTTCAGAAATTCTTCGATACCGTCCGGCGTGCCGACGGAAACGGCGCTGAGTTCCTTATCGATCCGGCGCGCCAGTCCCGCCAGAACCTTGCCGCCACCGACCTCAACCAAGTGATCGACGCCTTTATCCTTCATTGTAAGCACACATTCGCGCCAACGCACCATCCCGGTAACCTGTTCGACCAGAAGCCTCCGGATGTCCATTGGGTCGGTGACCTCAGCCGCGGTGACGTTGGCGATCAGCGGCACCGTCACCGGCTGCATGGCCACCCTGGCCAGGGCGCCTGCCATAACTTCAGCGGCGGGCGCCATTAAGGGGCAATGAAAGGGCGCGGAAACCGGCAACAGCATCGCCCGCTTGGCGCCTTTTTCCTTGGCAATTTCCATTGCCCGTTCGACCGCGGCAACATCGCCGGAGACCACCACCTGGCCCGGCGCATTATCGTTGGCGGTGGCGCAAACGCCGTCTGTGGACGCCTCGGCGGCAATCGCGATCACGTCTTCCAGGTCGAGCCCCATCAACGCCGCCATGGCGCCCTTGCCGACGGCAACCGCCTCTTGCATGGCGCGGCCACGGGTTTTCAACAACCGGGCAGTGTCGGCAACGGAAAAACACCCGGCGGCAGCCAGCGCCGAATACTCCCCCAGTGAATGGCCGGAAACGAAAGACGCCGTCGTGGCCAGGTCCATCCCGCCCTCGGACCGCAGCACCCGCATCACCGCCAAGCTGACGGCCATAATTGCCGGTTGCGCGTTTTCGGTCAGGATCAGCTCTTCGTCGGGGCCTTCGAACATCAGTTTCGACAGGTTTTGGCCGAGCGCCGCGTCGATTTCCTCAAACACCTCGCGGGCACAGGGGAAGGCCTCAGCCACATCACGCCCCATGCCGACGGCCTGGCTGCCTTGGCCTGGGTAAACAAAGGCTCGCGTCATTGATGGTTCACCTTTTTGAAACAATCGAAGGTTGGCAGGTAAAGCCCGCCCCGGCGCGGCTGTCAAGGCCCAGCCGTCTTCAGTTTCAGTCTGAACCAAGGCTTTTTCAGCGCTTGCCTGGTCCCGGCAAACCTGTATAGTGCGCGCGCTTTAAAAAGCTTCCTGCCGGGATGGTCCCGGCTATGCCCGCCCAGGCTTTTAGAATCAGTCCTGGGAGGTTGAGATAATCCAAAGGGAGAGTAATACCGTGCCTTTTTATGAGACCGTGTTTATCGCACGCCAAGACCTTACCCCGGCCCAGGCTGACGGCCTGACCGAAACCTTCGAAAAAATCATCACCGACCAGGGCGGCACCGTGCCGAAGAAAGAGTCCTGGGGGCTTCGGTCGATGGCATACAAGATCAAGAAAAACCGCAAGGGCCATTACGCGCTAATGAATATCGACGCTACCGGCGTCGCCATTCAGGAGCTGGAACGCCAAATGCACCTTCATGAAGACGTGCTGCGCCATCTGGTGACCCGCGTCGACGAGTTTGAGGCAGGCCCGTCCGCCGTGCTGCGTGCCAAGGAACGCGGCGATGATCGTGCCCGCCGCAGCGACCACGGCGATGACCGAGGCTTTGCCAATTCCGACGACAAGCCCAAGATTGAGGCTGAGGCGAAGGTTGAGGTTAAGGCTGAGGCGAAGGTTGAGGTTAAGGTTAAGGCTGAGGCGAAGGTTGAGGTTAAGGCTGAGGCTGAAGATGCAAACGCCGATGACGCCGAGACCAAAGATAAAGGAGACGAAAAATGACCCCCCCTTATGGTGGAGCCCCTCGTGGTGGAGCCCCTCGTGGTGGAGCCCCTCGTGGCGGACCCCGAGCCGGCGGGGACGATAGCCCCGACGGCAAGCGTCCATCGTTTTTCCGTCGCCGCAAGTCCTGTCCGTTTTCCGGGCCAAACGCGCCGAAAATCGATTATAAGGACGCCAAACTGCTGTCCCGGTATATTTCGGAACGCGGCAAGATCGTGCCCAGCCGCATTACCGCCGTATCGGCTAAAAAACAGCGCGAATTGGCCCGGGTCATCAAAAAAGCCCGTTTCCTGGCATTGATTCCCTATCTCATCAAGTAAGACGCCCCGGGGAGCATATCGGGGAATTCATCTGGATTTCATCGGAACATATCAGGGATAAAACCATGCCTAAGGAAACGCTGATCGCCATTGGCGCCGGCGTTTTAGGCGCTTTCGCCGCTACCGCTTTTCTAAGCCGGGCGCCGGGGGCGATGATGCTGGTCTATTTCGCCGAGCTGCCGTTGTTCATGGCCGGGTTTGGTCTCGGCCCCCAGGCCATAGCCATCAGCGGCGCCGTCGGCTTTATGGCCGCGGGCTTGATCGGCGGCGGCTTGGCGGCCGCGATTTTTGGCATCACCCAGATCCTCCCGGCCTGGCTGGTGGTTCGCCAAATGCTGTTACAGCGCCCCCAGGGAAGCCCCGGAGGTGCCGTCGATTGGTACCCCGCCGGCGACACTCTTTGCTGGCTGACGATGCTGGCTGCCGCCGCGTTGGTGGCCGCAACGGTGGTCAGTCATAGCGGCGGGGAAGGCTTGTCGGCTCTGGTTTCAACCAACCTGGAGAATCTTTTACAGGCGATGGCGCCGCAATGGGAACCCGACCAACGGGCCAGGATGGTCGAGATTCTGACGCCTTTGTTTCCCGGCGCCATCGGCGTTTCATGGATGATCATGACCGTCGTCAACGCGACCCTGGCGCAGGGTTTTTTGGTCAAGTGGGGCAACCCCCTTCGACCGACACCTGCCTATGCCGACCTTCAGCTTCCGCAATGGATATCCTGGCCGATGATCGCCGCCGCACTATTGGCATTGATGGGATCGGGGGAAATGGAGTATACCGGCCGCAACCTGGCAATGATCCTGGCCGTCCCGTTCTTTTTTTTAGGGCTGGCCGTGGTTCACACCTGGGCCCGGCGAACGGCCTACACCACGATGGTGCTGGTGGCTTTCTACATGATCCTGGTGATATCGGGATGGGCGACATTGATCGTCGCCGGAATTGGCATATTCGAGCTATGGAGCGGGCTTCGCAGGTTATTGGACGGACCCTCAAACGATAACGATTAACCTCCGGGCAGCGCCCGGAACAGAAAACCCCATACGGGGATTAAGGAGTAAACACGATGGAAGTCATTTTACTGGAACGGATCAACAGGCTCGGTCAGATGGGCGATGTGGTTAATGTCAAACCGGGTTTTGCCCGCAATTTCCTGCTGCCCCAAAAAAAGGCGCTGCGCGCCACCGAGGCCAATAAAAAGCATTTCGAGGCCGAGCGCGCCCAATTGGAAACCAGCAACCTGGAGAACCGCAGCGAAGCCGAAAAACTGGGTAAAAAGATGGACGGGCTTTCCGTCATCATGATCCGCCAAGCGGGCGAATCCGGGCAACTTTATGGTTCCGTCAATGCCAGGGATATCGCCAATGGCGTCACCGAAGCCGGGTTCACGATTACCCGCCAACAAATTGAATTAGCGCATCCGATCAAGTCCCTCGGCCTTTTCGACGTCAGGGTGGTGCTGCATCCCGAAGTCAGGATCACGGTTGTCGCCAACATCGCCCGTTCCGTGGGCGAAGCCAATACCCAGACCAAAACCGGCGTCGCCATGGTCGGCACCGATGCGGATCAAGCCAAGGCCGCCATGACCTCTAAGGCCGGCGAGAACGACGCCGAATTCGCCGCCGATGAAGCGGTTGTCGAGCAAGCCGCAAAAATCTTCGAAGAAGGCGCCGCACCGCGGATGGAATCCGAAGACGCGGCAGCGGACGGGGCCACCGAGGAGAGTGCCGAAGACTCCGAAGAAAAATCAAAGTAAGCCGACCTTCCTATATATAAGACCAAGCGGCCAAATCGGCGCACCCTCATCGGTGCGCCGTTTTGGTTTTAGCCTCATCCCGGGGTCGCGCTGATCAGGTGAGATGTCCGTCCAGGCGTCCAGCCAACAACCCATCAAGACTACATACTATTCCATGCGCCCGCTTTATCGGTTGTCATCCATAAAGCTTTCAGGGGGTAATCGGCAAAAGGTCAACGTCTGGGAGACTAAAAGCTTCGCCCCACGCTCTCCACCCTATCAAGCGAGGTGGTCGTGCATACACTGGTTAAAGTCTTACGCCCCTTCGGCGCCAAAGTTTTGGCGGCTGTTTGCTTGGTTGCCTTCGTTCTAGTGGGCCCGATGGCCGCTGTTGATTCTTTGAGTTTCGTCGGGGGGGCCTGTGCCTGCGGCGGTGGCGGCGGTGGCGGTGATAGCAGCGGTAGCAGCAGTGACGGTGGCGGCGGCGATAGCCAGGGCGCAAGCGGAGCTAGCGACGCCACGACTCCCCCGCTTGGATTTTCCCCAACCGAAAATTTAAAGGGCTTTTCGGCACGATCAACCGACAGCGGAACATCATCCACGAACACGCAGGATGTCATCAATCAGGTCAACACCATCGGCGCCACGCCCGGGCAAGCGCTTGGAGGCGTAGGCATTACCCAGTCTCCCCCGCCATCGGTAAAATTTTTTAAAGAGCACAAAAATAAAGCCACGTGGGAGAACAGATTTGCCGTCCAGTTCCGCAACTTCACCCTCTGGCCGTTTAGGCTTTGGCCTTTTACGATCCGGCCTTTCCAACTCCTTACCATCAGCACGCCTTGGTTAGCGTTAAACCTTTCCCTGACTCAAGCTGAATTTGCGAAAAGCTTTCAACTGGCTAAGGCGATACAGGAATACGGCCGTATCGGAGCCGTCACGTTCTTCACCAATCCCAATAATGTTTCCAAGGTCCAGGCAGACCTTGGCCTGTCGCGGCTCGGCTCTTCCCCCGGTTCCTCGGGAGGCTCCTCGTCGGGTCAAAGCACCGGTTCTCCGGGCAGCGGCTCGGAAAGTTCGGGCGGCGGGACGTCCGGGGGC
>JAQBYB010000149.1 GCA_027624235.1 Pseudomonadota bacterium | reverse complement strand
CGATACGGCCCAGTAGCTCGAGGATGGTCGCCTCCTCGTTATAGGCGGGGACCAGCACGGTGACCCTGGTCATGGCGCGGTTCCCTTCAAGGCGGCGGGTTTGCGGGCGATGAGAACAACATTTTTGCCGAGAGGCGGCGGGATCAAAGTTTCCAGCGCCCGGCCCACCGGTACCGCCAGGCGGTCGTAAAGCTTCGACGCGCCGGGATCGAACCGGGTCTTGCCGCCGAGGGTGTAGACGACCCACCACGGAATGACGCCGAGGGCATCAAAGTAGCGCGCCGAAACCACTTCGAATCCGGCCTGGCGCGCGAGACCCGCCAACTGCGCCTTGCCATAGCGCCGGTAATGTCCCAGCGCCGTGTCCATGGCGCTGAATAGCATCGCCAGGGCCGGCACAAACATTAAAAGATGTCCGCCGGGCCTGAGAAGCCGGAATAGCCCCGCCATGGCGGTGGCGTCATCTTCGATATGTTCTAAAACGTTGACCAGAATGGCGCTGTCCTTGGAGATCTCGGGTATGCTCGACAGGTAATCCCCGAGGGTCTTGGGAACGATGGTTGTATTGTCCAGGCCGACGAATTCGTCTTCTAGACACTGCACTAGGTTCGCCGCCGGCTCTACCAGATCGAGCCGCGTCACGTGAGGAAGCAGGCGCTTGGACAGGGTGCCGATTCCGGCTCCGATCTCAACCGCATCGCCACCCAGATAAGGCCGGAAGGCGCTGATGATCCATTCCTGGTAATTGGGAATGTCGGCAAGGGCTTCCAGATCCCAGGCGTCATAGTTGGTGTCGTCGGGCACTACGGCGTGCTCAGCGGAACAAGTTGTAACGCAAGATGCTGACGACAACGCGGATACCGTCCTTCCAGCCTATCTTCTTGCCGTCCTCGTAGGTGCGTCCTGAATATCGGATGCCGACCTCGTAGATGCGAGGCGCCGGTCTGAGGTGGCTGACCTTGGCGGTGATTTCCGGATCAAAACCGAAACGGTCTTCAGTCAGGGTTATCTTGTTTAGAATGTCCCGGCGGAAAACCTTATAGCAGGTTTCCATGTCGGTGAGGTTGAGGTCGGTCATCATGTTTGACAAAAGGGTGAGGAACCGGTTGCCGATGCTATGCCAGAAATAAAGTACGCGGTGGCTGTCGCCGCCCCTGAACCTGGACCCGTAAACGACATCCGCCTCGCCGTCGATGATCGGCTTCAACAACTTGAAATATTCTCCGGGGTCGTATTCCAGGTCGGCATCCTGGACGATGACAATGTCGCCCTTGGCATTCTCAAACCCGGTACGCATGGCCGCCCCCTTGCCGCGGTTAATTTCGTGTTTGAACACGGAAATTTCTGGGTGGGCGGCGCTTAGCGCCGAAGCTTTGTCAAAAGAGCTGTCCTGCGATTTGTCATCAACGATGATGATTCCTTTTTCCAAACCGCACGTATCGGAGGCCAAAACCCGTTCGACAAGGAATTCCAGGGTTTTTTCCTCGTTGAAGCAGGGAATTACGATAGAAACGGTTTTTAGCGACATTAGATTTCTTTCTGCCCCAAGGGGCTTTTCTAACTGGGCCTCTTTTCTAGATGGTTTCGAATGGAGATACAATCGGTGCGCCCTTAACGGATGCATCCCTCGCCCTTGAGCCTGAGGACGTCCAATGGCAGAGGGTTGGAATTCATGGTTGGCAGGGTCCTTGAACCAATCGCATTTCCTTCAAAATGCCGGAGCATTTCTAGGCAGCCGGTCTGGTACAAGGGCTCGTAAGGGAGCGGATAAGATTTACCAGTTTTGCCACTGCGGGGGGTGAGAAGCATGTGAGTAACCCCTTGCGAACGAAGTTGCCGGTATAGTTTCTGGGCACTCGTTTTTTTCGGCAACAATTCAACGGTGGATTGGGCAAGGGGCGAAGCATAAAAAACGGGAACATTTAGATAATATTGTATTTGGCGGAAAGAGATCAAAACCCGGTCCGATTTTTTCAGGTTGGCATTGATCCAGGGCACGGGCGGAAACGCATCAACGTTCCGCGTCAGGAAGGCCTGGCGGCTCTCGCCTTTGATCTGAAACTTGAAGTAGTTGAGTGCGAAAATCCCCTGAACGGCCATTTGCAGGATAACGACGGCCATTACTGAGGCTATCAGCGGCCCCCGGTGAGTTTTTCCCGCCGTAAAACGCTCCGCCGCGACCGTCACGCAAATCAAAAACAACGGCAAAACCGGCAACAGGTGCCGGATTCTTTGTGAGCCACCGAAGAAGAACCATAGGACATAAAATAAAAAGGCCAAAGAGGCATAAATCAGGAGTGGGCTTCGCCGGGCCCGGTCACGGTAGCGCCAAAACCCTAAGGCCGCAAAAGGCAAGACGAGAAGGCCATAAGGGCCGAACCCCACCCGCCCGGCGTCCATTACGCTGGCAAAATCAAGCGTCGCCTTGAAGGGAAAGAGAAAAAACGAAAGAAACGAGTGAGACAAGGGATTTTCAGCAGGGAAATACGCTCCCTTAAAAATTAGGTCATGGGCCTTGTTCCAAAAGGCCAGGTCGTCCCGGCCCAGCCATTGAAATAGCATCGGGAAGACCGGGTCGCCCGTGTGCATACCGTTCCACGTATACCATTGGAACCCGGCGGCAATCAGGGTTGCGCCAAACACAGCCCCATACGCGAGCCATCGGCGCTGGAATAAAAGCACCACTCCGGTGGCGCCGGCAAACAAAAGCCCGGTGTACTTGGCGGCGGCGAAAAAACCACAGCCGAGGCCGGCTAACACCGCATAACGGAGGCGGCCGGTTTCAAGGGCGCGTACCGCCGCCCACGCGGAAACCAAGACAAACAGCGCAATCCGCGGCTCCACCTGACCGTTACCGCCGCCGTACAGGACCGCCGGCGTCGTCAGGTAAATCAGCGTCACCGCCAACGACCAGTTAAGGCCGAGGTGGCGTCGGCTAAGAACGAACAACAAGGCCGCTGCCGCCCATCCGCTGAGCATGGTCCAAAGCGTCAGCGCCATTTCACCGCCGAGTGCCAAGGCCGGAACGTAGGTCATTTGGACCCCGAGAGGAACGGCGCCTTCAAGGACCTGGGGAATAAAATTGATCCGGCCCGCCTCCAGGAACTGCTTGGGCCTGAAAAAATGATAAGCCAGCGTATCCGCGTCCGCCGGGGGGGCTAAGGCCTCCAGAAAATCGAAAACAAAGACGCCGCCAAGAAGCGCCAGCAAAACCCATCCCATGATATTCAGGCTGGGCATCGTTAGAACTGTTCCCGGTCGCCAAAGCAAAAGACAGCCAACGGCGCCCGCGATCAGTAAAGCCGCTAACGGCACCGGTGACAGATTTCCCGAAACTCCCAGCGGAAAAATAAGCCAGCCAAGGACACCGAAGCCTACGGCGAAGGCGATGGCCCAG
>JAQBYB010000042.1 GCA_027624235.1 Pseudomonadota bacterium | reverse complement strand
ACAGCGGACATTGACCTTGCCATTCGCCTGAACGCCTCGAGGATTCCACTTGTCGCGTCGAAGAGCCCTAAAACAGAACCCCTATGTTTTACGTGTTCCCGGCAACCGAGCTGAAGCATTAAAAACCATGAATGCGGAGATGAATTCTAAATTTCAGGATTCCGTCAATGAATTGAACACTCGGTTCCGCCAAGCGGGTTGCGACCTTAACTATCATAATGGGTTTATTCAGATCGGGGATGATGCGCTTACCTTGCGGGAGATTGAAACTCCGTTTTGGGAACTGGTGGTTGACCCAAAGTGGGAAAATGTAGATACGGACATGAAAGAGGCGCTTGATCTTCGAGACTCCGGGGCGCGCAACCCCGCCTCCCATGCTGCCAACGCCCTTGAGAGTACGCTTAAGATAATATCCGATGAAAAGGGTGTGACGACTGGTAAGGAAAAAGGAGCTCACAACTACATCGACAATCTTGCCTCCAAGCGCAGTAAATTCCTTGCCGATTGGGAGTCTGACGCGCTGAAAGGATTTTTCACCAAGGTTCGCAATCCACTTGGGCATGGGCCAGGAAAAGATGAAATGCCGAGCCTCACACAACAGCAAACGGATTGGGCAATCGAAACGTGCATGGTTTGGATTAAGAGCATCATCCGAAGACTCTAATAAAGTGGCCCAGCAAGCTTCAGCCCCCTAGCCCATCGCCTTTTGCAAATTCTCGTCGATCTTATCGAGGAAGGCCTGGGTGCTCAGCCATGATTGATCGGGGCCGATCAGCAGGGCCAGGTCCTTGGTCATGAAGCCGGACTCGACGGTTTCGACGCAAACTCGCTCCAGCGTCTCGGCGAAGTTGACGACATCGGGCGTCTCGTCGAACTTGCCCCGATAATTCAAGCCCCGCGTCCAGGCAAAAATCGATGCGATCGGGTTGGTCGAGGTTTGCTTGCCGTCCTGGTGCTGGCGGTAATGGCGGGTGACGGTGCCGTGCGCCGCTTCGGCTTCGATCGTCTTGCCGTCCGGGGTCATCAGCACCGAAGACATCATGCCCAACGAGCCAAACCCTTGCGCGACGATGTCCGACTGCACGTCGCCGTCGTAGTTTTTGCAGGCCCAAACGTAACCGCCTTCCCACTTCATCGCCGCCGCGACCATGTCGTCGATCAGGCGGTGTTCGTAGGTAATCCCGGCGGCGGCGAACTTGTCCTTGAAATCGGCCTTGAAGACCTCGTCGAACAGGTCGCGGAAACGGCCGTCATATTGTTTAAGGATGGTATCCTTGTGCGACAGGTACAGCGGCCAGCCCAGGTCGCAGGCGTAGTTCATGCAGGCGCTGGCGAAACCGCGGATCGAATCATCGAGGTTGTACATGCCCATCGCGATGCCCGGACTCGGCGCCTTAAACACTTCGTATTCGGTCGCGTCACCACCGCTGTCCGGCTCAAACCGCATGACCAGACGGCCCGGCTCCGAAAACAGAAAATCCGTCGCCCGGTATTGATCGCCGAAGGCGTGGCGACCGATGACAATGGGCTTGGTCCAGCCCGGCACCAGACGCGGCACGTTCTTGCAGATGATCGGCTGGCGGAAGATGGTGCCGCCGATGATGTTGCGGAGCGTCCCGTTCGGCGAGCGCCACATTTCCTTGAGGCCGAATTCCTCGACCCGGGCCTGGGTCGGCGTGATCGTCGCGCATTTGACGCCGACGCCGAACTCCTTGATCGCCTCGGCGGCGTCGATGGTGATCTGGTCGTTGGTCTCGTCGCGTTTCTGCACCGACAGGTCGTAATATTTCAGATCCACGTCCAGGTACGGCAGGATCAGCTTGTCCTTGATAAAGGCCCAGATGATGCGCGTCATCTCGTCGCCGTCGAGCTCGACGATGGGGGTTTTGACCTTGATTTTGGACATCGGGGGTTCTCCGGTGATTAAGGGCTGGATTTCACAGCAACGTACGGGCCGAGGCCGCCCTTGGCAAGGGGACTCACAGGTGGCTAGTCAGCACTTCCAACCTGGGTTCGGGCTGGGCGTCCAGCGCCGGGAAGACGTCTTCGACGGCCCCGACGACGGTATACAGTTCCGCCACCGCTTGATGCGCGAAGCCGCCGTCGATGGCCTGTTTAACCAGGGCCTCGAACGCCGCCCAATAGCCGCCGGTGCTGAGAATGACGACCGGCTTGGCGTGAATCTGGAGTTGCTTCCAGGTGATGATCTCCAACGTTTCGTCGAGCGTGCCCAGGCCGCCGGGCAGCACCACGAAGCCGTCGGCGAGTTCAAACATCTTGGTTTTGCGCTCATGCATGGATCCGGTGACGATTTGTTCGGTGACACCGTTATTGCCGACTTCCAGGTCTTTGAGGAATTGGGGAATAACGCCGATGACCGTCCCACCGCCGGCCAGCACCGCATCCGCCACCACCCCCATCAGGCCGATGCTGCCGCCGCCGTAAATAAGCCGGATGCAACGCTCGGCCATGTGCTCACCCAGGCGCCGCGCCGCCGCCACATGGGCCGGATCGACGCCGTTTTTGGAGCCGCAGAATACGCAAAGGGATGAAATTCTGGTCATGATTTGGGTAATGTATAGGAAGGCGCCCCCTACGGGAAGGTAAGGAAATTCGAACTTGGAAAAACCTTACCCCTACTTAAAATGGGGTTCACGAAAAGATGATTGGACCCAATACCAAACCCCCGTCAAAATCCGTATCACAGAATTGAAATTTTTAGAGAGGCATTCCATGACCAAGCCCATCCTTAAAGCCGCCGCCTTGGCTTTCGCCGTCTTCGGACTGATCGCCGTTCCTGCCATCGCCCAGGAAGAAGGCGCCATTAAGCACCGCCAGACCGTGATGAAATCCATCGGCGGCCACATGGGCGCGATGGCGGGTATCCTCAAGGGCCAGGCCAACTATCCCGATGGCTTGAAGATCCATTCCCGCGCCATCGCGGATCTGGCCAAGGTCGCCGCCTATCTATTTCCCAAGGGCTCCGATTTCGGCGAAACCCAGGCGAAAGAGGAAATCTGGTCAAAGCCAGAAGACTTCAAGAAAGTCGTTCAGGTCTTTCAGGTCGAATCGGCTAAACTGGCGAAGATTGCCGAAGGCGGCGACATCAAGGCCTTCGAGGCGCAGATGAAGGCGATGGGAACGGATGCGTGCGGGGCTTGCCATAAAACCTTCCGTGAGAAAAAGAAGTAACCCTTTTCCCGGCCTGGCCGTAGCCGTCCTTGTGGCGGTGGCGCTGTTGATGATGGCGCCGCCAACCTTTGCCGCCTGCAACGTCGAACGGGGAAAGTACCTGTTCGCCGTCGCCGGGTGCGCCGGCTGTCATACCGACAAAAAAAGCAAGGGCGCGTTGCTGGCCGGGGGCCGCAAACTGGCAACGCCGTTCGGCGTCTTTTACAGCCCCAACATCACGCCTGACCCGGGCACCGGCATCGGCAGGTGGCGCGACGCCGACTTTATCCGGGCGCTTCGGGAAGGCATCGCGCCCGACGGCAGCCACTATTTCCCGGTCTTTCCCTACCCGTCCTACACCGGCATGACCGATGCCGACCTTACCGACATCAAGGCCTATATCTTCACCCTGCCGGCAATCGCCAAGGCCAACAAGCCGCATCAGGTGACGGCGCCTTTTGGCTGGCGTTTTCTGTTGCCGATCTGGAAGGCGCTGTATTTTAGCCCCGGACCGTTCCGCCCCGATGCGGCCAAAGGCCAGGAATGGAACCGGGGCGCCTATCTGGTCAACGCCGTCGGCCATTGCGGTGAATGCCATACGCCCAGGGATGCCTTGGGCGGCAAAAAAACAACCATGGCCCTGGCCGGTACCAGTCAAGGCCCCGAAGGCGGGCTGATCCCCAATATCACGCCTGACAAGCAGACCGGAATCGGGCGTTGGCCGGACGCCGACCTGGAGGAGCTTTTGCAAACAGGCATGTTACCCGACGGCGATTTCGTCGGCAGTGAAATGGGGGAAGTTGTTGACCAAGCCACCAGCCGGTTAAGCGGGGCCGACCGCAAGGCAATCATGATCTATCTGCGTTCCCTGCCAGCCGTCAACAATAAGGTCGAGTCGAAAAAGTCGAAAAAGAATAAATAACCCGGCCATCAAAAATGGTATAGTCACCTCGATTCTATTCAGGAGAGATTCCACCTTGCAGACCAACCCCCTGGTTATTGTTGCCGCCATCGGCGGTGCCGCCGTCGCCACCGCCATCGGCGTCAACGTGTTTCTGTGGCGCGACGAGGTTGCCACCCCAGCAACGCCTGCGGCCACCCAAACAACCGCCACGGGCGCCACGTCCGGCGTTTCCACGCCGATGCGGCCCAGTTTCGATGTGGTTCGCATCGATCCCGGCGGCGACGCGGTGATGGCGGGCCGGGCCGTGCCTGGAAGCACCGTCATTATTCTCGATAACGGCAAGCCCATCGGTGAGGTGGTCGCCGATAAACGTGGGGAATGGGTGTTCGTGCCGAAGGCCCCCCTGGCGCCGGGAAGCCGGGAACTGACCCTGACCATGCGGCTTGCCGACGGCAAGACCGTGACGTCGGGCGATGTCGTCGTGTTGGTGGTTCCAGACCTGGGCAAGGACATAGCCGGGCGCGCCGCCAAAGGCTCAACCGGCGCCCTGGTCCTCAAAACGCCCCGTTCCGGTGGCGCCAGCACCGTCCTGCAACGGCCGTCGGGAAAGGCCGCATCGGGCTTTAGCGTCGAGGCGGTCGATTATGATGACGATGGCCGGTTGGTCATCAGCGGACGGGCCGGGCCGGGGGCGCAGGTCAATCTCTACCTGGACAACAATTTTATCGGCAAGGCGAAAGCCAACGCCGCCGGGGTTTGGCGGTTGAGCCCGGACAACAGGGTCAAGGCCGGGCTGTACACCCTCCGCGCCGACCAAATCGACGCCGCCAACAAGGTCACGGCCCGGGTATCGATGCCGTTTTCCAGGGCGGACAAGATGGCCAACCCGCCGCCCGAGCCATTCGTCATCGTCCAACCCGGCAATTCCCTGTGGCGGTTGGCGCGGCGCACCTATGGCGAGGGAACACGCTATACCACGATTTTCCAAGCCAATAAGGAACAGGTCAAAGACCCGGACCTGATTTATCCGGGCCAGGTGCTGGCGCTGCCGGCGACCAACTAGGTTTGGTGCTTTCCGCTCCTTGGCGGACCGACTAAAGTGCGACGGCTAGAAACCTTGCGGGATCGTGTTCGTTGAAAACTCTTTTGGTTCCCATCCACCGGGCCGGTTGGCCCTTTATCGGCATATTTGCGACCGTCGCGGTGGGGCTGAGTTTCGCGGCGACGGCGCTGGGCTTCGTCGGTATCGTGCTGACGGTCTGGTGCGTCTATTTCTTTCGCGACCCGGACCGGATTACGCCTTTACGCGAAGGCCTGATTATCAGCCCCGCCGACGGCATCGTGCAGATGATCGACAAGGCGCCGCCGCCGAAAGAATTGGACATGGGAGACAAGGACCGCTGGCGCGTTTGCGTGTTCATGAACGTATTTAACGTGCATGTGAACCGAATTCCCATCGCCGGCACCGTGACGGCCCTCAACTACCGGCCCGGAAAATTTCTCAATGCATCCCTGGACAAGGCCAGCGAACTCAACGAATGCCAAAGCCTGGGGCTAACCCTGGCCAACGGTCAAGATATCGCCTTCGTTCAGATCGCGGGGCTTGTCGCCCGGCGTATCCTTTGTGAGGTCAGCGAAGGCCAGGAGATGAAGACCGGGGAAAGATTTGGGATGATCCGTTTTGGCAGCCGCGTCGACGTTTACCTGCCCGATGGCGTTATGCCGCTGGTTGCCGTCGGGCAAACGGCTATTGCGGGTGAGACCGTGATCGCCGATATTCAGGCCAAGGAACCGGCCCGCGCCGGTGAAATCCGCTAGGAACCACAACCATGAATACCCCGGGCAACAACGAAAACGCCGCCAAGAAAAGATTTCGCGACATGTCCTTCAATCGCATGATTCCCAATATTCTGACCTTGCTGGCGCTATCGGCGGGCCTGACCGCCATTCGTTTTGCGCTCAACGGTAAATGGGAACATGCGGCAATGGCCATCGTTATCGCCGCCATCCTGGATGCCCTCGACGGCAGGATGGCGCGGTTGCTCAAGGGCGCCAGCAAGTTCGGCGCGGAACTGGACTCGCTTTCCGATTTCGTCTGTTTCGGGGTGTCGCCGGCGCTGATTCTTTACCTATGGACCATGCGTGACGCCGGCAGGCTGGGCTGGGTCGTGGTCATGGTGTTTGTCATCTGTTGTGGGCTGCGGCTGGCGCGCTTCAACGTGATGTTGGAAGACCCGGACGCGCTGCCCTGGAAGTCACGCTTTTTCACCGGCATTCCGGCGCCCGCGGGCGGGGGCCTGGCTTTGTTGCCCTTGGCCCTGTCGTTTCAATTGGGCGATGGTTTTTTTCGCGACCCCTGGGTCGCCGGTATCGTCCTGTTGGTCATGGCGGGAATGATGGTCAGCACCGTTCCCACCTATTCGTTTAAAAATTTGAAGATTTCCCGCGCCTGGATTCTGCCGACGATGCTGATCACCGGAGCCGTCATCATTCTACTGATCAACGCCCCGTGGGTCACCCTGTCGGTGATCGGGATAGCCTATATCGCGTCCATCCCGTTCAGCATCCGCGACCAGCAGGCGCTGTCAAACGCCGATAAGGCCTGACCCCCGAGAGCCTGAAACTGGACCGTACGCCACTATTGGCGTCGCTCCTCTTCATCGCGCCGATCCTCATCCTCGCGGCGGTCTTCCTCTTTCCGCCGATCTTCTCCCGTCCGCTGGTCGCTCCCCTCCGCCGACGGCTGTTGACGCTGGCGCCTAATATCGTCTCGGCGTTCTATCTTTTGCCGCCTTTCCTCGCGGCGGCGGTTCGACCGGCGCTTGGCGATCGCATACCCGATGCCGCCGCCGATGATGATCAAAACGCCGGCGCCGGCGAGAATGATGAAAATAAGCCCCGGTCCATCGAAAAAAGCCTTTTTCTGAACATGGGAAACGTCATCACCGGGGCTGGAAATTTTTTCGTGTTCGGCTGTCGATTGAACCGGATTGGTGGCGGGTTTTGCGGCCAGGTCCGGCGGCTTGCGGGCTTCCGTTTTGGCGACGCTCCCCTCCCCCGGTTGATTAAATTTTTGCCTGCCAAAGCAAGCTCTCAACACGCCGCGTTCATCGGCCAACCTTAGCGTCGGCACGGTAATGACCGATTGCTTGCCCTGCACCGGGAAATAATAAATGTAGAGGTCGGGCCTGTCCTCGGCCTTTAGGATGAAGCCGATATTATCAACGATTCCATTGGCGTCATCATCAAGCGTAAAGGCCTGGTCCAGCCAATAGCGGCGCCCTGAAACCTCATGAAATCCTTGTGACCATACTTCCGATAATTGTTGGCAGGAACCGGGCTCAGGCGCAGCCTCGGCTTTGATGTCCGATTGCCGCACCGGAATGGCCCCGGTCGGAATGGCGGGTGGGGCCTTACCGAAATTGGAGGCTTCGGGTGGAGCCAAAGACGCTGATCCAAACGAGCTTTTTTTCCATTTCTTCGGATTATCCTTCGGGTTGGGGATGGTGAACGTCTTTGCTTCCTGGCCGTCACCCGAAACAAGAGCTTGCACTTCGTCGGGCAATTTTTTCAGCCCCTTGCAGTTACTAGGGCTTCCCCCCAGTTTTAGAATCTCGGCGCCTTGCCCCATTTTTCTTGGCAGTGGAAACAGATGCAAGCGGATCACCAAAGGTATCGGCAATGACTTATTGACCGCCTGTCGCAGGCGGCTATTGATGTCGCCAAGTTGATATTTGTTATTGGAAACAACGATGGGGTTTTGATCAACCAGGATCGAAACAGCCTCGCGCACACGGGCCACATAACGGCAAAGGGTTTCGGCGCTTTTCTGGCCGTCAACAATCAAGAATAGAGTCATCGGCGTGTGGGTCCGAAATCCCCCCTCAGCGATGATGGGGAACAAAAATGATTCCAGTTGGATCGTGATGTCGCCTTTGATGATTATCGGCTCAACCACGCCAGCGGAACCTTCTTGCTTTTGAGCAAGAGCACCCGGCAGGGTCAGAAAAAAAGCGCAAAGCGCGGATACTAAAAGTTTAATGATGTGGGGCCTCCCATGGGATAGGCTCTAGACGCGGCTGTTATTGAGAAAGGGTAATGGCTTCTTCAAGCAGCCGGGTCATGCCCTGCCAGCGGGCATGACCAATCCCCTCGACAATCTGACTGTGGGCCTTCTTCCAAAGCGGCAAGGCCTTGGATAGCACCGCTTTTCCTTCCCGGGTGATGACAATTTGCCGCTGGCGAAGGTCGTGCGCGCTGGTGCCCACCTTCACCAGTCCACGGACCATCAGCGGTTTCAGATTACGGGTCAGGGTCGTGCGGTCCATGACCAATGCCTTTGAGATCACCGTCATCGACGCCGGGCCTGCCGTCGCCACCGCCGCCAGGACCGAAAACTGGGTTGCCTTGAGGCCGCTTGGCTTAAGGGTTTCGTCGTACATCTGCGTTACCGCGCGGGCGGTTCCGCGAAGAGTCAAACACGCGCAACCGGGTGTTTCATTAAGAATCGACATGGGCTTCTTTTAAATGCTGAAATCTTTTGAGGGTATATGGATAATTTAAGGCAGCAGAGTCAACCAGGATCATACCCCGGCATTCTTACGGCAACCTGAATACCCGATGAAAATTTCCGGTGGCGACCTGCTTTTTACCCTTGAAATATGCATGTCCGCCGGGAATGACTCCTGGATTAAGTATTTGACATGGAAACCATGGGGAATAGGGAGACCGCCAGGACAACAAAATCTGCAAAAAAGTTCATTTCCAATCCTTACCCGTCAACAATTTCCAGGCATTGCGATAGCCGATGTTGTGTTTGGCGGCGTCGGGCAGGTCGCGCATGATCAGGCGAAGATTTTTAACCTTCATTCGCAGGAATTTCGGCAACGGCGAGCGCCCGCCGCCGTAATCGGTCCCGGCGACGAAACGGTCGCTGAATTCCGAAAGAATATTCTTATACTCGTCTTTGAGCGTATCGGATTGGCTGGGGCCGGCACCCTGCCAGATCACCGTATCCAGAACCTTGTTGTTACACATATATGTTCGTCCGGGTTGGCCCGTGGACAGGTCGTAATAAAGGTTGGGATAGCTCGACAATAACCGCCGCACCAATTCCGGGCCGAAACGGCTTTCCTTTTCCGGGTGCCGGATTTGGCCGAAGTGGGCGACGATGACCTGGGCCTTGGGGTATTTCTTGAGCATGGCCTCCAGGGAATCCAGGGCATGGCCCTCTGGTTCGTGATGGATGGCGAACGGCACTCCTGTTTCCGCCGAAA
Organism: Pseudomonadota bacterium; assembly: GCA_027624235.1. GTDB lineage: Bacteria > Pseudomonadota > Alphaproteobacteria > Rhodospirillales > Casp-alpha2 > Casp-alpha2. Next base: position 12,403 of record JAQBYB010000042.1, on the reverse strand, counting down.
GCCGGAAAACCCGTTGGCCGTTTTCACCGTCGAGGGGGATGTCGCTGTCGCGGTTGGTTTTGCCCTTGTTGCATTGGCTGCCCGACATGTAATGGCGGAAATCGAATTCACCCATGATCGGATAGGCGCCGCCACGAACCTGTTCTTCAAGCTGGCCAATGAAGCCGCCTTTGCCTTTCAGCCAATTCTGATTGGTGCCGCCGTTGGTGGCGAGAACAAAACGGTCAGGGTGGGCGTTAACGACCTCATGGATGTAATAGCCCCATTTATATTTCCCCTTCTTTTTCGCTGAATAGCCGTCAAAGGCGATCAGGGCCAAACCGAGTTCATCCATGACTGCCAAGGCGTCATCCAGATAATCTTCCCCATCCTCGCGCCTGAGGCTGGATTCAAGGTCAATCAGGGGAACCGTGCCTTTGTCGAGGAAGGATTGAATCCGGCCCCGCCATTTTTCTTCCAATTGCTGGCGCGAAAAGTTGATCTCCACCGGCGCGGCGGCGGCGAAACCGGTGGTGATGGCAAGAACCACCAACACGATGGCAACAGCACGATATTTCATAGATCCACACCTCCCAGGGATATCCTTGAGAAACGACGGATAGAACAGCATACCCTAATTTTTGTTGCAGGGATTTTGGTTTATTTGGCGGCCGCGTCGTGACATGGTTCGGGCCTTCAATTCTGGCAGGATTTACAAGGTCATGGCGGCGGAGAACTGGAACCGTAAAACCTGGGCGCTGGCCGGGCCGGTGATTTTATCGAATATCTCGACGCCGCTTTTGGGCATTGTCGATACCGCCGTCGTCGGCCATCTTCCGGGACCGCATTACCTGGGCGCGGTTGCCGTCGGCGCGTTGATCTTCAGCGTCATCTATCAGGGCTGCAACTTCCTGCGCATGGGAACCACGGGGTTGACGGCGCAATCCTTCGGCGCCCTCGATGCGGACGAAATTCGCGCCTGGCTGGCGCGGGCGGGGTTGCTGGCGGTCGCCGTCGGCGTCCTTTTAATCGCCCTGCAATTGCCGGTGATCTGGGCGTCTTTAAAGATCGTCAACCCCGGCCCCCAGGTCCAGCCCCTGACCAGCGCGTACTTTTCCATCCGTATCTGGGGCGCGCCGATGGCGCTATTGAACATCGCCATGCTGGGCTGGTTCTTCGGCATCCAAAACACCCGCGCCGCGCTGGCGACACAGATCTTCATGAACGGCGTCAATATCGTGCTCGACCTGTGGTTTGTCCTGGGGCTTGGCTGGGGGGTGGAGGGCGTTGCCTGGGCAACCCTGATCTCCGAAGTCAGCGCCGTTGCGATGGGCGCCTGGCTGGTCGGTCGCAACCTCGGGCGCGTCGGCGGGCATTTACACCCCAGCCGCGTTATCGACCCCAAGCGGCTGGCCCGCATGGTTCGGGTCAACGGTGATATTTTCATCCGTTCCATGTGCCTGCAGGCGGCCTTCGTCATGGTTATTTCCATCGGCGCGCGCATGGGCGACCTGACGCTGGCCGCCAATGCGGTGTTGATTCATTTTCAGGCGTTTTCGGCCTATGCCATGGATGCCTTCGCCAATGCCGCCGAGGCCTTGACCGGCGAAGCCATCGGCGCCCGCAACCGGGAACGATTCCGCAAGGCGGTGAAGGCGTCGAGCCTGTGGGCGCTGATCTTTTCCGTCGTCTCCACCCTGACGTATTTTGCCATAGGACCGTTGCTGATTGACCTGATGACCAACATAGAGGCCGTCCGCACGGCGGCCCGCGAATACCTGCCCTGGGTGGTGGTGTTGCCGATGATTTCGGTGTGGAGCTTCCAGTTGGACGGCATCTTCATCGGTTCGACCTGGACCAAGGAAATGCGCAACGGCATGGCGATGTCACTGGTTGCCTTCGTCGTCGCGCTCTACGTGTTGGTGCCGCCATTGGGTAATCACGGACTTTGGCTGGCCTTCTGTCTGTTCATGGTGACCAGGGCGCTAACCCTTGGCGCCGTGTATCCGCGCCTGGAGCGCACCGTCGGTTAGGGGAACGGCACAAGTGGACGCGGCGGCGAGCAGTTTCGCTTATCGAAATATTGCAGGCAGCACACCCCTTAGTAATATGTTTTACGTGTTACGTATTATATAATTAAATTATTGATGATTGCGAATTACAAAAACGCCACGTCTCGCAAGGTTCATGAAACTGGAAATCCCAAGGGTTTTAAGGGGCTCGACGGAGAACGTGCGGCCGACCGCATGGATGACTTGGAAGCGGCGTTGGATATTCACGATCTCTCTTCCCTGAAATCAGTCAATCTTCATCTCTTGAAAGGGAGTCGGAAGGGTCAATATGCGGTTAATGTGAATGACCCTTGGCGGGTTGTCTTTGTCCTGACTGAAGAAGGTTTCGAAGACGTTGAAATAATTAACTTTCGCAAAGGGTAAATAGCCATGAGAATTCCAAAGCACCCCGGAAAGCTTCTTAAGGAAGAAATTGACGCCCGCGGTATGAGCGCAAATAAACTCGCCTCGGCGCTCGGCGTCCCGGCTAACCGGATTTCCGATATTATACGAGAACGACGAAATGTGACCGCCGAGACTGCCTTGAGGCTAGCACAATTTTTCGGGAATTCCCCAGAGTTCTGGTTGCGCTTACAAATCAAGTACGATCTCGGGAAAGCAAATGCCGAGCAAGGCGCGGCAATTCGCCGCACCGTGAAAAAAGCGGCGTAAGGGCGCCTGCCAGACCTGAAATTAAGATCGTTCAGCCTTAATGTGTAGCCATATATTTGATATCCCGTTCATGACCAGACACCTTCTCCGTAGCCACCCCCGGAAGCCGCCATGTGCGGCTTGACCGGGTTCATAGACTTCTCACGCGGCACCGATGCCGCAACGCTGACGCAGCGCACCGAAGCGATGGCCGAGGCGATCCGTCATCGTGGCCCCGACGACGACGGCGCGTGGGTCGATGCCGAGGCAGGCGTGGCGCTTGGTTTCCGCCGCCTTTCGATCATCGACCTTACGGCCCAGGGCCATCAGCCGATGCGTTCGGCAAGTGGCCGCCATGTCATCGTCTTCAACGGTGAAGTCTACAACTTCCTCGAACTGAGGCAGGAACTGGAGGGCCGGGGCGTTGGCTTCAAGGGCGACAGCGATACCGAGGTCATCCTGGAGGCGATCGAGGCCTGGGGGTTGGAGGCTGCCGTCGGGCGCTTCGTTGGCATGTTCGCCATCGCGCTCTGGGACCGAAAGCAGCGCAGCTTACACCTGATCCGCGACCGGCTTGGCGTCAAACCGCTTTTTTGGGGACGCCAGGGCAATCTGTTGCTGTTCGGCTCGGAGCTGAAGGCGCTGCGTGCCCACCCCGGTTGGACGCCGAAATTAAACCGCGACGCCTTGGCGGCTTATTTCCGGCACGCCTATGTCCCCGCACCCTTTTCAATCTATGCCGGCATCGAAAAGCTGCTGCCGGGGACCATCGTTTCCATCGGCCCCGACGGCGACGCATCGACGACCACCTATTGGTCGCTGGCCGAGGTCCGGAACACCAACAAAAAAAGCCCCTTTCAGGGCTCTGATGACGAGGCCGCGGACGAATTGGACCGCCTGGTCCGGGAGTCCGTGGACTTGCGGATGGTTTCCGACGTGCCGCTGGGGGCGTTTCTATCCGGCGGCATTGATTCGTCGACCGTCGTCGCCGTCATGCAGGCGTTGAGCCCGCGCCCGGTCAAGACATTCACCATCGGCTTCGAAGACGCCGCCTTCAACGAGGCCGAAAGCGCCCAACGCATCGCAGCGCATCTGGGCACCGATCATACCGAACTTTATGTCCGCTCAGCCGAGGCGCAAAGCATCATCCCCCGGTTGCCAGACATCTATGACGAACCGTTCGCCGATTCATCGCAAATCCCGACCACTCTGGTTTCCCAATTGGCGCGCAAAGACGTTACTGTTTCGTTATCCGGCGACGGCGGTGATGAGTTGTTCGGCGGCTATGACCGCTATCTTCAAGGCCGATCGCTGTGGCGGCGATTACAGGCGGTCCCGGCGCCGCTTCGCCCATTGGTGGCGGCGGCCTTCAAGGCGATCCCCGTTTCGGCCTGGAACGCCCTGTTTGCCATCCTGCCGGCGGCATTAACGCCAGGCCAAAAAGGCGACACCATGCATTGGCTGGCCGGCAACATGACCAGCGGAAACTTCGACGCCCTGTTCCGGCGTCTGGTCAGCACCTGGAATGATCCTGAAATCCTGGTGCCGGGCGCCAACGAGGCGGTATCCCTCTTCTGGGCCGAAGGAACCGCCAAGGAGGTTATTCTGGAGCGTATGATGTACCTGGACAGCGTCACCTACCTGCCTGACGACATCATGGCTAAGCTCGATCGCGCCAGCATGGCCTTCGGGCTTGAGGCCCGCGAACCGCTGCTCGATCACCGCATTGTCGATTTTGCTTGGGCGCTGCCGGAAAATATGAAATTCAGGGGCGGCAACGGCAAATGGCTGCTCAGGAAGGTTCTTCGCCGATACGTTCCGGGCGACCTGACCGACGGGCCGAAACAGGGGTTCAGCGTGCCTATCGGTGATTGGCTGAGAGGCCCGCTGCGCGATTGGGCCGAGGATTTGCTGTCGGAACAACGCCTGTCCGATGACGGGCTGCTGGACCCCGCCGTAGTCCGGCACACCTGGCAACGGCTTCTGGCCGGGCATACCGGCACCGATGCCCGCATCTGGACCGTGCTGATGGCCCAGGCGTGGCGGGAAAGGTGGGGAGGTTAATGACGTTTGGTCAATCGTCGACTGGGCCGGTATTGATGCTGTACCGGGCGGCGGCGGCATCATCGTAGAACATTTTCACCGTCTCCAGAGAGAACGCATCCAGGTCCTTTCCGACACCGGAGAGTTTCCTCAACACGTCGTTGGTAACAGTGATAATCCCACAGCCAACGGCATCGGCCTGATAGATGTTCAGCAACTCGCGCGGCGACGCCCACAATACGTCCGCGTTGGGCATGGCCTTAGCGATCTCTACGGCGGATTTCATGTGGGGCACCGGGTCGCGGCCGCTATCGGCAACCCGTCCGGCGAAAACGGACAGGATCACCGGGGTTTCGACATCAAGAACCTCAACGACTGAGCGCACTTGATCGAGGGTGAACATTGCGGTCACGTTGACAACGACACCCTTTCCTGACAGCCGCCCGACCAGGGGAACGGCGCTTTCGCCTTTGGTATTGGTGATCGGAATCTTGACGTTGACGTTTTTGCCCCAAGAGGCAATCTCCTCAGCTTGGCGCTCCATGTCGGCGAAGTCATCGGCAAACACCTCAAACGAGATCGGCCGGTCGGTAACGATTTTTAGCGCCTCAAGGGCAAAGGCCTTGTAATCCGCGACCCCGGCCATGCGCATCAGCGTCGGGTTAGTGGTAAAGCCGCGGATCATGGGATTGGCCGCCATCTCGCGGATGCCGTCCAGGTCGGCGCCATCGGCGAAGATTTTTATGGTCAGCTTTGCGGGGTCAATCGGCTTGGTCATCAAAGGGTCTCCCGCTTGCTCTCCAACGACAGGATTAGGTCCGCCGCCTCGGCAACGGAACCGACCGTCGCATCCGGCGCGTCGATAAGCATCTCCGCATAGCCGCAATCGATGAACACCGTGAAGCATCCGGCGGCCTTGCCCGCGCCGATGTCCCGCCATCGATCGCCGACCATGTAGCTTCCGGAAAGGTCGATAGCATGCTTCCCAGCCGCCTCCAAGAGCATCCCCGGTCGGGGTTTGTAACAGGGCGCTGCGGTATCAAAGCATGTCTTGATTTCATCGATGTCGAGTTTCTCCATCAGTTCGGCGTTGATCGCCTCGACCACATCGTAGGTGACCTTGCCGGCGGCTACGTCGGGCTGGTTGGAGACGACGATGGTTGCTAATCCGGCCTGCTTGAGCCGCCGGATGGCATCCTCGGCGCCGTCCAAAATTTCCAGCGCATCCAATGAGGTTATGGCATAAGGCTTACCACCCTGCACGTCTGTGCGGATGATCACTCCATCACGGTCAAGAAAGACGGCGCGATTCATTCTTCGGAAAGCCTGACGACCATTCCATCGCGGCGATAACTCCTGTGGCAAGTGGCGCATTCGGCCTCCGCCCATTCACCTCCAGGAAGTTTCTCGGCACACGCGCACATAACGCCCGTTTGACGCGCCGGGTTGCCGACAACCCGCGCAAAATCGAGAACGTCCTTTGTCACCACCGCGCCGGCGCCGATAAAGGCATAACGCCCGATGCTGACGCCGCAGAGGATCGTTGCATTGGCGCCGATGGTGGCGCCCTGGCGGACCAGGGTTTGTTTAAATTCGTGTTTGCGCTCGATCTCGGCGCGCGGGTTGATGACGTTGGTGAACACCATGGAAGGACCGCAGAAGACACCGTCTTCCAGGGTCACGCCTTCGTAGACGCTGACGTTGTTTTGCACCTTGCAGCCATCCCCAATGACAACGCCCTTGCCGACAAAAACGTTCTGGCCGATCGAGCAATTGGCGCCGATGGCGGCCCTCTCGGAAACATGAGAGAAATGCCAAATTTTGGTTCCTTCACCGATCATCGCCGGTTCATCGACGATGGCGCTTGTGTGAATGAAAGCTGCGGTCATGGCTGCTGGCTCTTTCCGGTCTCGATGGAACGCTGGGCGGCGTCCAATATCCGTAGCACACGCAGGCCCTCGCGGCCATCGGTGCGCGGGGTCTCGCCGCTGGCCACGCAGTCAAGAAAATGACGGCATTCGAGGCTAAGCGGCTCGGCTTCGGCAAGAGGCACGGTTTCGCGGTCGGCCTTGGATGGAACCGGAACGCCGCCATTCCAATCCACCCGATGCGGATAAATGCTGATTTTTTGGTCCCAGCCGAGCAAATCGTCGAACACCGCCATGCCTTCTTCGCCGACGACGACCAGACGTTGTTCCTTGAACGGGTGCAGCCAGGATACGAATAAGTGCGCGGCGCAGTTATTGGGGAATTGAATGTGGGTGGTGGTAACATCGGGGACATCGTGGCTGAGGAAACTGTGCCCAGTGGCGGACACGGTTTCCACATCGTCACCCAAAAGCCCCAGAATCATCGAGATATCATGCGGCGCGAAACTCCAGAGGATGTTTTCCTCGGTCCGGAATTTACCCAGATTCAACCGGTTTGAATAAACGTATTGGACCCGGCCGAGGCTGCCTGACCGACAAATTTCCTTAAGTTTTTCAAAGCCCGGATGATATTGAAGCAGATGCCCGACCATCAACACCAACCCCAAATCATCGGACAATTGGCAAAGCTTCTCGGCATCGGATATTTTGAGAGAAAGGGGTTTTTCGACAAAGACGTTTTTCCCGGCCTGTAAGGCGGCCTCCGCCATTTTGGCGTGCTGTTCTGCTGGTGTCGCGATGACAATGCTTTGAATATCTTTATCCGCAAGAATTTCATCGAAAGGCCGGAACCGCACGTCATGGGCGGCGGCAATGTCTTCCGCCGCCTGCCCATTGGCATCGCAAACACAGGCGAGAGCACCCAGTTGATGGAAATTGCGGACAAGATTTTTTCCCCAATGCCCACAACCGATGACGGCGACTTCGGGACTGGAGGTTTTTTTATGATCGGACATGGATATGCTCATTCTCCGGATGATGATCGTCTTAGAGCAAGGCTTGTCAACGCCGCCAGAGCCCAGGCGAAGGCCACCCACCAATTTTGCCAGATCCCATAAGAAAGAGAAGCGACTGTTAAATAAGCCCCCCCTGCCGCGGCCATGAGCGCGGCGGCGAATCGGTCGCGGACATTCCGGATTCCGGCAAAAAATAAACCAACAAAGACGGCGGCGAGAATGATCCCTGGCATCCCGAGTTCCAGGCGCACCTGCAGAAATGCATTATGAGGATGCAGGGGCATGATTTCCATGTTGCCGCCCAAGCGCCGGTCTTCCTGGGGAATAAATCTGGAAGCGTCCATGCCCCAGCCCATAAACGGTTTTTCGTCAATTTTTTCGACAGCGAAGGACCACATGGCAAGACGATGTTTGGCGGAGGCCGGAAGCTTTTGGGAAATTTCCTTAACCGCGTCCGCCGAAAAACTATAAGAAAATATATGAGGCGCCGCCAAAATAAAGATGGGAATAACCACAGCCAACGCCAAAGCGCCGCGTCTGCCCAAAAACCACACCACAATAAATCCGACCAAGCCCAACAACGGCGCCAGCAGGGCGGTGCCGCTGGATAAAAACAAAAGCCCGGCATAAGCCATTGCCGCCACCAATACCGCCCCTGTCCGGTTGCGCCGCCAAGCGACAGCCATCGCCGGCCAAGCCAAAAGGCTGATGGCAACGGCACCGTTATTCAGGGTCGTCAGGGGATCGAAGAAATACGTCCCCCATAGGGAATTTCCCGATATTTTTGCATAGAAAAAACCAACGGTTATTATCGCCAACCCGGCGACCACGCCGACCAGCAACCCATTTTCGGCACGATGGCGGAAAGCGGGATCGAGTCTGGAAAAGGCGAATAAAAGACCTGCCCCGGTCATCGCCACCGCCGTCAGACGCACGACCAACGACAGCGCCCTGGAGGGTTCGAACGACCAGGCGACGCTTACAGCCGCCCACAAAGCCAGTGCCGCGAGGACAACAACGAGTGAATTATACCTTGAAGACCTTTGGAAGCCTGCCCCGGCCCATCTGGCAAGACCGGCCAGCCCAACGCCCACCACCAACACCGTCATGCCCTTAGGCGCCAGAACCCCGACCGGTCCGGCGAGAAAGGCAAAAAGCACGGCCAGACGTTGACTAAGGGTTGCAATCACTGTCAATCCGTTCCCTTGAATCCCGAAACCGCCACTTCCTTGATGACGTCCAAAGTTTTATCGGCGGTTTGTTGCCAAGAAAATTTCTTGGTACGCTCGACCGCCCGGCGGCTCAACTCTAGGCGTAACGCAGGGTCCTTCAACAGGCGGTCAATGGCGACGGTCATGCCGCCCACATCACCGGGGTCGAAATATTCCGCCGCGTCGCCGACGACCTCGGGCATGGCGGCGGTATTGGAACAAGCGATCGGCGCGCCGCTGGCCATGGCTTCGACGAGGGGGTTGCCGAAGGTCTCGACGGTTGATGGAAACACAAAAACACCACATCGCCGATAGAGCGCGACCAGTTCCCGTGGCGAAACCCCGCCCAGGAATTCCACCTTCCCTTCGAGATTATCCACTGCCACCGCCTGTTTTAGCTCCAAAAAATAATCCTCATCAATGGGCCGGCCGGCGATCTTGAGGGTGAGGCCGGGATTATTCGGGGCCAAGCGGGCCATTGCGGAAATAAGATTTTTTAGATTCTTCTGGACGTAAAGGTCGGAAACAGCGAGGAGAAAATTCTCCCGCTTAGCGCCTTTCCCCGGCGGCGAGAACATTTCGGAGACGCCGTGGGGAACGACTGTAAAACGGTTTTCCAAAAACCGAAGCAAGCCACCGGAAGCCGCGCGCTTGGCGTAGCCAGACACCGCAATCGCCCGCCGCGAAACCAGGATGGAAAGGAAGGTGCCTAAATAAACCAGGGCCCAATAGCCCAGCTTCACCAACCGGCGCTCAACGAACGCGACGCTGAGCGCATTTCGCAACAATATCACCGTATTCGGCGCCCCCAGGGGGCCATAGTTGGCCGGCGAGAATGTAACATCGGCGCCGATCCTTTTTGCCAGACGGGGAATGTCGATCTGTTCGCGAAACTGAAGCCGCCAAAAGCCTTGCTTAAAATCCAGGGTGTGAACGGTAACGCCATCCAGGTTTTTCGGCAGGAATTCCCGTTGATCCTCGTGAATGCATAGATGAAGATCGATGTCGCTGGCGCCGGCCATCAACGGCAGAATGTTGTTCAAATAGGTCAGGCCGCCGCCGCTTTTGGAATGCAGGCCGTTGAACAGAACACGGGTCCGCAGCTTTGCAACGGCGGCATTCATGCGTTTGACCCGGGGCGTTTTTTAAAAAAAATTTGCACGATGGATGGCCTTAATATTTTCCCCTGTATCGCCTGCCCTGTCTTCGGCATGGTTGATTTAGCTCAACACCTTCAGCCAGGGGAAACAACCTTTTCCGTTGGCCAGATGTATGGGTGAGAGAGTTTTTCGCGGAACATAATATCGATGATGTATTGCGCGGCCAGACGTTCGTTCAATTCCTCGTGCGCCTTTTTCCAGCCGTTTTTTGCAATGCGTCGGCGTTCGCCATCATTGTCCAGAAAGTAAGCGATCTTGTCGACGAGATCATCGTTGGAGCTGAAAAAGATCATTTCGTCTTCGCTGAACAATTGATCCAAGTAAAATTGCTCGTGGGTCAGGGTCAAAACGCCGTTGCCGGTGAGTTGCGATACCCGGTCCGATGAGTAGATATATAAATCTTCCGCTTTGCCGATATTAATCGGCCCTTCGCGTTGACGCGACAGGTTGAGCCCACATTTGCTCCGCCCCAGGGTCCGCATATAGTTCGCCCCCCAAAGGCCGCCCGTCTCATGATCGACATGGTAGGGAAAGCGGATGTCGGGCAGGCGTTCGCGGATCACGTCCAGCGTCGCCAGGCGAGGATCACCGCCTTCAGCGTCAAACGAGCCGCAAACGAAAACCAGATCGATGTCGCAATCCGCGTCGAAGGCCTGGCCCGTCTCCATGCCGGAATCAACGATATTGGGGATATAATAAGCTGGGCGTCCGCCGGAAATTTTCTTCAAACCTTCGCCGGCGGTGGTCAAGAATGTAGCGTCCACATGCGGGCTTTTGGTGTTCAGGCGCTGGACATTGCCCGGCATGAAAAGCGAATCAACGCCGACCTGGGCAAGCTTGACGCCAGGAAACCGGCCCTTCAGGTGTTCGAGGGTGACGGGCCGAATGACATCAGCATGGACAAAAAGAATCAAATCCGGCTCAAAATCCGAAACCTGATCCAACAATCGTTCATTGGCGCTGCCGACGCCCATTTTACGGCTCCGGAAAATATTGCTCAGCCGCGAAATATCCCGGTCGAAAAACCGAACCACCGTATGGTTGTTTCGGATGAATCCGTTGGCCAGCTTGTTGGCATAATTATAATAGCGCGAAGCAAAATACTTCATCTGATTGCCGCCGACGATCATCACCCGCATGGAACGATTTCCTCAAATTTTCTGGGTTTCCAGATTAGGCTGGGGACGGTTATACCCTCCATTATAACCCGCATGTTTAAAAATATATCGGGTTTCCGTTGTTCCCGAACCGAAAGGTTTTCTGGTCCATGCTGTTTCCATGTTCTATACCTTGTTAAAGACAAGTCCATTTCTGCAATCATCCGAATGAGGGAAACTCTTATCGCTCCATGTGCGGCATAGCCGGTATTCTCATCACCGATGGCAACCAAACCGTTGTACCCGGTATCCTCAAGGCCATGGCCGACAGCATGGCCCATCGCGGCCCCGACGGGGACGGCCAGTGGCTTTCCCCTGACGCGCGCATCGGCCTTGCCCACCGGCGACTTTCCATTGTCGATCTGTCCAACAGCGCCGCCCAGCCGATGTCGGATACCGAGGAGAGCGTCTGGATCACCTTCAACGGCGAAATCTATAACCACCTGAGCCTGCGGCGCGACCTGGAGAAAGCCGGCCATCGTTTCCGCACCGATCATTCCGACACCGAGGCCCTCATTCACGGGTACAAGGAATGGGGCATCGACGGATTGGTGCAGCGCCTGGACGGCATGTTTGCCTTCGGTCTCTGGGATGAAACCAACAAGCGGCTGTTCATCGTCCGCGACCGCATCGGCATCAAGCCGGTCTATTTCACCCGCGCCGGCGGCTATTTCCGCTTTGCCTCGGAAATCAAGGCGATCCTGGCCGATCCCGGCGTGCCCCGCGCCGTCGAACCGTCGGCGTTAAACCATTACCTCAGCTTCATGGTGGCGCCGGCGCCGCTGACCATGTTCAAGGACATCTTCAAGCTGCCGGCCGGGCACATCATGGAAATCGACCCGTCAGGCCGTTTGAGCGCGCGCCGGTATTGGGATGCGGTGCCGGGCAACGGCATCGATGCCACTGAGACCAAGGGGTTGTCGGAAGCGGCGCTGGAAGATTTCTACACCACCGGCATCCGAAATCGCCTGGAAGCCGGCATCGAGAAACGGATGATGTCGGATGTGCCGTTCGGGGTGTTTCTTTCCGGCGGCATCGATTCGTCGGCCAACGTGGCGATGATGAGCCGGATGATGGACCGCCCCGTCGATACCTTCACCGTCGGCTTCAAGGACCACACGCACCTGAACGAATTGGATTACGCAAGCCTGGTCGCGAAAAAGTTCAACGCCAACCATCACGAGGTATTGATCGACGAAAGCGACATGCTGGGCTACCTGGGCGATCTGGTTCATCACCAGGATGAACCCCTGGCCGATTGGGTCTG
>JAQBYB010000148.1 GCA_027624235.1 Pseudomonadota bacterium | reverse complement strand
GGGCTCGGGCTCGGGCTCGGGCTCGGGCTCGGGCTCGGGCTCGGGCTCGGGCTCGGGCTCGGGCTCGGGTTCCGGCGCCGACAAATCCATTTCAAGCCCAGGAGCCGCTTCGGCGGCCACGGCTTCTTCTTCTTCCTCGGACAATATCCGGCGAATAGACGCCAGGATATCTTCCATCGAAGGCTCTTCGCCGTTTGCGGCTGCCGCGCCTCCTGCTGAATCCGGTGCTTTTTCGCTCATGAACCGCCCACTAAGCTGACCTCAGGTGTTCGCTTGGGCAGCGAAGATACCCCCCAAACCTTAATAAAAGGTATGATACCGTGAACAGAAACGCCAGCAGGATTCCATAAGGCTGACGTTACGGTCAAAAAAATCACCCCCATTCCCCCTCAGCCAACATGTTATTTCGTCCAGTCGGGGACGTCGGCTCCGAACCATTGGTCGCGGACTTTTTGATAGTTGTCCATCGGATCATAGGCCGCCACCGGCAATTTCAGATCGCGGCTGGTCAATTGCCCCATGGCTGCCTTCAATTTAAAAATGGCGAGCAGTTCGTCACGTTGCGCACTGACGTGAGAAACGCGGGAATCCAGTGATTCCTGCTCTGCATCGAGGACATCAAGCACCGTCCTGGAGCCGACCTGGGCCTCGCGCCGGACTCCTTCCAACGCCACCACATTGGCCTCAATCTGAGTCTTGAAGGAAGCCACCCTGGCGCGTGCGGTCAACAGAGATTCCCATGCCTTGGCCGCCTCTTCGACGGCGTCACGCCTGGCCTGGTCGATGACCTGAAGTTGCTTGGCGGCAACGTGTTTAGATTCGCGCAGACGTGAGAAGACTTCGCCCTGTTGATAGAGCGGCACGGTTAAATTTAAAGTAAAATCGGCGGAATCGATTCGCCCGTCTTCTCCGGAAGATTGTATTTTTCTGGACACCCCGGTGGACACGCTCAAACTCGGCAGCAGTTCGCCACGGACTTCCTCGACATTGTCGTCCAAGGCCTTGCGGGCGAATTCGGCGCTGATCACACTAGGATTTTTGACTGCGGCGGCCTTGACGACCTCATCCGCGCTTTTCGGAAGGTTAGAGGGAAGCTCCGCCGCCATCAGCGTTTTAGGCGCAGGCATGCCGACGATATTGCGGTACGTCGCCCGGGATGCTTCCAAGGTGCCTTCCGCCGCGATGCGCTCGGCGACGGCCCCGGCCAAGCGCGCCTCGGCCTGATGAACATCGGTGCGGGTGATTTCCCCGACCTCAAAACGGTCACGGGTGGCCTCCAGGTGCCGCGTCAACACTTGTTCGTTGTTGATGGTGAGTTTGAGAACCGCCTCATCCCTGAAAACGTCAAAAAACGCCTGTGCCGCTTTGAGCAGAACATCCTGTTCCGTTTTCAACAGCGTGGCGCGCGCCGCCCGGACGGTGTTATCAGCCTCACGAACGGCGGCAAAGGTCCGACCGCCGCGGTATAGGGACTGGGTTACGGTCAGGCCGATGCTTTTTGGTTCACGATGCTCGCCGCGATCGGTGCTGGTGGTGTTTTTAACGCTCTTCACACCGGCGCTGCCGGTAATCTCAATGCTGGGGCGCCATTTGGAAAGCGCTTGCGGCATCTGCTCGTCGGTGGCGCGAACATTGGCCCTTTGGCCCAACAGTGTCGGGTTGTTCAAATAGGCGAACGTCAATGCGTCCTCAAGGGTCTGGGCGGCCGCATCCCCGAACCCAGAAAAGACCAGGCAGGAAAGAACCCCCAGACGCCCCAGAACACCCGGCAAACGTACATTCATTTCGCTTGCCCCCCTGTGCGGTCATCATTTTGTTTAGTCATCCGCCGATACTTTACCTGTCTCCAAACTTCAAGGTAAAGACAGGTCACAAGGGGGACTCGACGGGATTAGAAAAAAACTAAGTATTTCAAATGGTTCCAGCACAAGTGACGGTCCGGCGCGGGAATGCCCGCGGATCAGCAAAAGCCATTATTGGATGGTAAAGAGCTCCTGGAATAACACTTCGATTCGCGAGCCCACGGTCTACGCCGCGAAAGCCCCGGAAGAAGCCATCAAAAAACGAACGCCTCCTGAGGCTCAAACCCCGGAAGCAATGGCGTCGTGGCGTCGAAAACGTGTTGCGTCGAAAGCCCGCCACGGTGGCGGCTGACCAAGACCGCCTTGCCGACGCCGTCGCCGATAACGACGGAAACAAGTCGGCCGCCTTCGGCCAGTTGCCTGGAAATTTCATCGGGAATATCAGCAACGGCGCCGTCAAAAAAAATGACGTCATAGGGGGCTTGGTCCGGGTACCCCTTTTTCAAATCGCCTTCGACCACGGCGACGGTGTCGATCCCCAAATCGGTTAGGGTCTGGGCCGCCCGCTGGGCCAGTCCGGCGTCGCTTTCCAGCGCTACCACGGCGCCGGCAAGATGCGAAAGAACGGCCGCCCCATAACCAGTGGCGCTCCCGATGACCAGGGCCAGGTCATCCGGTCCGGGGGCCGCCGTTTCAGCCAGTCTGGCGGTGACCAAAGGCGCCATCAGATAGCGCTCTTCGCCAAGGGGTACCTCTTTATCGACATACGCGATACCCCGTAATTCCGTCGGCACGAATGCCTCACGCGGCAACGATGCCAGCGCATCGATCAGCGTATCGTCGGTGACATGATTTGGGCGAATCTGCCCTTCAACCATATTGTAGCGGGCGGTGGCGAAATCCATTTTGGGAACCTCTGCAAACGTATGGTCGTGACCTCCGTTTATAGGGTGGGGACGGCTGAAAAACAATGGTGCGCCGCCGCTTGACCCACCCGGCGCCAAGGGCTAGTTTCCGTCCGCCCTGACCCGACATGGCAATGAATGTTTTTTGTTTGCCTTTTGGGTCACGAAATTTACCTTGGCGCGGTGGCGGAGTGGTTACGCAGCGGTTTGCAAAACCGTGCACACCGGTTCGATTCCGGTCCGCGCCTCCAGAGTTTAATCCGGCGTAGTTCAGTTGGTAGAACGGTGGACTGTTAATCCATATGTCGCAGGTTCGAGTCCTGCCGCCGGAGCCAAATATATCAAGGGGTTAGCTATTAAAAGCTAACTCCTTGATTCATTTAATATCCAATGAGTACCCAATGAGTACCCACTGGAAGGGGCGATTTACCTAACCGCTTCATGCTTCCACCGCTTGTACCAAGCTCTACGTTGCTGGTGATCCGCTTCTGACGTCCAGCTCAAGGTTCCTCACGGATTCTTGGAGCGGAGGACACCTTGAACTGGCGGCGACTCCATCACGCTTAGCAAAGACCAGCAGGACTTACTTCAAGTTCTGCTGGTCTGCCTAACGGCGAGTGTTCTTCTTCAACAAATAAAGTGTCGAGCTTGCTCGACTCCGCTGTTCTTTCTTCACGGCTGGCGATCCAACTGCAAAGTTGGTCGTGAGGATTGTTAAGGACGGCGAAACGTCCTTAACGTACCCCGGT
>JAQBYB010000147.1 GCA_027624235.1 Pseudomonadota bacterium | reverse complement strand
GCTTTGGCGTGATGCCGGGGTGCTGCAAGCTAGATTTCAAATCACCCCTTGATTTGTTTAGTGGATCGACTTTTCCAGTTGCATTAGAGCATTTCCGAATTTAACTGAGTCAAATTGATTCCTTGTTAAGGTTTTTTGTGATTCCCTTGGTTATTGATTCGCAAGGGAGTTTTTATCATGACGATTTCGCAGGACTTACGTATTCGTTTGGTGAAGAAAGTAGCGAGCGGAGTGTCGCGCCGACGGGCGGCAGAGCATTTTGACATAAGCCCGAGTTCAGCGATACGTTTCGCCCATCAATATGAAACGGAAGGGTCCGTAGCTCCCAAACCCCGCAAGCCCTATAAGCGCCGGCTCGATCCCTATGGTAATGATCTCCTGAGTTGGATTGAACAGACGCCGGACATAACTTTACAGGAATTGTCCGAGCGGTTGTCGAGCGACCATGCCATTCACGCTCCCAAATCGACCATAGATGACTGGTTCAGGTCACGGAATATCAGCTTCAAAAAAAACGGCACACGCCAGCGAGCAGGAACGCCCTGATGTGCAGGCATCCCGGTCAGTCTGGCGCAAACGTCAGAACTGGCTTGTCGCCCACCCCGAGAAGGCCGCCAACCTCGTGTTCATCGACGAGACCGGTCTCAATACCAAGATGGCACGCTTAAGGGGACGTTGTCCCAAAGGCCAACGGATGGTCGCCAGTATTCCACACGGCCACTGGAAAACCATGACCTTTATTGCCGGGTTGCGCTGTGACCGCCTAACCGCGCCCTGGGTTATTGATGGCCCCATAAATGCGGATATTTTCGAGCATTACATCGAAACACAACTCGCCCCGACCCTTAACAAGGGGGATGTCGTTGTTCTCGATAATCTCCCGGCGCACAAACGCGACAGCATCAGACGGATCGTTGGAAAGCGGGGAGCATGGCTTTTGTTTCTGCCGCCGTACTCACCTGACTTTAACCCCATAGAACTGGCATTCTCAAAGTTCAAGGCACATATGAAACGCCTGAAGCCTCGAACCGTCGATGAACTGTGGAAAGCCGCAGGAGTGGTCTGTGACCTGTTCAAGCCGGACGAGTGCCGAAACTTCTTTGCCGCAGATGGATATGCGTCAAAATAAATCGGAAACGCTCTAGATACCCTTGTCCTTGGGCTTGCTCTCGGTTGGCTTGTCCCGGTTCAAGTCCTTGGTAAGTTCATCCAGGAATTTCTTGGTCTTTTCGGCCTGTTCCTCAAGCCACGGTTTGACCTTCTCGTAAGCGACGCCGGCGTCGCAGGCGGCGTAGCGGGCCGAGCAGCCGGGAACGCAGGCGGCCCGCTTGGTCGTGTCCTCGGCGAACTTGCTGTCGCAATCCTTGAGACAGGCATCGAATGTTTTGGAACATTTCTGATGATCGACGGCGCCGGCTGACGCTGGCCCGCCTGCCATCAAAACAACGACCGCCACTGCGGCGAAGATGCGCTTGCTGCTTTCAAGAATATTCATGCCTACTCCACGGTCACGCTTTTGGCCAAGTTGCGTGGCTGATCGACGTCGGTGCCCTTGAGCACGGCGACATGATAGGCCAACAACTGCACCGGGATCGCATACAAAATGGGCGAAACGAAGGCATCGACGGCCGGCAAGGCGACAAAGGCCCTGGCCCCTTCGCCGATGGCGGCGGCGCCCTTGGCGTCGGTGAACAAAATCACCTTACCGCCGCGGGCCATGGTCTCCTGGACATTCGACGCGGTTTTCTCGAACAGCGCATCGGTCGGCGCGATAACGATGATCGGCACCGCTTCGTCGATCAGCGCGATGGGGCCGTGCTTCATCTCGCCGGCGGCATATCCTTCGGCGTGAATGTAGGAAATCTCCTTGAGCTTAAGCGCGCCCTCGAGCGCGATAGGGTAACTGGTGCCGCGCCCTAGATAGAGAACGTCGCGGGCCAAGGCGACATCCTCGGCCAGGGCCCGGATTCGGTCGTCGTGATTGAGGACCTCGGCGGCGCGGGCGGGGACTTCCGTCAAGGCGCCGACCAGTCTGGCCTCGGTCTCGGCATCGATGGCGCCCCTGGCGCGGGCCGTCGCAATCGCCAAACAAGCCAGCACGGTCAACTGCGTGGTGAATGCCTTGGTCGAGGCGACGCCGATCTCTGGCCCGGCCAGAGTCCGGATGACGGCGTCGGATTCCCTGGCGATGGCGCTTTCCGGCGAATTGACGATCGAGAGGATTTGTTGACCGTTGGCCTTGGCGTAGCGGAGCGCGGCCAACGTGTCGACGGTTTCGCCCGATTGCGAAATGAAGATGGCCGCGCCGCCCTCCGGCAGAACTGCGTTGCGGTAGCGGAACTCGGACGCGATATCGACGTCGACCGGAACCCGGGCGTAAGTCTCGAACCAATACTTGGCGACCATGCAGGCATAGAACGACGTACCGCAGGCGACCAGCGTGATCTTCGTTGCCTTGGCCAGATCGACGCTGCCGGTCGGCAACACGATCCGTCGGTCGGTCGGATTGACCAGCGCGTGCAGGGTATCTCCGATGACCTGCGGTTGTTCGTATATTTCCTTCAGCATGTAGTGGCGGTAGCCGCCCTTGCCGATGGCGGCGCCGGAAAGCTCGGTCAGGCGAATCGGCCGCTCGACCGGATTGCCGGCCTGATCGAACACGTCGGCCGAATTCGACGTCAGCACCGCCCAATCGCCGTCCTCGAGATAAAGTATCCGTTGCGTCAGCGGTGCCAGCGCCAGCGCGTCCGATCCCAAATACATTTCGCCGTCGCCGAACCCGATGGCCAGTGGGCTGCCCTGTCGGGCGGCGATCATCAGATCGTGCTCGCCGGCAAAGACGACGCCGAGCCCGAAGGCGCCTTCCAATTTTTTCAGTGTCTCGAACGTCGCGTCCTTCGGCGACATCCCGTCGTCGAGCCGCTGCGAGATCAAATGCGCGACGATCTCGGTGTCGGTTTCGGATGCCAGGACGCGGCCGGCGGCGGCGACTTCCTTTCGAAGCTCGCGGAAATTCTCGATGATTCCATTATGGACGATGGCAACCCTGTCGGTGGCGTGCGGATGCGCGTTCCGTTCATTGGGGACGCCGTGCGTTGCCCAACGGGTGTGGCCAATGCCGGTAACCCCGCCAAGCGGCGCCTCGGCGAGACGTTTTTCCAGATTGATCAACTTACCCTCGGCGCGGCGGCGCTCAATGCCGTCATCGATCAATGTCGCGATGCCGGCGGAATCATAGCCGCGGTATTCAAGCCGCTTCAGCGCCTCGAGAAGCCTGGGAGTTGCCGGTGCCCGGCCGACGATGCCGATGATGCCGCACATCAGCCTTTCTCGCCCTTGGACTTGAGCGCCAACTTGCGCTCGCGGGTCGTCTTGCCCCAACCGGGAATTTCTTTTTGCGACGCCCTGGTCACGGCCAGCGCATCAGCAGCTACATCCTTGGCGATGACGCTGCCGGCGCCGACGACG
>JAQBYB010000146.1 GCA_027624235.1 Pseudomonadota bacterium | reverse complement strand
AGGAAAATGCGTCGCCAAGGGGTGGCGTTGCCGGTTTTTGTTGCTGGTGGCGTTGGCGGCGTGTTCATGAGCGTGAGTTTAGGGCAACCGGCCAGCCTGTCCAACGCCCCGTTCATCCGAGAAGGGACTCGCAATTAACAATATTCCAGCGTACTAATGTTGGGGTGACAAATAAATATTAACCAAAAACCCCAATCTGGGAGGATTAAATGTTCAAGAAAATTATTCTCGCCGCCGTTGCGGTGGCTTTCCTGGCACCCGTGCAGTCGGCTCAAGCCGGCGAGTCCAAGGTTCTTAAACGGATCAAGGAACGCGGCGTCGTCAACATGGGACACCGTGAATCGTCTGTTCCGTTCGCCTATATCGGCAAAGACGGCAAGCCGATCGGGTATTCGATGGATATCTGCAACCTGTTCGTCGATAAAATCAGGGATACCCTGAAAATGCCGGGCATCAAGGTCAAGCACGTGCCGGTGACGTCACAGACCCGTATCGCGCTGATGGCTAATGGCACCATCGACATGGAATGCGGCTCCACCACCAACAACCTGACCCGGCAAAAGCAGGTCGCCTATCTTTCCGTTACCTTTATTACCGGCACCAAGCTCGGCTCCAAAAAGGGTTCCGGCATCAAGGAAATCGAAGACCTGGAAGGCAAGGCCATTGCCCTGTCGCAGGGAACGACCAATGAAAAAGCCATCAAACGGATTGCCAAGGCAAAGGGCATCAAAATAAAGATCGTCCCCGTCAAGGACCATCCGCAAGGCTGGCTGGCGCTTGAGACCGGCCGTGTCGACGCCTATGCCACCGATGACGTGTTGTTGTATGGTCTGATTTCCAAGTCCAAAAATCCCAGCCAGTTCCAGGTCACCGGCCGGTTCCTCAGCTATGACCCTTACGGCATCATGGTGCCGCAGGACGATTCCACTTATCAGCGGCTCGGCAATGTGGTGCTGGCCGATCTGATGCGTGACGGTGGGATGCAGAAGATTTATGACAAGTGGTTCAACCCCGGCCCGACCGGCATCAACATGCCGATCAGCGATACGCTGAAGACCGCGTATGAGATTCAGGCCCTGCCGCACTAACGTTCGGTCAGGTTTGCTTTTTGGCGGAACCGGGAGATGCGCTCGAAGCGTCCCCCGGTTCCTGACCAAAAAAAACGGGGGGTTTCTTGGAGTTTTCCTATAACTGGGACTGGAGCGTCCTTTTTTGTACGGTCGAAGATGTCGAAATCGGCTGTGTCGCGCCCTATTTCTACTGGATCGTTGAGGGCTTTGGCTGGACCATTGCCGTCGCCTCGGCGGCCTGGGTAATTGCGTTTTCCTTAGGCTCCGTTGTTGGAATTTTCCGCACCCTCGAAACCCCGATCCTGCTGAACATTCCTATTCTTAAGTCCCCGGTTGATTTCAATTTCCTCGGGTTCTCGTCTGTGAAAAGTCATATCAGGATTGATATCGCCTGGTGGCTGCACGGCATCGCTACGATCTACGTCACCATTTTTCGCAATATTCCGCTGCTGGTGCAGATGTTCCTGTGGTATTTCGTGCTGCCTGAGATTGTCTCGAAAGAAACCGGCACGTGGCTGAAACGCGAATTGCCGTTGCCGGAATATTGGATCGGCGTTGTCTGCCTCGGCTTTTATACGGCGTCTCGTGTCGGCGAAGGCGTGCGCGCCGGTATCAATTCGATTACGCAAGGCCAGCATTACGCCGCCATGGCCGTCGGCCTGACGCAAATTCAGGTCTACCGCTATGTTCTGCTGCCGGTCGCCTACCGCATTATCATTCCGCCGATGACCAGTGATTTCCTGGGCATCTTCAAGAATTCGTCGCTCGCCTTGACCATCGGCGTTCTCGAGCTGACGGCGATGACCCGCCAGATCGACGAATACAGTTATCAGACCTTCGAAGCCTTTACCGCCGCCACCGTGCTCTACATCGTGGTCACCGCCATCGTCATGTCCGCCATGCGTATCGTCGAAGGCCGCGTCGCCATTCCGGGGATGATTTCCGTGGGGGCCAAGTAACATGGAAGGCGATTTCGATTACGGCATCATTATGAAATCCATTCCCTATTTGGCCGAGGGCATGGTGCTGACCTTTAAGCTGACTTTTTTGGGTATTGCCGGAGGACTTGTTTTCGGCACCTTGCTGGCCTTGTGCCGGTTGGCGCCGTTCGCGCCGTTGTCTTTCGCCGCCGGGTCTTACGTCAATTTTTTCCGTTCCATGCCGTTGATCTTGGTGATCTTCTGGTTTTATTTTCTGGTGCCGTTCCTTGTCGGGTACCCGGTCGGCGGGTTCTGGTCGGTGACCATCGCCTTTATCATGTTCGAGGCGGCGTATTATTGCGAAATCATGCGTGCCGGAATCCAGAGCGTGAAGGTCGGCCAGGTTCATGCCGGACAGGCGCTGGGCCTGACCTACCGCCAAAACATGCGCTATATCGTTCTGCCGCAGGCTTTTCGCAACATGATCCCGATCCTGCTGACCCAGGCCATCGTGCTATTTCAGGACACGTCGCTGGTCTATGTGGTTGGGTTGGGTGATTTTCTGGTCCACGCCGACATTGTCGCCAACCGGGACAATCGTTTGATGGAAATGTTCATCACGGTGGCCGTTGTTTATTTTGTCCTATGCCTGTTAGGGACGCTTTTTGTTCGCCATCTGCAGAGGAAATTCGCTAATGAGTGAGAAACAAGACACCCCTCATCCGGCCCCCCGCCCGGCCCAGGCCTCCCCCGGCGCCGGTATGATCCGGTTGGAAACCGTTTGCAAATGGTACGGCTCGTTTCAGGTCCTTATCGACTGCACGACCGAAGTTGCCATCGGCGAAGTGGTGGTTATTTGCGGGCCGTCGGGCTCGGGGAAAAGCACCCTGATCAAGGTGATCAACGGACTGGAACCGTTTCAACAAGGTGAGATCACCTTTGACGGCATTTCCGTCGGTGACCCGGCGACGGACCTGCCAAAACTGCGCTCTAAAATCGGCATGGTGTTTCAGAACTTCGAATTGTTCCCGCACCTTTCGATCACCCAAAACATCAATCTGGCGCAGATGAAGGTGTTGGGCCGCGATGAAAACGAGGCGACAAAAAGGTCTATGGAACTGTTGGAGCGGGTCGGTCTGGTCGATCAAAAGGATAAATTCCCGGCGCAGCTTTCCGGCGGCCAGCAGCAACGCGTCGCCATCGCCCGCGCCCTGGCCATGGACCCCAGCGCCATGTTGTTTGACGAACCGACGTCGGCGCTCGACCCGGAAATGATCAACGAAGTCCTGGACGTCATGACCGAGTTGGCCAAAGACGGCATGACCATGATGGTCGTCACCCACGAAATGGGCTTTGCCAAACGGGTCGCGCACCGGGTTATCTTCATGGATGAGGGCCGCATCGAGGAGGATTGTTCGAAGGACGAATTCTTCGGCGGTGATCGCGGCGAACGGGCGCAGGAATTCCTCTCGAAAATCCTCACGCACTAAACTTGGCCTTTA
>JAQBYB010000145.1 GCA_027624235.1 Pseudomonadota bacterium | reverse complement strand
AGATCAAGCGATTCCTCGGTATCCAGGGGATGATTATTCAACAGCCCTTTGAGGGTTCCGTAGTTCATGTTTAATCTGAAATAGATTATCTCGCGAAGACGTTGACCGATACTGAGCCGTTCCGCCACCGGATTGTCCTTGTTGGTAAACGCTTGATAGAAGTCCCCTAGCGTTCTTGCCGCTTCTTTCAATAGCTCCTTGGCAATAGTCCGGCGGGACTTGATGCCCATCCGGCGATACGCCACGGCTTCGCGATAAAAACGATGGCGGACCTGACGCCAGGTTTCTTCGTGGATGTGATAAAGGGGGGCGTCGGGTTCATACGTGACCTCTAGCCCTTTCTCCATCCAGTGCTTCGCCCAGTCGATGTCTTCTAGGCCCAGCAAAATTTCATCGAAGGGTTTCTGCTCCCAAAGTTCTCTGCGGATGGCGGAATTTGCATTGTTGGCTGCGAAATTTGGAAAGCTTTCCGTCTTGCGTTTGTTGCCGAACGTGCGCCGGTAATCCTCGGCTTCGCTGAATTTGGAACACGCCATGCCTTGTTGCCGTCCATACACCATGGCGATTTTTTCATCACGAAAGGGAGCAATCAGATTTTCAAGCCAACGGTCCGTTGCCGCAATCATGTGGGCGGAAACGATAACGATATATTTGCCTCGTGCCTCGCGGATGCCCTGGTTGAGGGAATAGCCGAAGGTAAAATCGTGGCTGTTGATGCGGATCAGTTTGTCGGCGCGCTCCGTGGCGATGTCGCGGGTGCGGTCGAAAGATCCGGAATCGACGACGATGACCTCGAAATCGCGATAGGTCTGGCGGTCGAAACCGTCAAACAGGTTGCCGAGATGCTTTTCCTCGTTGAACGTGCGAACGATGATCGACGTTTCAACGGTCACGGTTTTCGGATCGGCGACGGTTTTCAAGAAGCTGCTTTCAGGGCGGCAAGCAATTGATTGACGGTGCTCCAATGCACCGCTTCCCAGGCGCGCGGGCTGGAATTGCAGTTGTGCGGCGCCAGCATGACGTTATCCATGGCCTTCAACGGGCTGTCGGCGGGCAACGGTTCATGTTCGAAAACATCCAACGCGGCGCCGGCGATCTCGTCGGTTTGCAATGCGTGGATGAGCGCCCTCTCATCGACCACCGGTCCGCGCGCCAGATTCAGCAGCACGGCGGTGTTTTTCATTTTCTTGAGCGCGTCGGTGCTGATCAGGTGGTCCGATGTCGGGTTGAGGTCGCAATGCACGGTAACGAAGTCCGATCGTTGCAGTAGCTCATCCAGGGACACCATGGTGAGCCTTAGCGCCTTGATGTGATCGGCGCCGATGTCGCGAATCTCGGTACCCAGCAACGTCGCCCCGAAGCCGCCGGCGCGTCTGAGCACGGCGCTGCCGCAGTCGCCGACGCCGATGACGCCGATGGTGGATTCATTTAAGGCCCGGCCGGGGATTTTATCCCAGATGCCCTGCTTCATTTGCGCGTCCATCCACGGCAGGCGGCGGGCAAAACTAAGAATGTAGCCCATGGTCGAATCGGCGACCGGCTCGGAAAAGGCGTTCGGTGTTCGGCAGATGGTAATGCCGCGTTTGTCCGCTCCTTCCTTGTTCAACGAATCGATACCGGTGCCCCATTTCGCCAGCACCTTCAGCTTCGGCGCCGCGTCCATGACCTTGTCGGTGAAACGGTCATCGCCGCAGATGACGCCGTCGATATCGCCGATCAGCGGCAGCAGGTCTTCTTCTTCCATGCGCTCATCGACATCGGCGGCAATGGCCTCGATATCGTTTTTGGTGAAGAAATCGGCGAAATCATCCAGCACCGGCAGGATGTAGGGCGCGGTGACGAGCACTTTCCAGGTCATATCGTGTCGGGCCTATTCATTAGTAGGTTTGCATTAGCGGATCGTCCCGCATCAAGGCTTCGACGCGGGCCAGGTCTTCGGGGGTGTCGACGGCCTGGGTGTCGAACTTGGTCGGCACCATGCGCACCGGCACGCCGTGTTCCAGAAACCGCATCATGTCGATGGACTCGGCAATTTCCAGGGGTGTCGGCTCCAGCGCGGCGAATCGCAAAAGGGCATCGCGGCGAAACGGCATGATGCAGACCTGTTTCATCGCCGTAATTTTAGAAAAATCGCCGCCCGGCGCGGTCGGGATGGTTTGGCGCGACATATAAAGGGCGTTGCCGTTCAAGTCTGTGACCACCTTGATGGTGCCGGGATTATTGAAATCGTCCTCAACGTCAATGCGTTTGGTCAGGTTGATGCAGGGAATATCGGGGTCGGTTTTGTAAGGCGCCACTGCTTCGCCAATCATATCCGGGTGCAGCATCGGCTCGTCGCCCTGTACCATCACCACGACGTCGGCGTCCAGGTTAGCCACCGCCTCCGCCGTTCGGTCGCTGGCGCGCTCGTGGCTGTCGACGGTCATGATGGCGTTGCCGCCGAAGGCTTCGGTCGCTTTCATGATTTCATCGTCGCAGGTCGCCATGTAAACGCCATCCAGAACCGGGCTTAAGGCGGTGCGTTTGTAGACGTGTTCTATCATCGACCGACCCAAAATCGGCGCAAGTGGTTTGCCGGGAAACCGCGACGAGCCCATGCGGGCCGGAATGACGGCGATGATTTTCAACGGCGTTCCCAATCGAGTGCGGTTTGGATCATGAAATCAAGATCGTCATGGTTGGGCATCCACGGCAGGGTCGACAGAATGTTGGCGTTATCGGCGACCAGGGCGGCGGCATCGCCCTGGCGGCGCGGCGCAATGGTGGGGTTCAGCGATACACCCGCGACCCGTTCCACGGCCTCGATCACCTGTTTGACGGAATAACCGTGCCCATAACCGCAATTAAGGGTCAGGTCATCGCCACCATCAAATAAATGCCGAAGGGCCAGCACATGGGCGTCGGCCAGATCGGTGACATGAATGTAATCGCGGATGCAGGTGCCATCGGCGGTGTCGTAATCGTCGCCGAAAATCGACATGCCGTCGCGGTGGCCGAGCGCTGCTTCGGTGGCGATCTTGATCAGGTGCGTCGGCGGACCGACCTGGCCGCTGCGACCTTCCGGGTCGGCGCCGGCGACATTGAAATACCGGAGCATGGCGAAGGTCATCGGCGACACAGCGGCGGCGTCGGAGAGCATCCATTCGGTCATCAGCTTGCTGCGCCCGTAGGGGCTGGCGGGCTCGGTTGGGGCCGTTTCTGGAATTGGCAGGGCATCCGGTTCCCCATAGACCGCCGCCGACGATGAAAACACGAAATGATGGACACCTTCATCAACGCAGGCCTCGATCAGGTTGCGGCTGGCGCTGGTGTTGTTGGCGTAATAGGCAAGCGGGATTTTATAGGATTCCGGATTAACGATGGACCCGGCGAAATGCATCACCGACCGGCAGCCGTGATCGCGCAAGACCTGGCGCATCAGCTTCAGGTTGCCGACATCGCCTTCGATGAAGGGAGCCCCGTCCGGGACCATGGCGCGGTCTCCCGTTGTGAGATCATCGACCACCACCACGGAA
>JAQBYB010000144.1 GCA_027624235.1 Pseudomonadota bacterium | reverse complement strand
CGGGTCCATTTCCTGCATGGAGTGGACGTTAACGGCCAGGCCGATGGGGGCGCTTCCGAGAATCGGCGCGTTATCCGCCTGTACGCCGATCAGTCGGACATCAGGTCGCTCAAGGGCATGGGCCATATCTTCGGGGCTTTTAACCAAGGCAAACTTGGCATCGGGGACCGCCTTGCTTATATATGTAAGGTCCAGAAACAAAGACCGGGTCAGGTTAACGGCAATGGCCTTTCGCAAGGGTGACGACAACAAGATAAGCGAGGTCATGACGCCGTAGCCGTCGCCGATGATCAGATTACACGAGCCTTCAGACGTGATGTCGGCATGCTGGCGAATGACGGCCAAGGATAGAGTTTGGCGGACCATGTCGTGGGTGAACGAGCGGCCCTGGCGCCGGGCGACGAGACGACACAGGCGCTGGCATTCCGGAAAGTCCCTGAGGCCCCGCCCCATATGGCGGAAGGGTGCCTGTAAAATCCAATGGGCGGCGGAATAAAGCATTCCCATTTTCGTCGACACACTGCCCAACACACTCTTGCCCTGAAGCTGGCCGTCCGCGGTCATTTGGACATATTGAATCTCGCGTTCCCAATAGGATGACCGCGCCGCTTCGGGGTTTTCGACCTCGGCGTAAAGGGCTTCCAGAGCCATCTTTCCGGTAAGAAGTGTCATGGACTAGGAAACCTCCAAATAGCGCCCCGTAAAGGGGTCGTCGGCCAGCAATTCTTCGCCGCGAATTTTGTCTTCGGGTGTATCGACACCAAGAGTTTCCGTTTCGGTGAAAACAACATTAAGCGCAATGCCGTGTTCCAGGACTCTGAGCATGTCCACGGACTCGGCGATTTCCAGCGGTGTTTGCGGCAAGGCAGCGAAGCGGCCCAGAAATCCCTTGGTGAAGGCCATGATCCCGGTCTGCTGGTACATGGGGTTATCGCCGGGTTGGGACCGGTAGGGAATGGGCGCACGCGAGAAGCACAACGCCTGGCCGTTCGCCCCGGCCACGACCTTGACCGTGTGGGGACTGTCATGATCCTCGGTCCGCGATAACCTGGAGCCCAAGTTGACCACCGGCGCACCGGTCCGCGCCTGGGCTTCGATGACATCGGTGATCATCTTGGGCGAGACCAGGACTTCGTCGCCCTGAACCATGACGATCACCGTGTCGTCGGGGACATCGGGACTGTGCACAGCGAGAGCTTCTTCGACCCGGTCGGTGCAGCGTTCGTGGGTATAGGCGGTCATCACCACCGGCGCCCCGTGGGCTTCGGCGGCGGCCCGGATGTCTTCATCGCAGGTGGCGATAAGGACGTCTGAAAATTCTTCGTATAATCGGCAGCGCTCATAGACGTGCAAAACCAGCGCAAGCCCGAGCAGGGGAACCAGCGGCTTGCCCGGAAACCGGCTGGATGCCATGCGGGCCGGGATGATGCAGATCGGGTCGATCATGACAGGGTCTAGGCCAGGTCCTTGATGCCGGCGAGGGCATGGCGCATGGCCAGCAGGTCGGTGCCGTAGGCGACCAAGGTGAAACCATCATCAAGGCGGCCTTGTAATTCGGCCGGGTCCGGCACGACCTGGTGGATGCCGAGCGCCTTGCCGCTGGATGAGCAAGCCTTGCGTACTGTGTCGATAGCGCCGTTAAAAGCATCGGCGGCGAAGTCGCCCCGGCAACCCAGGCTTTCCGACAAATCGTAAGGTCCGAGAAAAAGAGCATCGACCTCGGGAAGCTTGGCGAGTTCGTCGGCGGCCTCGATACCACTCACCGTTTCGATCATCGGCACCAGAACCGGCTGGAACCCAGTCCTGTATGCGTCGAAGTCATCGCCCCAACGGTTGCAGCGCGACAGCCCGACGCCGCGCCGCCCTTGCGGGGGAAAATTGCAGTAGGAGGCGAAGTCCTTGAATTGTGCGGCGTCTTCGACGCCGGCGACGATGATCCCCTGGGCGCCCAAATCGAGGAGCCGTCTGGCCAGATGGCCATCCAACGAGCCGATGCGGGCCATCCCTGCGGCGCCGTGGCGATCAGTTGCGGCGAACACGGCTTCAACCTGGGAAATGTCGGTGGAACCGTGTTCCATATCGACGCACAGCCAATGAAAGCCCAGGGACGCCATGGCCTCGGCGGCAACCGGCGAGCCTGACATCAGCCAGGCGCCGAGACACGGCTTGCCTTCGGCCAATCGGGCCTTGATGGGGTTGGTGTAAGCATCAGTCATGGGCGAGCGTCCTTTGCCAAAGCGCATGGGAAACAGGCGAGAATATTTGATCGCGCGACAGGTTGGGCGCGGTGAGGGCGTTGAGCGCGTCTTCCAGGCCCTCGGCATCGGCGACGGGCAGATCAACCCCCTTCGGGAGAATATTTAGCGAAAGCCTGCCATCGGGACGAAACCGTAGCGTCGGCAGCCCGGCCAGGGCGGCTTCCAGCCCGACCGTCGTCGCGGCATAAATAACAGCTCTCAGGCCGGTGTGCTCCATCAATGGTTTGTTGGTGCGCGCCAGGCCGTTGCTGGACGGGAAATTGAACGGGGTCATGGGATGATCTTTTACCAGAAAACGAAATCCCTTGTCCGTCAGGTTGCGCGCGGCGGCAACCATCTGGCCCGCCGTTTCGCCATCAAACGGCAGGGCGATGAAAACGGGACCTTCGGCATCGAAGCGAAGCTGCGGGGGATCGGAAAACCGAAGCGCCCCGCCGATTTGCAACCGCTCCGCGGTGACGCCCCAATCGAGAAGCTGTTGCCGTGTCC
Source organism: Pseudomonadota bacterium (assembly GCA_027624235.1). Classification (GTDB taxonomy): domain Bacteria; phylum Pseudomonadota; class Alphaproteobacteria; order Rhodospirillales; family Casp-alpha2; genus Casp-alpha2. Next base: position 787 of record JAQBYB010000144.1, on the reverse strand, counting down.
CCGGCCCAGTACACAAAATGCTTTCCGGCAGGGATGCCTCGCTGTCGGGGTTGGATGCGGGGCTGTAATTAAGCATCTGCGGTCCGACAACCGAATGTTGGTAGCCAACCGTGTGTACGCCCAGAGCATGCGCGGCGCGGACGAAATCGCGTTCCCAGGAATGGTTTTCCCAAGGCCAGGCGACAACCCGGGGCCGGGTTTCGGCCAGCCACCGGCGCTGACAAATTTTCTGCCAGGCGATCATTGCTCCTTGAGCGGTGCCACCTTCCAGCGCCGCCGACCGCCGCACCAACCACCCATAGGCTCCCTTCCCGTGTTGCGGGCTCGGACGCCAACGGGCGAAGATCAGGGGGACGGTATCAGTGACGCGGCCCCAGGCGTGCAGGCTGATGGTGCGGCCATCCTTTGCCAGGGTGTGGGCGCGCTCGGCGTTGCAATCAACATGCAGGACACGGGTCAGGTCCGGCAGGGTTTTCAACAAATCACCGAAGTACCCGTCGATTCCGTCCGCGGTGCTGGTCGGGTGACCATAGACAAGCAGCGTTGCCCCACCATGGGACGCGTTTTTTTTCTGCTGCCCGAGAGCCATCGCTCGGAAATAGAGAGTGACGGCGCACTTCATTCGGGCGGCGTATCCGCGCATCAACAACCCAAGCGCCGCCGGCCCCATCCGTGGTTGAGAGCCGCCTTTAATGCCATCGATAGTCGTCAGGTGGCGAAACATCCAGGGATCGTTGCAGATCACCAAGGTCGTGCCGGGCGCGCTTGCTTCTTCGGCAACAATCCG
>JAQBYB010000041.1 GCA_027624235.1 Pseudomonadota bacterium | reverse complement strand
GAATTTGCGTCTAAAACAAAGGCGTAGAGCATTTTAGGTGAACGCAAGTGAACCGGAAATGCTCTAGCGAAAGGTTGAATTCCGATAGGTGCATACCACTATGGTTGAAAGTCATTTTTATCTTGGGGGTGGCGATAAATATTTGCTGAGGCGCCTTCCTCAATGAGAGAGTGACGGCGTCCTTCTGACCCGAGACCCGAGTTCCCTCCAGTCCTAAGGAGAGCCAGGTTTATTCCCCCTTTTCTCTACACCAACCATACCAAATATTTCTCATCTCTTCGTTAAAGTAACGTGCAAATTTGGGCCCATCACATAATGGTGACTTAGCCATGCGGCCCCTGAGGCCAGAGCGCATGGAGGCCAGTCGGGGAAAATCGCCCGCGAGTTCCACCGCCAGCTCCACATAGCGGGCTTCATTTTCTACCGCCAGTTCAACTAGACCGATACCGGAAAGGTGGCTCAAGGTATGGCGCCCTGCGGGGGTTTTGCCGGGGATGGTGATAACCGGAACCCCCATCCACAAAGCTTCGCAGGTAGTTACGCCTCCCGAGTAGGGGAAGGTGTCGAGCGCAATATCGATTGTCCGTCGTCATATAAATTGGAACAATCAACGGCCTGATCTAAAGGAGGATCTGGCTCATCTGGTTCAAGATATTAAGCGGCGTATTTGCGGTATTGCTGCCGCCGTTTTTCCGCCCTGTTCATACCTTGCGCACTTTCCTCAGCAAACTTCAGATTGAAGCAACCATAAATGAATTTCTTTGCAAATAATATTGGACGTCCTCTGAAATGATCTGTTGGCTGAACAAGAGCATCAGGCCGTGTTATAAGGACTTCCGCTTATGGCTGAGGCTGTTGAAAAACTATTTTGGCCCCCTTACGACGCAAGATTGATTAAAAAAACACTCGCCCATCTGAAATACTGATTCAACAATATCAAAGCCCCGATTCTTTTCTTGCGCGGCCTAATAATATTTCAGAGTTTTTCAACAACCTCGGCTAAAAACGGACTCTTTGCCACACGGTGAAACATGTCTGTTTTACCCCTGCCGCCTCAACCGGTCGATGCAACACCTCAAACTCAAAGTGGTGAACTGCTTCTGTGTCGTAATTTTCATCTTTACCTTTTCATACAGGGTGGCGGCTATATGCATTTGGTCCCGAATTTACACAGATCTTGATATCTCGCCACGTAAGATGTTGATGGCTCTCTCCGCCAGCACGAAGGCCCGCATCTCCGCAAACCGCGACCAAGCATTTCAGCATATGTCGGTAAAGATAATGATGGCCTGCTTGGTGCTTATCCTTTCGTGAGCCTTATCGGGAAACTTGAAGCGAGCCTGCCAAACCTTGCCTTGGCCGCGTCACAAGGGCGGGCGGGGGGCTCACGCGAAGCCGACGGCGCCCTTGCCGCCTTTCTTGACCTTGTACATGGCCACGTCGGCAGCCTTGAGAAGTTCGGTTTCGGATTTGCCGTCGCCGGGGAAAAAGGCGATGCCGATGGAGGCGCCGATGTGGGCCTCGCCCGCGGGCACCGTGATCGGCCGGCTGAGGCTGTTGACGATGCGTTCACCGACAATCTTTGCATTGGCGGTATTCTGGTGTTCGATGATGACGATGAATTCATCGCCGCCGAGGCGCGCGACGGTGTCTGGTTTCCTGATGCAATCGCGCAATCGGGCGGCGACCTCTTTCAACACATGATCGCCGGCCTCATGGCCGAGGCTGTCGTTGACCGCCTTGAAGCCGTCCAGATCGATGAACAATACCGCCATTTCGGTTTCGGCCCGCTCGGCCCGATCCGTTGCCTTGCCGAGCCGGTCGGAAAACAGCCGCCGCGACGGCAGTTCCGTCAACGTGTCATAATTCGCCAGCGCATCAATCTTCGCCTCGGCTATCTTCAGCGGGGTGACGTCGATGAAGGCGAACATGAGCAGGTCTTCGTCTTCGATGGGAAGCGACGACATCGACGCCAGCCCCCAGATAATGCCGCCGTCCTTATGCTTGAGGCGCAGTTCGAAGTTGCGGACCTCATCCTTTTCGATGAATTCTAGCATCAGGTTCTGGCGTTCTTCTGTATCGACGAAAAATTCATCCCACGATGCGCCGAGGATTTGCTCGCCGCCGGCGCCAAGGGTTTCGTGGAAAAATCGATTGGAAAAAATGACTTTGCCGTCGTCAACCCTTAAAATCAGGATTCCCGCTGGCACCGTATCATTAAAAACCTTCAGCTTCTCATCGTCGAGAACAAAGCGTTCGAACGATGACTTTTTGGGTTTGCTCATTCCCCCACCCCTGGAATATTCGGTCAGGCATGCAAGTGTTTTGGTGTCTTGCCCCCGCGGTTGAACCCATTGTGGCGTTATGATGGTATGGAAACAATGCGAAAAATTTGACCTATTTATAAAGGACTAAGTCCCGAAACCGCCGCCGGGGCCATTGAATTTGGCGGAATCAGCCCTCACAATACCGGCATTCCCGCCACGCCGACGGCGGCTCCCGAATGGAGACGGTCCCATGCGGTCCTGCGACGATTGCCCCAGCGCCAAGGGTTGCGCCGGCAACAATCTTTATCCGGTGCTGATGCAGGTGCATGACCTCTACGCCGGCGGCATCACCAACAAGTTCGATATCCTCGACGCGCTGGACGAAGACAACGAGGCGTTGCTGGTGCGTTTCAACAAACTGATTTCGCCGGTGTGCTGGTCGAAGGCGGCGTTGTTGGCGATCGCCGAAGTGGTGCGGCGCCGGGTTGCCGGCGGAACCGCCGACGGCGACATGGAAGCCGAGGTCGGGGCCGCCATCGCCCTCGCCATCAAGGCGTTCGAGCAGTTCCCGTGGCACCTTTCGGAGCTGGTCGAACAGGCGCCGGACCTTTACCAGGCCGTCCTCGACGCCTGCCCCTCGACGGCGTTCGCGGATCAAATCTCGAAGCGCCGCCTGGTCAAAATGTGCAAGGACATCGCCTACGGGACGTAAAGCGCCGGGGCGCATGGAAATCTAATAAAGGGGAAGTCACTCATCCTAATTTTGAAGCCTGCCCATCCTTTCGGATGGAGGCGGTGAGGCGCGGTTGAAGGAAAAAGCACCAAAACCCCATCACTCCGATTACGGACAAGGCAATGCCCCATGTAACGGTGCCTGTTCTTGAAAAGATGGCGCCAAGAGAACCCGCCGCAAAGAATAGGCGTTCGGTCCAGGTCAAATTCCTGTTGAGGTATCCAACCAGCGCCACGCCCCAGGCCGCAGTCGCCACCATCATCGAGCTGAAAGCGAGGGCGATCCACACAAAATCACCTCTCCCCAACAGTGCCTCGTCGAAGGCAAAGGCGAAGGGAATGAAAAACGAGACCAGGCTGAGCCAGAATGCCAGAATGCTGGTGGTCATGGTATTAGCCTTGGCCAGCCCGGCTGCGGTGTAGGAAGCGAGGGCCACCGGCGGCGTCACCATGGAAAGAACGCAGTAATACATGACGAAAAAATGAGCCGCGAGTTCGGGGATGCCCAGATTGAGCAAGGTCGGCACAAACAGGATCGCGCCGATGATGTAAGCGGCAACCGTGGGAAGCCCCATGCCCATGATGATACAGCCGATGATGATCAAGCCCATGGCGCCGTAAAGCGTTCCACCACTCATTTCGATCAGGCGGGTTGAAAACTTCAAGGCCAGATTGGACTGGATGGAGACGGAAATAATAATGCCGATGGCGGCGATGGGGATGGCCACCTGGGCCGCCTGGTTCGCTGAATCCATGACGACCTTCACCCAGTCCTTCAAGTCGAGCCAGGTTTTCCGGTGCAGGTAGGCGGTAACGATGCACGACGCCGTCGCGATAACGGCCGAGTACGTCGCCGAATATCCTGCGATCAGCATCCCGACAAGAATCAAAGGAGGCGCCAATAGGTAAAGCCGGGGCAGGATGTTTTCAAGTTTATCCAATTCTTCCGGCTTCAGGCTTCCAATCCCGGTTTTGCGCGCTCTCAGGTCGACCACGATGAAGATCGCGACATAAAAGGCAACGGCGGGAATAATGCCAGCCACCGCGACCTCGGCGTAAGATATCTGCAGCAGCTCGGCCATGACGAAAGCGGCGATGCCCATAATCGGCGGCATCAACTGACCACCGGTGGAGGCGATCGCTTCCGTCGCGGCGGCGGCCTCGGCGCTTAATCCGGTACGGCGCATCAGGGGGATGGTAAAAACGCCGGTGGCCGCGACATTGGCGACCGCGCTGCCGCTGATACTGCCCATCAGAGAGCTGGAAACCACCGCCGCCTTGGCCGCCCCGCCTTTGTATTTTCCCGTCAACTTGATGCCGATATCAATGAACAACTGTCCGCCGCCGATGGCCGAATAGACGACGCCGAAAACAACGAAATAGAAAACGAATAGAACGGAGGTTTCGGTGGTGATGCCAAGAACGCCATTGGCCGTCATGGTGAAGTTTTCGACCGCATCCTTAAGGGTGAACCCGCCGAATTCGAGCCACCCCGGGAACCATGAACCAAAAAAGCCGTAAACGAGGAAAAAACCAATCACCAGAAGAAGGCTCCACCCGATAACCCGGCGAACACATTCCAGCATAAGAACGAGAACTAAAATTCCGAACCCAATATCGAGCGCCAGAATTTCGTCGATACCCTCCATCCGTCCGGTCAACCGGTCAGCCTGAGATAAATAATAGGCTGTCGTTGCAAAAACGCCGATCAGCAAGAAGAAATCAATGCTCTTGGCCAGCATTGCACCGATCACTTTCTCCGATAAAGGGGTGGCAAGCAGAATGATAGCCAGGGCGAGAACGACATGCGCCGGGCGCTGGATCAGCGGTATCTGGGGATAAAAAATAATATAGACCTGAAACCCGAGCCAAATGAGGCTGAGGACTAGGCGCAGATTTCGGTTGGCCGCTGCTATATCCACGTAAATCTCTCAAGACGGAAAAATTAGCCGGGGCGTTTCCGCCCCGGCTAATAGGCAGGAAGAACCTTACATCATGCCCTTTTCTTTGTAATATTTGGCGGCGCCCGGGTGCAATGGGATACCGGTTTTTTCTATCTTGTGCGCCGTTTTAGGATCGAAATTATTCCAAGCCTTGTGGGCCTGCGCCATGGCGGCCTTGTTTTCGACGATGGTTTTGGTAATCAGATAAGCGAGATCAACCGACATATTTTTATGGGCGATGATCACGGTGCCTAGATCGACGGCCTTGGTCGGGCCCGATTGTCCCTTGAACCATTTCGGCAACGGCGTCGGGTTGAGGCCCTGTTTCGAAAGCTTGCTCAGGACATCATCGGGGAGATCCATGAAACGGACATTGCCGGTGAGCGACGCTTCGGTCACCGCCGGATGGCCTTTCAAGGCGGATTCAAAATAAAGATCTGCCCGGTTATCTCGAACCAACGAAGGAATTTGCTTGGCGCCCACCTGGATGATTTCGCCGCCATTGGCTTTGATCTTGTCCCGGCTGGTGCCCATCGCGGCCATGATCATATCCGCCACGACAGGAACGGAACTGCCTTTCGGTTTCATCACAATGCGCACCGGTTTGTCGCCAAGAAGGATTTTCTCAAGGGTATCATTTCCGGTTTTCTTGATGTAGTCCTCCTTGACCATTGCCGTGATCCAGACCGAGTTCAGGCCGCCGACCAAGGCGCGAATGTCTTCGTGCTTTTCGCCCTTGTAGACAACGGGGTGTCCCTGGCGGGCCCATACGGCAGTCGCCACGTTGGCAAGGGCAATGGTCGCTATTCCGCTGTTGACGGAAATCGGGTTGCCGACGCCGCCGCCTTTGGCGATGACCTCAACCTTGGCGCCCGCCGGCAGACTGTCGGCCAGAAGCTTGGACAGCGTGGCGCCAAAAATATACCAAGCCGAGCCAAGACGCATCGCCCCGATCTTGATGGTTTCGGCCTGGGCAATGCTGGGGAGTACGAGCCCCGCGGCAAGGAGCCCCGCACAGATGGTTTTCGTTAGTTTTGTCAGTTTCATGGATACCTCCCTTATTTAAGTGATTTAGAGAATAAAAATTTACGCGGCCTTATTCTGAAGCATGCCGACCTTGTTCACCGCGGCCTTAATACGTTCGAAGGATTGGCCCGACGGAACACGGGTCGGTGGACGGACAGTGGTGGATTTAAAGCGTCCGGCCAGAACCATGGCCGTTTTCATGCGGGCATGGGCGTCGCCGGTTGGCTCGCCGGCGCCGTAGACGACTTCTTTAAGAATGTCGATCTTGCCCTGGATTTCCCGAGCCTTGTTGAGGTCGCCATCGCAGACGGCCCGGTACAGGGCGACGATCATTTCCGGAATGAAGGACGCAAATCCGACCAACGCGCCATCGACGCCCTGGACCATGGTCGTCAACAGATATTCGTCGTGACAGGTCAGGACCGTGGCGTTTTTATCCCCCGAACGGATGGCGCTGATATCGCGTTCGTATTTTGACATTTCCCGTGTGCCCGTCTTGAAGGTCGTGACCCAGGGCAGCTTCGCGAGTTCGTGGAGAACCTCTTCCGTGTAGCTGGCCTTGGTCCAGGCGGGATAGACGTGAACGACGAGGTTCATGTCCACGGCCTTGCCGATTGCCGTGAAATGGTCGATGACATGTTCCGGCTCCATGCCGAAGCGAAGCCAGTAATGAGGCGGCATAACCATGATGCCGGTCGCGCCGGCATCCTTCATCGCGCCGGCATGTTCAACGGCTTCGTTGATGCCTTCACAACAAACGGCAGACACCACCGGCACCTTGCCGTCGGCGCCTTCGACGGCGCATCGCGTGGCCTGGGCCCGTTCCTCCATGGACAGCGCAAAAACCTCACCCGTATGACCGTTGGTCACCAGGGCGCCAATACCATCAACGGAGGCAAGAGAGCTGGAAAAACGGCGCATTTCATCTTCATCAATGCTCATGTCGTGGTTAAACGGCAACTGCATGGCAGGCAGAATGCCGCGAAAGGGATCGATCATTGTCATGGATATCTCCTTATTTTCTGTTTCACTCAACTCAATTGGTTAACGGGTGCTTGACTATATCTACGCTGAAAATCCGGCGGCCAGACCTGATGCTCCGCCGATGCTGATGGCCCGGCCTATTTTGTTGGCGGCCTCCATCAAGGGGTCGGCTGCCGTGTCAACAAACTGTTTGGCGGAGATGTGAACGGATGGCGCGGCGACACTCAACGCCGCAAAGGGATGGCCATCGTCATCAAGAATAGGGGCGGCCAACACCAGCAACATGGGCGCCGCGTCTCGGTCGGAAAATGCGTACCCTTTTTTTCGAACGACAGCCAACTTTGCTTCGATCTGGGCAATGCTGGTGACCGTCTTAGGCGTGATCTGGATTCGTTCGCGCATGTTGAGGATACGGCGAGCGTCCTGCTTGGGAAGAAAAGCCAGGATGCAGTGGCCGATTGCCGTGTAGTAGGCGGGGATGCGTGAGCCGATTCGGATGTCCACGCCAAGCCGCGCCATTCCCGCCTGAACGCGTTCCACATAGACAATGTCCGCGCCATCCAGAATGCCGATACTGGCCGCTTCGTTGATTTGCCCTACCAAGGAACGCAAAACCGGCCTGGCGACGTCGCGAAATTCCATTCGCCCCAATGTATTAAAACCAAGGTCAAGAACCTTGAGGGTCAGCCGATAGCGCTTACTGCCTTCGACCCGTTCCAGATACCCCAACATGACCAGGGTATTGGCGAGGCGGAACACGGTTCCGGTATCGAGGCCCGTGCGGCCGGAAATCTGGCTCAGGGTCAATTCAGGATAACCGGCGTCAAACGCCTCAAGAACCCGGAATCCTTTGGCCAGGGATTGAACAACATTTTTCATTTGCAGGATATCAGTCAAACCGGATCTCAGTTTTTTAACGGGGAAGCGACATTTCCTGGTAAGAAACGTAGTGTAAAAAAGTTTCGGAATGCGAATATTTATTTCATTGTCAGAATAAATTGTATTTCTGTTGGTGTCAATGTTAATAGGGTTCCTGAAAAATTTGTTGATGCCCGGCGACATTGTTGACGTTGTTCAAAAAAAATCGGGCGCGCAATGGAGTGAAAGTTCATCCCCATGACGAAAGGCAGCACGTTTCCGGCGGAAGACACGACCTTCAATGATGAGCAAACCGGCGCGCAAATCCGCCAGGTCACGAACCATCCTTCCATTCACCATCAGCCGTTTTTCTTTATCCCCGCCTACGATGCCGCCATGCGCCGGCTGGTGTTCATTAGCCACCGGACCGGCGCGGCGCAGATTTTTGCCGAGGACAGGGAAAGCGGACAATTGATCCAACTAACGGACCGCCCGGACCTGCACGAATGGTCCGTCTACCCGGCGCGGAATGGCCGCTATTTATTGTTCACGGCGGGGGGCGGTGCCTGGCGGCTCGATCTTGAGACCCTGCGCGAAGACGAACTGACCCATTTTGACGATGCCCCCGGTCTGGATGAGGGAATGGTCGGCGCCAGCATGGGGACCACGGCGCTCAGTTGGGACGACCGTTGGTGGGCGGTGCCGGTAAAGTGGGCAGACGGCTTTCGTTTTTTCGTCATTAATACGGAAAACGGTGACGCCGACATTATTCTGGAAGACGAAAAAATCGGCCACCCTCAGTTCTGTCCCGATGACAGCAATATGATCCTTTACATCGCCGGGATGGTCGAGCGGGTCTGGGTAACGTCCCGCGATGGCAAGGATAACCGCCGTATCTATGCACGCGATACGGTGAAGAATGAATGGATCACCCATGAAAGCTGGCTTCCCGGCCGTCGCGAGATTGCATTTGTCGATTGGCCACACCGGGTCCGCGCCATCCACGTGGACACAGGCCGGGAAAGGATCATCGCCGAATTCAATGCCTGGCATGCAATGCCCAACTGGGATGGCACGATGATGGTGACGGATACCAATTTTCCCGATATCGGGATCCAGCTATTCGACCCCCGCGAACAAAACACCTCGTGGCGAGCGCTTTGCCATCCCGGGGCATCCTCGATTGGGGAGCATTGGGCCGGGCCGTTTCCCTACGCCAATGGACCAGTAAAGGTCTATGCGCCGCAACATACCCATCCCCATCCGAGTTTTGCGCCGGACAATAGCCGCATCGTTTATACCTCCGACCGGGATGGCCATGCCCAGGTCTATGAAGCCATGATACCGCGATGACCTACGACCCTCCCGATAGCATTGCCGCCGTGATGACGCCGGCGGAAGTCCGCCAAGCGTGCCGTGTCGGCGCCTTTAATAGGCCGACCCGGGGCGCCGCCGTGGGCTGGGTTCATTGCAATCTGGTCGTCCTCGATCAACGCCACGCCTATGATTTTTTGCTGTATTGTCAGAGAAACCCCAAGGCTTGCCCGGTGATGGAAATTACCGACACCGGCAACCCGGAACCCCGCCGTACGGCATCCGGGGCAGACCTGCGATCTGATCTCGCGCGGTATCATGTTTTCCGCGATGGCGTTCAAGCCGACGACAGTACCAATATCAACGATTTATGGACTGATACGTCGATCGGATTCCTGATCGGGTCCGGCATTACCTTCGATGGCGCCCTACAGCGCGCCGGCGTGCCCACCGATAAGGACCGCTGGGTCGTCAACACGGACATCGATACCGAGCCGGCCGGCGTTTTTTCCGGAAAGCTGGTCGCCACCATGCGCTGGTTGACGCCGGAACAGGCCATCATCGCGACCCAGGTGTCCGCCCGTTTTCCAAACAACCACGGCGCGCCCATCCATATTGGCGACCCGGCCCAGATCGGCGCCGACCTCGCCAATCCCTTGTTCGGCCCGCCGGTCGGTAAGGTGCGGGACGGACAGGTCGCGGTGTTCTGGGCCTGCGGTGTGACTCCTCAGTCGGCAGCCCTCAACGCCGGTATTGATCTGATGATCACCCATGCCCCAGCCCATGGACTGCCTATCGACATCAAATCGGATGACGTTGCGTTGCCTTGAGCGCCGGCGCTTTTAATACCTTGCAGGTGGGGCTGAGCGTCAGCGTCGCGCCGGTCCGCGCTTGCAGGTCGTCGAAGCTTAAGCCCGCCACCATCTCACGAACCACCGGCCCGTTTTTACCGATGTCGATCACGGCGAGGTCGGTGAACACCGAGGTGACGACGCCGGCGGCGGTCAGCGGATAGCTGCATTCGGGGATGATTTTCGGCGCGCCGTCCTTGGTCGTGTGTTCGGTGATCACGAACACCGCCCTGGCCCCTTGCGCCAGGTCCATGGCGCCGCCGACGGCGGGCGTCGATCCGGCCAACCCGGTCGACCAATTGGCCAGGTCGCCGCCGGCCGACACCTGAAACGCCCCCAACACGGCGATATCCAGGTGGCCGCCCCGGATCATCGCGAACGAGTCCGCCGAATCGAAAAAGGCGGCGCCGGCAATCGCCGTCACCGGTTTTTTGCCGGCGGTGACCAGGTCGAAGTCCTCTTCGCCCATTGCCGCCACCGGCCCCATGCCGAGGATGCCGTTTTCGCAGTGGAAGATAATCTGGCGGTCTTCGGGCAGATGGTTGGAAACCATTTCAGGCATGCCGATGCCTAAGTTCACGTAAGACCCGCCGGGGATGTCCTGGGCGACGCGCCACGCCATCTGGTCACGGTTGAGGGGCGCGGTCATCGGCTTACCTGTTGCAAAAGCGCGGCGGCTTCGCTGATCGGCTGAGAGACCTCGACGATGCGGTCGACGAAGATGCTGGGGGTGACGACGTGTTCCGGGTCGATGTCGCCGAGGCCGACGACCTCCCTTGCCTGGACGATGGTCAGGGTCGCCGCCATCGCCATCGCCGGGGCGAAGTTGCGGGCCGCCTTGCGGTAGGTCAGATTGCCGAAGGGGTCGGCCTTGTCGGCCTTGATCAGCGCGACATCGGCGCGGATCGGAAATTCCAGCACATGGTCGCGGCCATCGATGATCCGGGTTTCCTTACCCTCGGCCAGGGGGGTGCCGGCCGCCGTCGGCGTATAGAACCCGCCGATGCCGGCGCCGCCGGCGCGCAGCCGTTCGGCCAGTGTTCCTTGCGGCACCACCTCAAGCTCGATCTTGCCGTCCTTGTAGAGCTCCTGGAAAACGACGGACTTGGCCGACCGGGGGAACGAACAGATGACCTTCCTGACCCGGCCCGCCGCCAACAGCTTGGCCAGCCCCATCCGCCCGGTGCCGGCGTTGTTGTTGACGACGGTCAGGTCTTTGGCGCCTTGCTCGATCAGGGCGTGGACCAGCTCGGTCGGATTGCCGGCCTCGCCGAAGCCGGAAATCGCGACCACGGCGCCGTCGGCGATGCCCCGGACGGCGTCTTCAAGGCTCGGGACTCGTTTATCGATGCTCATTGCCGGCCTCCCCTTTGCCCGCTAAACGGGGCTCGGCGTCGGTGTCGGCGCCGGACGCCAGCGGCGTATCGGGATCGGCGATCCAGCCCAGAATATCGCGCCACGCGACCTCTGCCTTAAGGTCGCGCAACAGCATATGATAGCCGTCTTTATAAAGGGCGATACGGCGGCTGCGGCGGGCGTCTTCGGGCATCCGCGCCAACATCATCCGGGTCGGTTGCCTGGGGATGATTTCGTCCCGTTCGCCATACAGGATCAGCGCCGGAGTCTTGAAACCCGCCGCCTTGTCGAGCGCCGCGTCCATCAGGTTGACCAAGCCATGCATGGCGTCGATGCGGGTTGCCTTGATCACCAACGGATCACGGCCGAGCGCCAACAGCATTTCGATATTGTCCGACGGCTTTATTTTAAGCCCCTCGCCGGTCAGCGTCAGGCTCGGCATCAGGTGGGCGCCGATCCAAAGGCCCAGGCGCTGATACCAGGGCATGGTGATCCGCCCCCACACCGCCGGCGCGGCCAGGATCACCCCGTCGATGCCGGTAAGGTCTCCGGCGCCGCCGGCGACCAGGATGACGGCGCCGCCCATGCTGTCGCCAAGCAGGTACAGCGGCGTTTGCGGATGGCGGCCCTGGACCAGCCGGATCATCGTCCTGAGGTCATCGGTCATCGCGTCCGTGCCCGCCCACACCCCCGGTGCCGGCGCCGCGCCGAAGCCCCGTTGGTCATAGGCGTAGGACTGGACCCTGTGCTTGGCGAGAAACGCCCCCGGTGCGGCGAAAAAGTTGGAATAATCATTAAATCCGTGCAGCGCGATGATGACCGCCTTGGGCGCGCCTTGTTCCGGCGCCCAGATTTTCACCGGCAGGATTTCGCCATCGGCGGTGTGCACCCCATTGCCGGTCAACAGCGGCTGGTTGATGGCGTCGCCGGGGGCGCGAATGGTCGGCGCACAAGCCCCCAGCATCGCCGCCAACAGCACCAGGGTCCGCACCGCGGTCATTTGCCGGCTGGGTCGGGGTGACCGGTCAGTTGCAGGAAAATGTCTTCCAGTTCCGCTTCGCGCGTATTGATATCGATGATGGTGAGCCCGGCGGCTTGCACGGCGGCGAGAATTTCGCCGGAATTGATTTTCGACGGCGGGTAGGAAAATGTCAGCGCCTGGCCGTTGTTGAGTTCGACATCATACGGCGACAGCGTTTCGGGGACGGCGTCGATGTCGCGATCCAGGGTTATCGTCATTTCCTTGGTATCGAGGCGGCCGATCAGGCCCTCCGTCGCCTCACACGCGATCAGCCGACCATGGTCGATGATGGCGATGGTGTCGCAAAGGGCCTGCGCTTCTTCCAGGTAATGGGTGGTCAACAACACGGTAATGCCCTGGCGGTTCATTTCCCCGACCCGGTCCCAGAGCTGGCGGCGAAGGTCGACATCGACGCCTGCCGACGGCTCATCCAGAATCAGCACCGGCGGCGAATGCACCATCGCCTTGGCGACCAGCAGCCTTCTGCGCATGCCGCCGGACAACGACCGGGCATAGGCATCCGCCTTGTCGGCGAGGCCGACGGCATCGAGCACCTCGGTGGTGCGGCGGTCCGATTTTTTGACACCATAAAACCCGGCCTGGACCTCCAGAAGCTCCCTCGGCGTGAAATAGGGATCGATGTTCAGCTCCTGCGGCACGACGCCGATGGAACGCCGGGCGTTTCGCATGTCGCGTTCGATATCGTGGCCGCAAATCCGGGCCGCGCCCGAGGTTTTGATGACCAACCCGGCGAGAATATTGATGAGCGTCGATTTGCCGGCGCCGTTGGGGCCCAGCAACCCGAAGAACGAGCCCCGGGGAACGCGCAGGGAAACATCCTTCAGGGCTTCGTTGCCGCCTTTGGACCCAGCGCCGCCGTTCGCCCCGTAGGTCTTGCACAGGCCCTCGATCTCTATGGCAAAGTCGGGGGCATTGTCGGGGGGGGCGGTGCTGTGCGTTGGCGTCATTGTGGTTCTCTAAAGCGGCAATTGATTGTCCAGCGCCAATCGGTATCATTCAGGGCTCGGCTGGGCAACGCTCTTGGGATATATATAGGTCATGGCAACAGAACAACGCATTGAAGTCAAAACGTCCACCGTCGGCTGCGACGGCCTGCCTTCGCCGAAGCGGGGCCTCGGCTCCGCGCCGGCAGGCGGTGGCGGGGCGTTGGGCCACCCTACGGTCTATTTGAAGATCGGCGACGCCGGCGCCGTCACCTGCCCTTATTGCTCGCGTCACTACGTACGGGGCAAAGACGCCCCGGCGGAAGCGGGCCACTAATCCAGAACCGGGCATGTCGTTGCGGGAGGATTCCTGAGTCGTTTCGGTGACATACAATGAAACAAACTGAAATATTCAAAGATATCAAATCGGTATAAAATCCATCCTTAAGATAAGGGCTTGCCGTTGCCGTTGCCGTTGGCGTTGGTCCTGGCCCGGTTTGGGCCGGGGCCGATTTCGCCGTACAGGCGGCGCCGCCTCCGGGAGTGACGACTGGATGATTAATACCGCACGATTAGGCGCCAAGATCACGCTCAGCGTCAGCGTGATCCTTGTGCTGCTGCTGTTTTCCAGCTTGGCGATCATTGTAAGCATGGAATCCGCTGAATTTGATCACAGTATCAAAAGATACGCTGACAATGTCCTGGAGGTTCTGGAAGCCAGCCACACCCAGGCGATGCTCAACCGGGGCAACAACAAAGATAACAACCCGGTTTTAAACGCCTTCAACGGAACTTTGGATCAGTTCAACACCTCCTCCAAGACCATGAAACTATGGCTGGTGATGGGGCCCAAGGTGCTGGCATTCCAGAAAAAGGCCGGCTCCAAAGAGGTCGAAGGCCCCCAGGACGACATCGACCGCGAAGCCATTGCAACCGGGAAAACGGTGTCGCGCATGGTGGGCGGCGATGTGTTTCGCGTCACCCGGCCGGTCGTCCTGGGCCGGGGCGTCGCCACCGACACAAAATGCCTGGAATGCCACGGCAAGGACATGGCCATGGTCAACGGGGAAGTTGTCGGCGCTTTCGCCCTCGCCTTGTCGGTCAAGGACCGCCGCGATGAATTTACCCGAATCTCCTTCGTCGCCTTTCTGATTGCCATCGGCGTTACGGTGGTGGTCCTGATTGTTAATGCCGGGCTTCTCCACCGCCTGGCCGGCGCCCCGATCACCACCTTGACCGGGGTCATGCGGCAATTGGCCGAGGGCGATTTAGACGTGGACGTGCCCGGCCTTGATCGCGGCGATGAAGTCGGCGCCATGGCCCGCGCCCTGGACGTGTTTAAGCAAGACGCGATCGCGGGAAGGCTCGTCGAGGAGGAGTTGAGAAAAACCCGCGACGACCTGGAAGCGCGGGTCGAGGACCGGACCCGTGAGCTGAAGGAAGCCGGCCAACGCCATGAGGCGATCCTGCAACACGCCGCCGAGGGCATCATCACCTCGGACGAAAAAGGCCTGATCGAAACCTTCAATCCGATGGCGGAACGCCTGTTCGGCTACAACGCCGACGAGGTCATCGGCAAGAACCTGAAGATTTTGATGACCAGCGGAGAAGCCGAGCGCCATGACGGCTACATCGACAATTATCTGGAAACCGGCAAAGGCAAAATCCTCGGCGTTCGCGAACGCAAGCTTCTGGCGCGGCGCAAGGACGGCAGCCTTTTTGATTTTGAGCTCAATGTCGCCGAATTTTCCCTCGGCGGCGAACGCCGCTTCATCGGCACCATCCGCGATATTTCCGATCGCACCAGGGCGGAAGAGGAAGCCCGGCGTCATCGCTTGAACCAGGATCTGATTAGGGCCATCGCCCAGGCCGCCAACCAAGCGCGCACCGTCGAGGTGGCGATGGAGGCCTGCCTGAAGGAAGTCTGCGTCCACACCGGTTGGCCCGTCGGCCACGGTTTTTTTGTCGACAGTGAAGACCCGGACCGCCTGGTTTCCTCGCGGCTGTGGTATTTCGACGATCCCGGGCGCTTCGAGGCGTTCCGCCAGGTGACGGAGGATCTGACCTTCGGCAAAGGGGAAGGGCTGCCGGGACGCGTGCTTGAAAGTGGTCAGCCGGTCGGAATCCCGGATCTGGCGGAGGGCAGGAATTTTAAAAGGCTCCAGATTCGCGAAGACATTGGCCTCAAATCGGGGTTCGCCTTCCCGGTGCCGGTGCGCGACCAAGTCGGGGCGGTCTTGGAATTCTATTCCGATGGGCCGCAGAAGATTGAAGGTCATTTCTTGCGGGTGATGAGCCAAATCGGCATCCAGATCGGACAGGTGATCGAACGCAACCAGGCCTTCAAACAATTATACCAGGCGATGGAGGAAACCGAACTCGCCAACCGCGCCAAAAGCGATTTTTTGGCAAATATGAGCCATGAGCTGAGGACGCCGCTGAATTCCATCATCGGCTTTTCAGAAGTCATGCGCGAAGAGGTTTTCGGCGCCATCGGCAATGAACGCTACCTGGAGTACATCGGCGATATCCATGCCTCGGGGCAACACCTGCTCGACCTGATCAACGATATCCTCGACGTCTCGAAGGTCGAAGCCGGGGCCATGGATCTGGTCGACGAGATCATCGACCTTGAAGGCATTATCCGAGAGTCCATGCGGATTGTTAAAGGCCGCGCCGATATCGGCGGCGTCACGGTCGGTTTTGACGGCAACGAAACGTTGCCGCGGCTCAGCGCCGATGGTCTGCGGGTGAAGCAGATTGTACTCAACCTGCTTTCCAATGCGGTCAAGTTCACGCCCACCGGCGGTGCGGTTACGGTCAACGCCGGCCTCAAGGATGATGGCGATTTGGCGGTTTCGATCACCGACACCGGCATCGGCATCGCCGAAGACGAGATCAACAATTTGTTCGAGCCCTTTACCCAGGCCAGCAGCGGTCACGCCAAGCGCTATGAAGGCACCGGCCTCGGGCTTTACCTGGTCAAGGCAATGACCGAAAAACACGGCGGCTCGTTTACCATCGAAAGCCGTCTCGGTTCCGGCACCACGGCGACCATCATTTTTCCGAAAAAACGAATTATCCCGGCCGTGGTTAGGCGCAAAGCCGAAGCCGATTGAGGAATTAAACCACAGGGATCTCTGTGCGCTCTGTGGTGAAAAAATTTCAGCCGTAGGATACGCACGCCGAACACACCGTTTCGCGGACGTCACCGCTTAAATGGGCGCGGCGCAGGTCCTGGAACTTTTCCGACGTCCACGCCTGCATGAACGGTTCGCTCTTCAGGTCGCCCATGCGGAAGCGGCCGTCATGATCGAAACAGCACGCCGACAAAAATCCGTCGTAGGTGACGCGGGCCTCGGTGAACAGGGACCAGCACGGCACCGGATCGCGCATGTTGTCGGCGCGTCCCGGATTGCCGCCGCTGATGGTCCAGCCTTTATCGTTTTCGGCGACGCTGACCAGATCGGCCTGTGAATACAGCGGCAGCGAATAGACCTGGTCCAGCAACGGTTCGACCTCGGCGACGATGGCCTTCATGCGCATCCCCTGTTCGCCGTCATACTTGATGTATGACGCATAGATGCCGCAGTCGTAGGGGCGCCCGTCCGGGCCGCCGGCGTCGCGGATCGCGGCGGTGCTTTTGACGTTGTCGATGATGTCCCGGTAGATCGACGCCTTGACCCTGGCTATGTCGGAAAATTGTTCGCCATCGGCGTAGTTGAGGGAGAATTTGAGGCTGTCCAAGCCGGCTTCCATGCAGGCCTTGACCATTTCGGGTTTAGCCAGCGAGCCGTTGGTGGTGATGAAGACATAGGCGATTCCGGCGTCCTTGGCGGCCTTGATGGCGTCCGGCAGCCACGGCAGCAGGAAGCTTTCGCCGAGATAGAACATGCCGACTTCTTCGACGCCCGATTGCCGCAGTTCCTTGAGCAGCTTCAGGTAGAAGTCCCAATCCATGTCGCCCTTGGCGCGCAGCTTGTCCGCCGTCGCGCAGAACGAACATTTGAAGTTACAGCGCGCCGTCAGCTCGATCTTGACGCTTTTCGGGCACGGCGGCGCCGCAATCCGTCTGTTCCCATCAATGCCGGTGATGGCGTCGATGCGTTCGGTGATCTTTTTTCTGGCCATGCCTTCGCTTCCCCTCGTTAAACTTTTGGCCTCATCCGGTTTCCCGGAACGGTGCGGCGTCTTTCCCGGAACGGTGCCGCGTCCCAAAAACACTTTGGAATTGTTGAAAGGCATTGTCGCGGACCGTGGGCCAAGCCGCCTTGATAATGGTCAAGAGCGGCCGGGTGTTGATGTCACCGAGATTTCGGCTTATTTTTCCAATAAAAGGAAATAATTCTTGACTTATAGGAACAAAGCATGCATATTATGGGTTGCCGGACCGTTAATTGAACCATTGGAAAAATTGGCAATGACGACAAATGACGACAATTTCGCGCCGAATTTCGACCTGTATCTCGTCGGATCAATAGGTTACGCCGGTTTGAGCCGTTAAAAACGACGACATTAGGACGACATTAGGACGACTTTAGGACGACTTTAGGACGACTTTAGGACGACAACAGGACGACATCAGGACGACATCAGGACGACATCAGGACGACAGGATCAGCGCCGTGCGGTTTCTGATCCTGGTCCTGATCCGGGGCCTGGTCCGGGGCCTGTTCTGGCGCTTCGACTCAACGCCCCGATGCGGGTAAGTTGGAGGCAATCGAGACAATCAACCTTGGGAGAGCGACGCGCCGTGGCCAACAAACCGCAACATGTTTTTCTGATCGACGGCTCGGGGTTTATTTTCCGCGCCTACTACGGCATCAAGGCGGATATGACCAGCCCCGACGGGACCCCGGTCAACGCCGTGTTCGGCTTCACCAGGATGCTGATGAAGCTGATCGACGATACCAACGCCGATCACATCGCCATCTTGTTTGACAAGGCGCGCAAGACCTTCCGCAACGACATTTACCCCGAATACAAGGCCAACCGCGGCGCCCCGCCGGACGACCTGATCCCGCAATTCGCCCTGGTCCGCGACGCGGCCAAGGCCATCAACGTCGTCGCCCTCGATATGGACGGCTATGAAGCCGACGATTTGATCGCCACCTATACCCGGCTGGCGCGGGAACAGGGCGCCGACGTCACCATCGTCTCCAGTGACAAGGACCTGATGCAGCTGGTCGGTCCCGGCGTCATCATGATGGACGCCATGAAAAACAAAATGATCGGCGCCGACGAAGTCATGGAAAAATTCGGCGTCGGCCCGGATAAGGTCATCGACGTGCAGGCCCTGGCCGGCGATTCGTCCGACAACATTCCGGGGGTTCCCGGCATCGGCGTCAAAACGGCGGCGCAGTTGATCAACGAATACGGCGACCTCGACGCGGTGCTGGAACGGGCCGGAGAAATCAAACAACCGAAACGCCGGCAAAGCCTGATCGACGGCGCCGCCGCCGCCCGGCTGTCGCGGCAACTGGTGACGCTTCGGGACGATGTGCCGGTGACTGTTGACCTGTCGACGTTCGCGGTGACGTCCCGGACTCCCGAAACCCTGCTGCCGTTTTTGGCCAAGCAGGGCTTCAAGTCGCTGCTCAAGACGGCGGAAGCCCACTTCGGCGTCAGCGCCCCGCGCGATCAAACCGCCGGCCCCGGAACAGAGCCGGACGTCACCTCCGAAACCGTTTACGAATTGGTGCAGACCGAGGCGGCCCTGCAAGCCTGGATCGACGAGGCGAGGCGCGTCGGCGTCGTCGCCGTCGATACCGAAACCACATCCCTGGACGCCTTGCGGGCTGAATTGGTCGGGGTGTCGCTGTCGGTGGAACCCGGCCGCGCCTGTTATATCCCGCTCGGCCATAAACAGGCGGCGGCGCAGGGAACGCTGGATCTGGGCGGAAGCGGGGCCAGTAGCGGGGCCAGTAGCGGGGATAGTGGCGGGGTCAGTGGCGGCGGCGGCGATGGCGCTCGGGTGCCGGACCAAATTCCCCTGAACACCGCCATCAGGCTACTGAAGCCGATGCTGGAAGACCCCTCGATTCTTAAGATCGGCCAAAATATCAAGTACGACATGAAGGTGTTGTCCCGCCACGCCGTCACCATCACGCCGGTCGACGACACCATGCTGTTGTCCTACGTGCTCGGCGGCGGCCTGCATGGTCACGGCATGGATGATCTGGCGAAACGGTTTTTGGGCCATGACACGATCAGGTATGCCGACGTCACCGGCACCGGCAAGGCGAAGGTGACGTTTGATCAGGTGGCGCTGGACAAGGCCCTGGAGTACGCCGCCGAAGACGCCGACATCACCGGGCGGTTGCATCGGGCGTTGAAACCCCGATTGGTCGAAGACCACATGGTCAGCGTCTATGAAACCCTGGAACGTCCCCTGGTTCCGGTTTTGAACGCCATGGAATGTTTGGGCATCAAGGTCGATGGCGAGAAGTTGAAAGGGCTGTCGGCTGATTTCGGCAAACGCCTGGGGGTCTTGGAAATTGAAATCCATTCCCTGGCGGGACGTGAATTCAACATCGCATCGCCGAAGCAATTGGGCGAGGTGCTGTTCGATGAGATGGGCCTGCCCGGCGGCAAGAAAGGCAAAACCGGCGCCTATGGCACCGGCGCCGGCGTCCTCGAGGCCTTGATCGATCATGGCCACGCGCTGCCGGCCCGGATCATGGATTGGCGGCAGTTGGCGAAGCTGAAAAGCACCTATTCGGACGCCTTGATGGAACAAATCAACCCGGGTACCGGCCGCGTGCACACATCGTATTCGCAAGGCGCGGTGGCGACGGGGCGCCTGGCGTCATCGAACCCCAATTTGCAGAACATCCCGGTGCGCACCGAAGAAGGCCGCAAAATACGCCAGGCCTTCATCGCCGAAAAAGGCATGAAGCTGCTGAGCGCCGATTATTCGCAGATTGAATTGCGCCTTCTCGCCCATGTCGCCGATATCAAGTCATTGAAGGACGCCTTCCATGACGGCCAGGACATCCACGCCATGACCGCCGCCCAGGTCTTCGACGTGCCCCTGGAGGGCATCGACCCGATGGTCCGGCGCAAGGCAAAGGCGATCAATTTCGGCATCATCTACGGGATTTCGGCGTTCGGGTTGGCGCGGCAGTTGGGCATCGGCAATTCCGAAGCCGGCGAATACATCAACGCCTACTTCGAAAAATATCCCGGCATTCGGGATTACATGGACCGGACCAAGGAACAGGCCGCCCGGCAAGGGTTCGTGACCACCCTGTTCGGGCGCAAGTGCCACATCAAATCGATCAACGAAAAAAATCCGAACCTTCGGGGCCTGGGCGAACGCGCCGCCATCAACGCGCCGATCCAGGGCGGCGCCGCCGACATCATCAAGCGCGCCATGATCCGCCTGCCCGATGCCTTGGCGGGGGCCGGGCTTTCGGCCCGCATGCTGTTGCAGGTGCATGACGAATTGATCTTCGAGGTGGCGGAAAAGGAACTCGATGCGACCACCGATTTGGTGACGGCGGTGATGGCGTCAGCGGCGCACCTGGACGTGCCGCTGGTCGTCGATACCGGCGTCGGCGATAACTGGGACGAGGCGCATTAGGCGGCGGCGGTGGCGGATTTTTTCTTCAGATGCTTGACCACTCGATAACCCAACAGCACGGCGCAGATGCCGGCATAGATAATCGGTTCAAGCTGCACGCCTTTGCGCATCATATAAAAATGAAAGCATGCCAGGATACCGGCGGCGTACACCAGTTTGTGGAGTTTCACCCACCGCTTACCGCCCAGGCGCTTGATCATGGCGTTGGTCGACGTCGCCGCCAACGGCGCCAGCAACACGAAATTGACCATGCCGACGGTGATGTAGTTGCGCTTGGTGATGTCTTTCCAGATTTCCCGCCAGTCGAAAAACTGATCAAGCCCGATATAACTGCTGAGGTGCAGGCAGACGTAAAAAAACGCATACAGCCCGATCATCCGCCGATACTGCATGACGGCGTTCCAGCCGGTGATGCCGCGCACCGGGGTGATCGCCAGCGCCGCCAGCAGAAACCGGATCGCCCAATCGCCGAGATAGCGGTTGATGTATTCGATGGGGTTGGCGCCGAGCGGCCCGGTGGGGTTAACCCCGCTGGTGAAGGCGACCCAGCCGATCCACGCCAGCGGCCCCAGGCAAAGGACGAAAACGACGGGCTTGGCGAAGGTTTTGACGGCGCTGTTTCGGGTCATCGAAGGCTTATAGCCGATTTGGCGGCGGCAAGCTCGGCAAAGGAGGCCGGCTCAGTAATTTTTCTTGAGGTCCATGCCCGCGTACAACTGGCCGACTTCTTCTTCGTAGCCGTTGAACATCTTGGTCGGGCGCTTGAGAAAATCACCGATGCGCCGCTCCTTGGCCTGGCTCCATCGGGGGTGGCTGACCTCCGGGTTGACGTTGGAATAAAACCCGTATTCCCGAGACGAAGACATGTTCCACGACGTCGGCGGCTCTTTTTCCTGGAACGTCATTTTGACGATCGACTTGATCGATTTGAAGCCGTATTTCCACGGCACCATCAGGCGCAGCGGCGCACCGTTCTGGTTGGGCAGGACTTTCCCGTACAGGCCGACGACCAAAAGGCTCAGCGGGTTCATGGCCTCATCGATGCGAAGGCCTTCCCGATAGGGCCATTCAAGAACAGACCGGTGTTGTCCGGGCATCCGTTCGGCGTCATTGAGGGTCTCGAAGGCGACGTACTTGGCGTTTCCGGTCGCGCCGAAGCGTTTGACGACGTCGGCGAGCGGAATGCCGACCCAGGGGATGACCATGGACCACGCCTCGACGCAGCGGAACCGATAGACGCGTTCTTCCAACTGGTGCGGGTTGAGGAAATCCTCAAGGTTATAAACACCCGGCTTTTCCACCGCGCCGTCAACGGCAAGGCTCCAGGGGCGGGGCTTGAAATTCTTGGCGTTGTCGGCTGGATCGGTCTTGCCGGTGCCGAATTCATAAAAGTTGTTGTACGTGGTGACAGGCCCGTATTCGGTCAGCTTTTCACCAAGGGAGTCCTGGGTCCATTTCGTCTTGTTGACGTTGCCAAGATTCTCTCCGGGATTTCCGGGGGCGGCGAACGCCGGCCCGGCAATCGAGCCAAACGCGGCTCCGGCCCCGACGATGGCCGCGGACTGAAGAAAATGCCGACGGTTCAGATAAACCGACGGCGACGTGATCTCGGACGATGGAACATCGGAAGCTTTTTTAAACTTGATCAGCATGGTGGGCCTTTGCGCATCAAAAGGGTAAAAGGACATGTCTTAATAGACCTTGGACACCGCATTTGTCACTTCGACCTCTATCACAATTTAGGTAATTGCTCACCCTGGGTGTTCCGGAAGGATCTGCGGGTGGTGTTTTTCGCTAACTTGGCATCCAG
>JAQBYB010000143.1 GCA_027624235.1 Pseudomonadota bacterium | reverse complement strand
AGCTGTCCGTATCCAGCAACTGATAGCGGACCGCCCCGTCGCCATCGCCGTCGCTGAAGCTCAGCAGCGAGGCAAGGGAAACCGTCGCCCCGCCATTCAGCGAGACATCCGAGGCCGTCAGCAACGGGCTCTGGTTGACGGTGGTGAGAAAGAAGGGTTGCCAGCCGGTATAAAACAGACCGTCCGAGGCGTTGACATAAAACTTCTCGCTGCCCACCGAACCGCCGCCCACCAGGGTCACGCCGGCCAGATCCGAAGCCGCCACCACGATGGTCCGGTCCTCGGACTGCCTGACCCCATTAATGGCGATGTAGCCGCTGGACGGGCCGCCGCCAACGTCCCAGAACTGGTACTGCACCGCCGCATCCCCATCGCCGTCGCTGAAGCTCAACAGAGAGCTCATGGCGACGCTGGCATCGTGCGACAGCGTCGCATCCGAGGCCGACACTACGGGAGCATGGTTGATGGGCGCTGAAATGATGAAATCATCCGCGCGCAGTTGCGATGTAGACACGCCCCGCAGGGTCAATGAATCGCCATTTTGCAGAGCGATCGTCATACCCGCGCCGTTATTGGATGCGCGGGCAAGCAGATCGGAAAAATAGCCGATTTCAGACCTGGCCGAAAAATCGATCCGGTCGCCTAAACCGGCGCCGGCTTGAAAGTCATCGATAATGTCATCGCCCTCATTGAGGCCGACAACAAACACATCGTTACCCGCACCGCCGATCAGCGTGTCATTGCCCCCGCCGCCGGAGAGGATATCATTGCCGCGCGCGCCGCGCAGTGTGTTGGCCTGAGCGTTACCAATGAGGGTATCGTTGCCGTCGCCCGCTACGGCATTCTCGATGCTGGTGCCGGCGCCGATCGTCATACTGCGGCCGGCGATGCTGCTGGTCGACCCGGCATTCAGGTTTATCGACGTCGAACTGGTAACCGCGGCGGCATTTATGGTATCGAGGCCCGAGGCGTCGTTCAGCACGGCCCGAGCGCCGGTGCCGTAGTTGGCGAACTCATCTGTATAGACAAAGGTGTCGCTACCGTCGTCCGTGTCGCCATAATAGCGCAGCACCCAACCATTGAGCGTGCCGGCAAAAGCAAAGGCGCCATCGCTTACTTTCAAGCTCCAGGTGCCATTAAAATCCTCACCCAGGAAGTGGGTGCTGGACACGGTGAAGTTGATGTTGTCGGCGCCCGATCCGAAAGAACTGGAGGCAGACTTCCCAGGCCGGTTAATCAGCGTGCTCGTTGTACCGGACGGCGAGGTGAGTTGGACGGTAAGATCGCCGATCCAGGTGTGGCTGATGCTCAGATCGACCTCGATCCGGTCGATGACAATTGGCGACCCGCCGGCATGTATCAGGCTGGTCGTCGAGCCCCCGTCGGGGATAGCGGAATGGGGAAAGGACACGCCGACGGCGCTTCTCAGGTTGCTGTAGGTACTTTGACTGTCCCAGTATTCCGCCAATCGGACCGCGGCATGCGCGTCCACCAGGCCGAATCCGTAGGAATGATCAAATGTCAGGCCGCCGCCGTTCCAGTTGTCAGCGCCGTTCTCGGTGAAGCCCCTGTCACGGGCGGTATAGGCAAGGATCTGGGAAACATCGCGATAGCCAAGATTGGGGTTCGCCTCCAGCATCAGGGCGATCACGCCTGCTGTTGCGGGTGCCGCGAATGAAGTGCCATTTTGTGTCGTGTAACTGTCTGAGGAATAACCCTCGGCGCCAAGCCGGTCGGTGGTGTAGACGCCGACGCCGGGGGCGGCGACCAGCACCGCCGCGCCAGGGTTGCTGAAAAAGGCGATATTGCCGTTGCTATCAGCGGCGCCGACGGTGATGACGTAGGGCGAGTTCTGGAAATTGTGGTAGTTGACGTTGTCGCCCAAGTGGCCGGCATTGCCGGCGGCGAAGGTGATCACCGTTCCGAGCCCGCCACGGCCGTCGCGTACGCCATCCCGCAGCGCAATATCCATGGGCGATAACGCCGACGAGAGGAAGTTGTCGGCGAACATCGCGGTATAGCCCCAGCTGTTGTTCACCACATCGACGGTGTCGAACCTGTTGAGCTGGCTCAAAAGCTGGTCCGTCGAGCCATAGCCGCCGAAGCCCATGCGGAAGCCGGTAATGTCGGCCTGCGGCGCGACACCGACGTTGCCGGAGCCGTTGATCCGCCCGGTGATCATGCCGGCGACGGCAGTGCCGTGGTCATCACTGAAATGACTGGCATAGGAATCGCTGTCACCATCGCGGGCGTCATAGTCGAGGTCATGGCGGTATGCGGCGGCCAGGTCCGGATGATAATAATCGATGCCGGTGTCGAGGATGCCGACGACCACACCACGACCCTGATAGTCGTCCCAGACCCCGGTGACGTTCAGATCCGCGTCAAAGCTGGCGGTGTCCCGCAGGTGCCATTGACTGCTGAAGCCCGGATCGGAGGGTATCTGTGACGGTGACGCGGCGCTGCTTGTTCCTTCAGTCTTCGTTGCCGCGCCGTTAGCTGCACCGTCAGCGACGTTCAGCGCCGTATCGCCCCCATCAAGACGGCGGCTTTCGCCAAGATCCCAATCGGCAAGCGATGTTCTGGCGATGGTCGGCAGGCCGTGGGGCGCAATCTCCACCCGTCCCGAAAGAAACGCCCCAGGATCGAACAGCTCTGTGTCCGAAACGGGGCCGCCACCCGACTGGGTCCAGACCTCGGCCGATGATGCATTGAGACGCCCGCCAAGCGGTTGCAAGAGCGAACCCTCGTCCGCACCTTCGAAGTGCCAGTTTTCCACTGCGGACCCAAGCTCGACGGCAGCGTTCGCCTGCCCGCTCGCCGCCGAGGCAACAACGCCTGCCTGGTCCGAACCATTTGTTGGATCGGATTTGTTGGGCGAAATCTGGTTGTGCTCCACCATCGCTAAATTATTAACGAATTCTTTTCAAATTCGATTCTGCCTGCTCCGAACGCCACGCTCCACTCAACAACCTGATAGTACCGAACGTCGCCGCTTTATACAACTTATAGTATCCGTTTTTGCGCCGGTGGCGCTTGAAATCGTGATACTGGAAATTCACCCGATTTACGATTTCAGAATCCGAACGAATATTAACCATACCTTTGCGTCAGACATGGGCCAATGACGACGAACACACCTGACCGCGTCACTCATTACCCCACCTTTATTAACATCAAATCGGTCCGCCTTGACGGCTGCTGCCTCGCCGCCACGGTGCGCGATACGTCAAACAGAATCCTGTTCCGAAAACGCCTGATCGCGCCGCGATTAGGTCTTCGGATTACGGTGCAATCGAATGGGGCTTGAATCAAATAATGACGGGCAGCTTCAGGAAAAAGCGCCAGGCGCCAAAACCAAGTATCGAGCTGCAGGCAGCAGGGTGTGGCGCCATGGAGCCGCCAAATAGCCTCCGCTGGCGATATACTGGTGGCCTGAATATGGTTCCTCACGAAGGCAGCGCCAATTTCCGTCGGTTTTATTGGTGCGCCCGGAGGGACTCGAACCCCCGGCCCCTTAGATTAGGAATCAAGCGTACCGCACATTATGGCGTTTTATAAATAATAAGAATATCGCCAATTTTAGCAGTTTTCCCTTTATTT
>JAQBYB010000142.1 GCA_027624235.1 Pseudomonadota bacterium | reverse complement strand
CCCGCGGGCAAATACATCAAGGCACGCGCCAACTGGCGGCCCGGCCAGGAAGGCTTCAAAGCGAAGACGGAGTTTGTTGTCTGATCTTCCCGCCGGGCCGGGGCAACAGAGCAAACGCTTCGGCGCGGTCAAGGGGTTTTTCTAGGACAATTACGCCGACTGAAAAGAAAGGAAAAAATAATCCTGAAAAATTATTTGCACCACTGAAGGAACTGGGGATCGTCCCGGGGGATGAAATCGACCTTTGCAGTCAACCGGCAAAAACTTTTTTGGGCGTTTTTATGGCCCCCATTTTGTCCATTTTTAGATTCCCCCATGCCTGCCTTCCGGTACCACTCGGCAGCCTGTTTCCGGTTCTGTTTCACTCCTTTCCCGAATTCGTACAGAGAACCGAGCATCCATTGTGAATAACTTGCGCCTTTCTCGGCGGCCTTGCGCCGCCAGAACAGTTCTTCCTTGTAATCGGCGTCCCGGTCATCCACCCCCAAGGGCTGGAAATTGTAGGCGATAATGTCTTCTTCAAACTGGAAATCCGTTGTCGGTGCGATTTTTCGGATGGCGTCGATGGCGCGCTGCCGATAAGCCGCCGCCTTGTCGGGGTCTTTTTTCACGACTAGGCCATCCCGATAGAAACGGCTGACAATAACGAGCGACCTGGGGCTACCGTTCTCAGCAGACTTTGAAAACCAATGAAAAGCATTTTCGAAACTGTGGTCTGGGTTTTCCTTATCATAATAATAGTACCCCAAACTAAAAAACACCGACCGGTCGCCGGCCTTCGCTTTTTCAAGTAATTCCTGGTGTTCAAAACCCGACAAAAGGAAAAAAGCCGCCACCACCCCGGCCAAGGGCAGCCACCACCGTTTGCACACGCTGGGCCGTTGATCCGTCAAAAATTCGACCACCGATAAGTCCTAACATTACGTGTGGAAGACATGAATATACACGTTTTCCGTCAAACCACCAACCAGCATCCAAATAAAGGAATTTTACCATGACCCTACCACCACCCGACGCATCCATGGAGCGCGAAGAAATCCAGACCGAAATTGAACGGATTAACGCCCGTATCGAAGAGATCAACGCGGAAAGGCAACCCCTGAGTGATCAAATCGATAAATTGCACGAACTCAATAAGTCTAATTCAACGCCCGAAACATTCGACGCTGAAGGAAAGGCCAGAATTAAGCGCTTTAACCTTTTGGAGGAACTTGGGCAAAAGCACCAGGAACTGGACCAGTTACAGAAGAAACTCGAATCCCTGCCGCCGGAACAGCCGCCCAAGGAAAACAAACCGCCCGAGTCGGAACAGCCGAAGGGGCCGGAACGCGAAGATGATAAGAACGATGGCACCGACGCCGGGGACGACGACCTCGAGAACGCCTCACCGGAAAACCGCAAATTCATGGACGACCTGATGCAGCCGGGCGACCCGGTCGACGAGATCCTGCTGAAGAAACCTGAAGACCTGACCCAGGACGAGTTCCTGGAACTTAAAAAGGCGATGATCGACCTTCCCGCCGGGCCGGAGCAGGAACGGCTGGACAAGGCGGCGACCTCTTTTCTCGAGCACAGGTATAGCACCAAGCCGGTGAGATACGATGCCGTCGGCCGCATGATTGACCCGAAGCCCGTCAACGCCATTCCGGAAGAACCGAAGCCCCTCGCCACCGCCGACAGAAAGCCCCTGAAATACGCGCTGCGGCGCATCGGTCTTGGTATCCTCATGGACGCCAAGGACGACGGCCTAGATGCCGCCGTCAAGCGCTTGCAAGGAGGCATCAACATTCTGAGCCAAGCGCCCGGGCTAAAAGAGGACGGCGTCTTCGGGCCGAAGACCCGTAGCGGCCTCAAGGGCGCGGTCGCCGCCTGGGGCACACCGAAGATCAAGGAAGGCCTGGCCTTGGGCCGTTTCAACGGATTCGCCCGCGAGGGGCGCAAGGACGGCTTCCGGGGTTTGGCCGAGGCCACCGAGAAAAACTTCGCGCCGCTGTTCCGCAATCCGGCGAAGCCGCCCCGCAGGCCCACCGACCACATCGAAGCGGTGACGTTACAGGAAACCCTCAACGATCTTGGCGGAGCCCAGTTCGGCCGAGACATCTTCAAACCGTTGAAGATAGACGGCGACATCGGGCCTAAAACCACCGGCGCCTTTAGGCAGATCGCCGCTGCCGTCGGCCCCGAACCACTGACCAAACGCTTCGGCGAATTCATGGGCTTTTTATAAAACCTCCAAACTCCTCCCCCTAACCGCCGCCCCCGGACCACCGGAGGGCGGTTTTTTTACGTTTAAACGAAAGGAAACACCCTCATGCAAGACCCATGGACCCTCAACATCATCTGGTGGATCACCGTGGTCGAAATCCCGGCGCTGGCCGGGTTGTTTTGGCTTGGCTGGCGCAACCACCGCGATGCCGAGGACGCCATCGACGACGCACGGCACGAATTTGAGACCGGCTTGACCTATCTCCGTGAACGCCTCGCCGGCTACAAACTTGAGGTCGCCAAGTCCTACGCGTCGATCCCGTACTTGAAAGAAGTCGAACGCCGCCTGACCTCGCATCTTGTCCGCATTGAAAACAAACTCGACGGCTCTATCGCCCGGTCCGGCCCCCGGCTTGGTCCGGGAGGCGCGTCATGATGCCCATAAACCCCGCCGTCGAAACCCTGGCCCGAACCATTTACGGCGAGGCCCGGGGCGAATTGGTGCGCGGCAAGGAGGCCGTCGCCTGCGTCATCATGAACCGGGTCCGTCGGGCCAAGCAGCGTGGCGGCCACTATTGGTGGGGCGCCACGGTGGAAGAAGTCTGTAGGCGGCCATACCAATTCAGCTGCTGGAACGAGAACGACCCCAACCGCGACAGAATTGTCACCGTCGGCACGGACAACCGGAATTTCCAATCCTGCCTGCGGATCGCGCGCCGGGCGCTCGCCGGAACCCTCAAGGACCCGACGGCCGGCGCTACCCACTACCACGCAAAATCCGTCATGCCGCCCTGGACCAAAGACCGCACACCGTCGGCCACAATCGGCAATCACCGTTTTTACAACAGCATCGAATAAACCAACGCAAAAGGAGACATCTCATGATCGACATTTCACGCGGCGGCTTTCTCGCCGGCAAAAAGACCTACATCACCACCATCACCGGCATCCTCACCGCCGTCGGCGCCTATCTGATCGGCGACATGACCCTGGTCGAAACTTTCCAGGTCGTCTGGCCGCTAATCAGCGTCGCGTTTTTGCGCAAGGGCGTCGAAGACAAACTGTGATGAATGGATGAGTAACCTCGCAACCATCGTCGCCGGGCTCATCCGCGCGTTCAACCTGATCGCCGGATGGGTCCGCGACGAGGGCCTCAAGCGCCAAGGCGCGGAAAAGGCCGAACTGGAAACCCTGAAAACCCGAAACGACATCCGGAGGAAAGCCGATGCCATCGACAATGCGCCCGAAAATTCACCTGGGCCTGACGGCGATCGCGATATTCTTGAACGCCTGTAGCCTGCCGGTCAGCGTCAACGCCGATTGCGCCTGGGCCAAACAGATCCGCTTTAGCGAAGCGACCAAGACGTGGCTTGCAACCCAAGTTCCCTGGCCCGCGCCCC
>JAQBYB010000141.1 GCA_027624235.1 Pseudomonadota bacterium | reverse complement strand
TCCAATTGGCAAGCGCGGGGTCACAGTGTATTATGTGGAGGTGCATAGGGGCTTGAATTTCCTATCCGTGTATGACGAAGACTGATTTCCCAAAAATCGGCTCCCCTGCCACACAAGCCTTGGATGCAGCAGGTTATACCAACCTCAAACCGTTGACCAAAGTCACAGAAGCGGAGTTGGGTCAACTGCATGGGATGGGTCCGAAGGCGTTGAGAGACCTGATTAAGTTGATCTCTAGATAAAAATTTCAGATTGGAATAAAGAGGAAGTAAATAGTGGGTATTCTTGACCGCCTGCTCGCACATGATACATGGACAACCCAACAGTTGCTTAATGACTGTGCAGGTCTTTCAGATGAGCTATTGGATAAGGATTTTGATATCGACCATCGCTCGCTTCGAGAAACATTTCTTCATATGATCGAAAACCTGGAAACGTGGACAGACCTGATCCATGAACGACCCGTGCAGGATAAATAGGGTAGTTCAATCCCAGAATTAAGACAGAGACTGGTGGATGCAAGCCGCGAATTCGCAAACCTTGCCCGCAAAATTGCCCGTGAAAACCGCTTTGACGATTCGTTTTGGGATATTCTGGATACCCCTCCACGTTTGAAAACATTTGGCGGCGCGATCGGATACGAGCTCACACACAACATGCATCACCGTGCCCAGCTTATGTATCTAATGGAAAAGGTTGGCATAAAAGATCATATTGAAGGTGATTTGCTGAGTTGGGAATCGACTGCATTTGGGTGGGCATGATCGAAAGATAGGCATGGTCCGAACGGTGGCGGTAGTCCACTGGTTCGTGCCGCGGATGGGCGGAACCTTTTTCCAATTCAGCTCGTCGGTGATCTCTTCGAGCGACATCCGCCTAATACGGCTTATCGTCCTGCTTGTTAGGCCGGTCAATCCATTCCCAATATTGAGTAAATGTAGGCTCTGACTCCGAGACACTGGTTGGTTGGGGGTTAGCGGAAATTGGTGCTTGACTAGGGGGGGGCAGGGTAGTAAGATATTTGGGTGCATGAGGAGTTAAATTTCCTATCTGTTACATCCCGAAAGCTTCCACACCGGATACGGCGATGATCCGTCGATGCAAGATATTATCGGCGTTGACAAGCCAATGTCCATTTTTCCGATTGCAGTAGGGTTGAGACGGCGAAAGGTCATTTCTTAATGGCTGGCGGCAAAAAAGGTCGTGGTCACTCGCATGGAGTAGATGGCGACCACATTCACTCCCATAGCCCTCACGGGATCCGGCGAGAGGACACTCACGGTGCCAAGACGATGGAGACGCTGTCGCGCATCTCGCAGAACGAGCAGAGCAGGGAGGTAAAGCGGTCTCTGGAGTTCGGACTCGAAGCCGCCGGCTCGGTGATTGACCGCAACATCTCGTTGTTCAGCCGCGGCCATCAGCCGGCATTCGCGGGGATCAATACCTTCATGAAGTCCCTATACTGCGAAGATATCCGCAGGATCGGCGACTACGAGGCCGCCTTTGTTGGCGCACCATTTGATTCAGCCACCACCTACCGGCCGGGCACACGTTTTGGACCGCAGGCGGTGCGGCG
Organism: Pseudomonadota bacterium; assembly: GCA_027624235.1. GTDB lineage: Bacteria > Pseudomonadota > Alphaproteobacteria > Rhodospirillales > Casp-alpha2 > Casp-alpha2. Next base: position 2,063 of record JAQBYB010000141.1, on the reverse strand, counting down.
CATATCGGCGCTCTATGACGGCTACTGGTTCGAAGGCGGTGTCGATCTTTACGAGGAACTGGACTTGTGCGATGCCGGCGACATTTTCGTCATCCCCGGCAACATCGAAAAGACCTTCGACCAGGTCACCAAGGCGGTTTCACATATCTATACCTCGGGCGTGTTTCCGATCATATGCGGTGGCGACCATAGCCTGGGCTTCCCCAACGTCCGCGGCATCGCTCCCCATATCGACGGCAATGTCGGAATTATCCATATCGACCGCCATATCGATATCCAGGAAAAGGATATGGATGAGCGGATGCACACCACGCCGTGGTTCTGGACGACGCACGAGGGCACCCACAACACCCATCGAGACCACAGCCACATGCATGACGTCGGACTGCCGAACTGCCATCCTAAGAACCTAGTGCAGATCGGCATCGGCGGCTGGTACGGCAACCGGCCTGGAACGGGGGTGGCAAAACAACGCGGCACCAGCGTTCTCACCATGCAGGACGTGCAGGTGCACGGTCCAAAAAAAGCCGCCGAGATCGCGCTCGAGATGGCTTGGGAAGGCTGCAAGGCGGTCTATCTGTCCTTCGACATCGACTCGATCGACCCCGGCTTTGCCCCCGGTACCGGCTCGCCCGAGCCCGGCGGCCTCTTGCCGCGCGAGGCTTTCGAGATGATTCACACCATCGCCGCCGAAGGCCTGTGCGGCATGGAGGTCGTCGAGGTGTCGCCGCCCTACGACGTCAATGACAACACCGCCCAGCTCGCCTGTCGCGTCATACTCGACGTGCTCGGTACCCTGCTCGCCAACAACCATTTGGGCCACCGCAACAAGGTCATCAAGAAGTAGGGACTGGATTGGCCCCCTACCCCCAGACCTTGGCCGGCCGTACCGTGTCGACCTGATAATCGGTGGTGTGGCGGGTGAAGAATTCGCGCCCGAAGCGGCGGGCGCTGCCTATCGGATCGCCGGGATCACGCCTGACGTCGCCGCGCGAATTGCCATAGCCGTGCACGACACCGACGAATGTCGAGAGTGTATAGCGCGAGAATTCCTGGAACTGGCTGAGAATGCCGCCCGACACCATCGGGAACGTCTCCTCGGAACTCAGCACCAGCCCGATGCGCTTGCCCTTCATACCTTGGATCACTGCCGCCGACCCCGGAAAGGAAGCCGCATAATAACAGAACATCCGATCCAAAAACGCCTTGAGCTGCGCTGACACGCCGTACCAGTAGATGGGCGTTGCGGCGATGAAGCCGTCGGCTGGCAAATAGGCGTCGAGAAACACCGAGCGAAAGCCGTCCTCGATAGCGCATTCGCCGTTGTCCTTCCGGCACTGGCGGCAGTCCTTTAAGAAGGCCGCGAGAAAGTCATCGGCATGGAGGAACAGCGTTTCATGGCCAGCCTCGACCAGTCCGTCGCGGACCTCGGTGGCGAGGATGGCGGAATTGCCGTTGCGGCGCGGGCTGGACGATAGAACTAGGGCCTTCATGCTTCATCTCTCCAGCAATGTTGCGGCGGCCGCGTCGAAAGCGCGGGCGAACTCTACGAGCCGGCCGGGCGAACCGGCACAGTGGCCCCATGGTGAATTGAACACCCGCATTTCGGCGCGCTGCATCATTGCGACCTCGGCGGCATTGTCTTCCGGCCGAAAATACAGATCGGTATTGCATGGCATAACGATGGCCTTGGCGCGAATGGCGCCTAGAGCGCCTTTGAAGTCGCGACGATAGACGCGATTGTCGCTGATATCGCCGTGCTGCCAAGTCCATATCTTGGCGAGAAGATCATTGGCATCCCATTGCAGATGGTCCTCCTCCCAGTCGCGCACGAAATCCTCCATCGTGGCAAAGCCCTGCTGGCGATAGAGCCCATCGCGAAAGAAAGCCTGCGAATAGGCCCAGGCGACGTAAACCCGCCCGAAGGCGCGCAGGCCCTTCACCGGTGGCGATGAGTAGTCGCCGTTGTTCCACGCCGCATCGGCCTGCAGCGCCGCCCTGGGGCCGTCGAGAAAGGCGTGATTGTGCGGCGAGCAGCGGGCCGCTCCGCAGAACGGCAGGAT
>JAQBYB010000140.1 GCA_027624235.1 Pseudomonadota bacterium | reverse complement strand
CCTGCCGCCTAAGTCCCGGCACACACCAGACAGGTGTTCCAGAAAATCCAGACTGTCGGCGCGTTTTTGGGGTTCCTTAAAAAGGCCCAGTTCGGGCTGGTCAAAGAAAAGCGAATGCAGGCCGACGACGCAAAGCCCTGCTTCTTCGATGAGGCGGCGGTAATCGGAGACCTCGCCAGGCTTTAGGCCCTTCCAGGTATCGCGCCAGATGCGGCTTGGCGCGATTTCAATGCCGTCCAGGCCCATCTCGGCGAGCCGGCCAAGTTCGCCGCCGTGATTGAAGGCGGGCAAGGCGATGTTGGAAATCGCGAACTTCATGCCGCCAAAACTTCCAGCGCACTCTCCAGTTTGGTCAAATCCCGGATGGTCCGGGTCGGAGTTGGGAAAGGACTTCCCTGGTTTTCCGGCACTCGGCCGATGAAGGGAACTGACGTTGCCGTCGCCGCGTCAAAATCGGTTAGGCCGTCGCCGATGAAGGCCATGTCCCGGGCACCCCAGCCGTGTTTGGCCATGATAGCAGTAAGTATCTCCGGCTTGCCGCGATCAGAGCCGTAGACCCCGGCGAAATAGATACCGAGGTTTCTTTTCGACGTGATCATCAACAGTTCCTCATCCGGCGTGCCGGAGATGACAAAAAGTGGCGTGGATTTATGGTGGGCCTTAAGAAACTCCAACGCCCCGGCGACGAACCGGCAGGCCAAAACCTTTTCCAGCACGAGAGCAGAAAATTGCTGTCCCAACTCGGCGCGCGTTTCCGGCGTCAGGGGCGCCTTCAAAATATCGCGGTAGATCATGTCGAATTTGATGAAGCGGGAAAACCCGGCATGATTTTCGTGGACGGCAAGGATTTTGTCCAGGTGGTCCGTGTGATCCGCGAACAAGGTCGCCATGGCCTCGGTCTTGATGGAAACCGATTCCAAAATGACGCCGTCGAAATCGAATGCGATCCCTTTGAACGTCATGCCCGTTCTATGTAACCCATAAGGACGTCGACGGCGTCTGCAGGGGAAAGAGCCTCCGTATCGACAACAACATCGGGTTTTTCCGGCGCAATGTATTCGGAATTGATTCCGATCAGGGTATCAATCTCGCCGTTTTTGGCCTGGGCGTACAAACCCTTGGGGTCCCGCTCGGCGCAGGTTTTGATGGAACACTTTACGTAAACGAGGCACAGACCGGGGATGGATTCCAGAACCAGCTGCCGGGCTTCTTCACTGGCGGTCAGAGCCGAAACGATGGCAATAATCCCAGCCTCGGATGTTTTTTTGGCCAGATGCACCAGTGTGCCGACGACGCGCTGGCGGTCGGATACCTTGAAGCCGAGATCGTCGCCGAAAAAATCACGCACTTCGTCGCCGTCAAAATGCAGGGCGGACATGCCCTCGGCACGAAGCCGTTCAAGCAGGTGGTTGCCGATGGTTGTCTTGCCGCCCGAGGTCGGCCCCATGAGCCAGAGAACAAACCCTTTTTCCGGAGCAGCCACCGATCAGGAACTCAGGATTTCCACCAGCGAGGTATCGGGTGTCCACATGTTGCTTTCGTTGATCAGGTTGCGAATCATCGTTACTGCTTCCACCGGATAATCGCCGATGGCCGTTTCCGCCGCCAGCACCAGTCCGTCAGCGCCCATCAACAGCGTGCTGACCACATCGTTGACCTCGGCCCGGGTTGGCGACTTTCGGGTGACCATGGACTCGAGAAGGTTGGTGGCAACGAAAACCGGTGTCTTGCGTGAACGGGCAAGGGAAATGATCCGGCGTTGCAGGAACGGAACTTTCTCGATCGGAATTTTCCTGGACAAATCGCCCCGGTCAATAAGAATTTCATCGGCACGCTCAATGATGCCCCCCAGGTTGGCCAAACCCGACGGGCTTTCGATTTTGCAAATGACAGTTGCGTCCGGACCACACAAATCGCGCATCTTGTCTACGTCTTCCGCCGTGTTGGCAAAAGACAGGGCAAAGTGCCGGATCCCCAAGCCTAGACCGATCTTGATGGCCTCTGTGTCTTTTTCCGTCAGGGGTTCAAAATCCAGGTCGCGCCCAACATCGGCGGCCTTGTTACTACCGGCGGTGCCACCCGACGTGACAAGGGCAGTGGCGTTTTTTGCATGAGCTTCAGTGACGCGAAGGCCGACATGATCGAAGTCGAGATTGATTTCATCACCGACAATAAACTGCCGGGCAATGTCCCGGGGCGTGAAGGATATATTGATGGAGTCTCCGACAACCGACTCGAAATGAATGGTGACGGTGTCGCCTTCGGTGAAGGTGACGGCCTCGCTGGTCATTTTCTGGTTTCTGAGCTGCGCGCCTTCGCTGTCGAGGCAGATGGGAACATCCGTCCAACTGCGGATTTGTTCGATGGCCGGGGCGACGGCGTCCAGGGGCGTGTGCGACAGATTGATGCGAAACACATAAACACCCAAGTCCGTGCATCGCTTGACGATGTCTTCGGACATGGATGCCGGACCGAGAGTGACGAGGATTTTTTGAGTCATTGAGTAATTATATGGCCAACGTCAGGATTTATCCGAGGCGTATTCTTCAAGCCGCCGGGCACGCACCTTTTGCACGGTTCGGCGGATCGGCAGTTGCAATTGCTCAGGCAAAATCCGAAACGCCTTGCGGGCCAGGTTCTTGGCTTTCAGGCGGGCCGGGTTGTTGTCGGTGTCGCGGTGTTGTTTAAGGATGGCGCGAAGCTGTTCAAGATAGGTTTCCGCATCCTCGAACCTTTTTCCCCGGACCTTGGGCAAAGAACGTTCGATGGCGGCGAACATATCCTCAAACTGAGCATCGGAAAAGACTAGGTATTGCTTTTGGAACTCGTAGGTTTGATAGGGATTGGCAACGAGCGAGATTAGCGGCTCGGCATCAAGGAAAAGCGCCAGGTCGACAAAGGCCTCGATTTCGGAGGCATTGATGCTGTTGAGCGTCAGGGAAACGGTGAAGGTGAAGTCTTTATCACGCTTCAGCTTCTGCAACTTGGCCATGTTTTTCATCACCGTGTCCCAGTTGGCGTTGCGCCCGCGCACGCGTAGTGCCTGGAAGCTTTCTTCCGTGGCTGCGTCGAGCGACGTCGCCATGCAGGTAAGCGGCAGTCGCGTCAGAGTCTCCATCACCCGGTCGGTTAACAAGGTGGCGTTGGTGATAATAAAAAAACGGGTTTCCAGGTTGGTGTTGTGGTTGTTGAGGAATTCCAGTACCGGCTTGAAATAGAATGGCTCGCCGCCGAAGGGAAAAATCACCTGGCTTTTCCGGGCATATTCCGGAAGTTCGGCCATAAACGCTTCCGGCAGCTTGATCCGCATCTTGGCGTCTTCGCGCTGATAACAGTGATAACAGTCAAGGTTGCAGGCGTATGAATAGGTGAAGCGAAGCCAACGAGGAGAGGAATCCAAGCTGATTTTACCGGCGGCAAATTCTTCTTCGTTGAGCTTTGCGTTTTGGCGCGGCTGACCGTCTTCATCCAGGTCTTTGAACCAGTCCATGTTCTCGTATTTTTTGCCGCCCTGCAGCACTGGACAGGTGTGCGGGCACATGGCATACGCCCCTTCGTCAAGCATCTTTTGGCGGCTTTTCCGGAACGCTTCGCCGTTCCAGACTTCCCCGATCGAGGCGTCGTTGACGTTGCCCAGAACGGTGTTGTTGTT
>JAQBYB010000040.1 GCA_027624235.1 Pseudomonadota bacterium | reverse complement strand
AATAAACATTCCGGAGAAAATAATGGATGAAACAAATTGAGGGAAGGTGGGGGCGGAGAAGCGCTTACACAAAACTCTAGGTCATGGGAGAACTTCTCCTCGTTGAAGTTCGTCATCTCCCGGTCTACCGCTGGCGTGGTGCAGCCAGTGAGGGCGATGAGGGCGAGGGCTGGAAGGATGGGGGTGAGGGTGAGGCGGGTCATGGTGTGTTTACACGAATACGATAAATGAAACGACAATTAAAAAGGCAATAGGAACAACGACCGCCAAGATTGCTAAAATGGTCTTTATCGCGTCATGCAAAAGCACGATTACCAATGTTTTCGTAAAATCCATCCCATACATGAAAAGACAAAACAATAACGACCACGGGAAGAACACAACCATCAAAGTTCCGATGATCCCCATTTCCCAGAAGCCAAGTATCAATCCTGTTTCTTTTTCTTGGTCCTCCACTACCCGCCCCTCTATTTCTGCCGCCACTCCCAAGGCATCTCAAACTCACCGCCCCACACTCCCTCGCGCTGAGATTTAGCAAGCATCTCAGCCCTAACGTAATCCTTGCTGTATTTACGATACGCCAAAGCCCAGCCATCTGTCACCATTTGCTCGTTGATGTTGAACGTCCCAACGTAGCAGACAGCTATCAGGCGTTTGTAGCGGTCCCGTGTATTGCCCTTACAGGTAACGGCCTGGCTCCCGACCATCTTCCTTAAAGCCTGGGTTGCAGCTACCCCACACGCCCAAGGCTTGCCGTCATTTCTTTTACAGATTTGCTTCATCTCCGGGGCATCGATGCCGTGGAGCCTGATCTTGGTTTTGCCTATGTGGATGGTGTCGCCGTCGATGATGCGGGCAGGGCCGGTGACATCGGCCATAGCAGCCGACATAGGCAAGAGGAGGGCTAGGGTGAGAGCAAGGCGTAGCATTGGGGGATGATAGCAATCATAGCCACTTGGCCATGCAAAAAATAAGGGGGAATGATGAAACGCATCATACTCGCGGCGCTGGTTGCTGGCGGGGTGTATATCCCGTGTAACCCAAAAGTAACCGAACGGGTCCAAACAGCCCCGTATCAGCCCGGATGAAGATTAAGAGAATTTCCTATAAAGTGGCTGTTTACAACCATAAACCCGCACTAAGGCGGACGTTCCCGAATGGCTCAAAGCGGTTTTCAAGACCGGTCCCTTCAACCACTCGGGCACCCATCCGCTGTTTGATGGTGTCTGGTTAGCACATCGTAGCGTTTGAGCGTAGGGCCAATTGCGGCGCTCGTCTCAGCAGGCGTCTCGCATCAGGGCTTCGGGGTCATGAGCGCCCTTGTCCCGGATCGCGCGCCACACCTTTTCAGGCGTCAGCGGCATATCCATATGGACGACGCCATGACCCTTGAGCGCATCGAGGACGGCGTTGACGACGGCGGGAAGCGCACCGACGCAACCGGCCTCGCCGGCGCCCTTGACGCCGAGCGGGTTCTTTTTGGTCGGCGCGCCCTCGTAATAATCGATGACCATGTTGGGGACGACGTCGGCGCGGGGCAGCCCGTAATCCATTAATGAGCCGGTGATGAGCTGGCCGCTGTCGTCATAGATGATGTTTTCGGTCAGCGCCTGGCCGATGCCCTGGACAATGCCGCCCATGACCTGACCATCGGCGAGCAGCGGATTGATGACGGTGCCGAAATCGTCCATCACCCAATACCCGGTGATCTGGATGGCGCCGGTGTCCGGGTCGACCTCGACCGTGGCCGCATGACAGCCGTTGGGAATGGAGATGACGCCGCGCTCAAACGTCGCCCCGGTATCAAGGAACCCCGGTTCCTGATCCATGGAGGCCTCGATGACCTCGGTCATGGAGACCGACGCGCCCGATGTGGCGTCTGAAAAGCTGCCGTCCGCGAACGTCACCTTGGCGGCGTCGGATTGCAGCAGGTGGGCCGCCAACGGCGTCGCTTTTACGATGATTTCATCGGCGGCCTGGGCGACGGCGTTGCCGCCGACTTCCATGCCGCGCGAGCCGCCGTGGCCGCCGCCGATGGGGGTGGCGTCGGTGTCGGCCTGGGTGAACTGGATGCGATCGAAGTCGATGCCCAATCGCGCCGCCAACAGTTGCGGCAGGACGGTTTCATGGCCCATGCCGGTGGAATGGCTGCCCACCGCCAGGGTCACGGCGCCGTCTTCTTTGAATTGGACGCCGGCATATTCCTTGGGCGCGCCGCCGGTGCATTCCAGATAGGGCGCAATGGCGAATCCGAACAGACGTCCGGCCTTCGTCGCCCTGTCGGCCCGCGCCGCGAAAGTATCCGGCGCGGCCATCTCCAAGGTGCGTTCAAACAGCAGCGGGAAGTCACCGCAATCAATATCCATTCCCATCGGAGACATATAAGGAAGCGCTTCGGGCGGCATCAGGTTCTTGCGCCGGGTCTCGACCGGATCGAGGCCCAGCTTGCGGCAGGCGTATTCGATGATGCGTTCGGTCTGGAAGGTGGCCTCCGGCCGACCGGCGCCGCGATAGGGGTCCATCGGGGCGGTGTTGGTGAATACCGCCCGGCCGCGGTAATACATCGCCGGAAAGGTGTAGGGGCCGCCTTGGGTGCGGGCCGAGCCGCCGGTCGGCGTGAACGGGCCGATGGTCCAGCAATAGGCGCCGATGCCGCCGACGGTTTCCGTGCGCAGCGCCAAAAAGGTGCCGTCGTTGTTGATGGCTATCTGGACCCGGCTGGTTTGGCCGCGGCCGTGGGTGTCGCCTAAGAAGCTGTCGGACCGGGTGTTGATCCACTTGACCGGACGGCCCAGTTTTTTCGCCGCATACAGCACCATCGGCGGTTCCGGATAGGCGCTGTTCTTGGCGCCGAAGCCGCCACCGACGTCAGGCGCGACGTGGTGCAGTTTCTGTTTATCGATGCCGAGCACATTTTCGGCGAACATATCGCGGTTGGCGTGCACGTTCTGGGTCGCATTGTACAAGGTGTAGGTCTCGGTGGCGGCATCATAGCTGCCGACGCATCCCCTGGTCTCAATAGGAACCGCCGTCACCCGGTTGTTCTCCAGATCAAGGGTGATGACATGGTCGGCCTCTGCAAAGGCTTTTTCGGTGCCTTCCAGGTCGCCCAGCTCGAAATCGATACACAGGTTGTTCGGGATGTCGTCCCAAAGCCGCGGCGCCCCCGGCGCCAGCGCCTTGACCGCGTCGCTGACGGCCTCCAGCGGCTCAAAATCGACATCGATCAATTCGAGGGCGTTGTTGGCGATGACTTGCGTTTCAGCGACGACAAAGGCGACCGGCTCACCAAGATATCGGGCCGTGTCGATGGCCATGCAATGGCGCGGCGGCTCGTTGATATCGGTATCATTGCGGCCCTTGCGGACGCCGGTTTTGGTCGGCAGGGTGCCCATGCCAAAGGCCAGCCATTGCCGCCCGGTGATGACCAGAAGAACGCCGTCGAGGGCTTCCGCCCGGGACGTGTCGATGCCGTTGATGCGGGCATGGCCGTGGGGCGAACGCAGGACCGCGGCGCGGGCCTGGCCCGCCATGTTGATATCGTCGATGTAATTACCCTGGCCGGTGAGGAAGCGTTGGTCCTCGACGCGCCTGACCGCATCGCCGATGTGGACGTCGGTCATTTTCCGCCTCCCTTAGTTTGTGCGGCCTCAACGGCGCGTTTGGCCATGACGCCGATCAGATGGCCGCGATATTCAGCCGAGGCATGGATATCGGTATTTAAATTTTCCGTCGCCACCGTGATGCCGTCCAGGGCGGTGGCGGAAAAATCTTTTGCGAGGGCGGCTTCCATGTCCGCGACCCTGAACACGCACGTCCCGGCGCCGGTCACGGCGACACGGACCGAATTTCCCGTGCGGGCGACGAAGACCCCGGCCAAGGCAAAGCGCGAGGCCGGATTGGCGAATTTCGCGTAGGCGGCGGCGTCGGCAACCGGGAATTCCACGTTGGTGATGATCTCGCCTTCCTCCAGCGCCGTTTCGAACATGGCGACGAAAAAATCATCGGCGGCGATTTGGCGTTTGTCGGTGGTGATGGTGGCGTTCAGCGCCAGCACGGCGGCCGGATAATCGGCGGCCGGGTCGTTGTTGGCGATCGAGCCGCCGATGGTGCCGCGCGTGCGCACCTGCGGGTCGCCGATCATACCGGCCAGATCCGAGAGCGCCGGGATGGCTTGCCTGACATCGCCCGACGCGGCGACGGTTGCATGGGTCGCCATGGCGCCGATGGAAACGACGGAGTCCGTGACCAAAATCGCCCGAAGGCCTTCGATCCCGCCCAGGTCGATCACTGCCGACGGCGCCGCCAGTCCCAGCTTCATCACCGGCAGGATGGTCTGCCCGCCGGCCAGGAACAGGCCGTCCGCGGACGCGCTATAAGCTTCCCGCGCGTCGTCGACGGTTTTGGGTTTTTGATAGGAGAAATCTTCCATGGCCAGCCCCCTTAGCTCCGCATGGTTTTCGCCGCCGCCATGATGGCTTCGACGATGTTCTGGTATCCGGTGCAACGGCACAGGTTGCCTTCCAGCCCGTGGCGGACGTCGGCTTCGCTCGGGTCCGGGTTGTTTTTCAACAACGCCGTTGCCGTCATCACCATGCCCGGCGTGCAGAATCCGCATTGCAGGCCGTGGTGTTCATGCAACGCCTGTTGTATGGGGTTAAGGCCGCTGTCGGGGCTGACGCCTTCAACGGTCAGCACCTCGGCGCCATCGGCCTGGACCGCCAGCATGGTGCAGCTTTTGACCGGTTGGCCGTTGACATGGACGACGCAGGCGCCGCATTGCGAGGTATCGCAGCCGATGTGGGTGCCGGTCAGCCCTAATCCTTCGCGGATCAGTTCAACCAGCAATGTCCGCCCTTCAACGTCCTGGGTCACGGGTTTGTTGTTCACTGTAAGACTTATTTTTGGCATGATCTTTTCGTCTATACTGGGTCAGTACGGGGGGCTGACGTTGCCCGACGCAGAACCATATATGGCGGACGCTAAAAAGAAAGACCCGGTTTAATTTTTATTGAGAGATATCGATGATGCCCACGGCCCCGATCCCCGAAGGCGACGTTATCGCCACCGTCGTTGATTGGCTTGAATCCGGCCATAAGGCGGCCCTGGCGACGGTGGTGTCGACCTGGGGGTCTTCCCCGTGCCCAACCGGCAGCCATTTAGGCATTCGCGAAGACGGCGCCATTTCCGGTTCGGTGTCGGCGGGGTGTGTCGAAGGGGCGGTGATTAATGAGGCGATGGAAATTCTTAAAGGTGGCGCGCCGGAAATTTTTGAATACGGCGTCACCGACGATAGGGCCTGGGAGGTCGGCCTCGCTTGTGGCGGGAAAATCAGCGTTCTGGTCCGCGGCGTCGATAAGGAACTGGCCGGCGTCTACGCCGAGGCCAAGGCCCGGACCGGCAAGGGCATCGCGGTAGCGGTGGTGACGCGCATCGGCGATGGCGCGACCGCCTTGGTAGGGGAGGGCCAGATTACCGGAACCCTGGAGGTCTCGGCGCAGTTTGCGGAATTGGTGGCGGCGGATATCCGTGCAGCAAGCAGCCGTTTGCTGGTGGCCGGCGAGGAGACCTATTTTATTGAGGCCAAGGCCCCGCCGAAGCGCCTCATTATCGTCGGCGCCGTACATATCGCCCAGGCGCTGGCGCCGATGGCGATGATCGCCGGATTTGAGGTCTCGGTCATTGATCCGAGGGGGACGTTCGCCACAGCCGAGCGCTTCCCCGGTGTCGATGTCATTACCGAGTGGCCGCAAGACGCCTTAAGTGAATTCGTGATCAATGATCAAACCGCCATTGTGACCCTCACCCACGACCCGAAATTCGATGATCCGGTTTTGCAAACGGCGCTGACGTCTTCGGCATTCTACGTCGGTGCCCTGGGCAGCCGGCGCACCCAGGCGAAGCGGGCCGACCGGCTCATGGGGCTCGGCCTCGACCAGGCCGCCCTGGACCGGCTGCATGGTCCCATCGGTCTCAATATTTCGGCTGCCTCGCCGGCGGAGATCGCGGTCTCAATCCTGGCCGAGATCATCCAGGAAATGCGGCGCACGCCATAGCCCGCGGGCGGAGTGGGGAAGGGGCAAAAAAACGGGCCGCGGTTTTGACCCGCGGCCCGTATCTTTTTTTGTCGTTTCGTCTCGTTTCGGGTTTTTATCCCGGAGACTATTGGCTGCTCATGAAGGCTTCGATCTCGGTCTGCAGGGCCTCCGCCTGCTTGGAGAGCTCGGCGGCAGCGTTGAGAACCTGACTGGAGGATTCTCCGGTTTCGGCGGCCGCTTTCTGCACCTCGGCGATGTTGGATGTCACCTCCTGGGTGCCGGAGGCGGCTTCCTGGACGTTGCGCGCGATCTCCTGCGTGGCGGCGCCTTGTTCTTCGACCGCGGAGGCGATGGCGGTCGCGATTTCGTTGATCTTGTTGATCGTTCCACCGATCCCCTTGATCGCCTTTACCGCGTTGCCGGTCGCATTCTGGATTGAAGAAATCTGGGCCGAGATGTCGCCGGTCGCCTTGGCGGTCTGGCTGGCCAGTGATTTGACCTCATTGGCGACAACGGCGAAGCCCTTGCCGGCGTCGCCGGCCCTGGCCGCTTCGATGGTGGCGTTCAAGGCCAGCAGATTGGTCTGTGCCGCGATATCGCTGATCAGGTTGACAACCTCACCGATCTTCTCGGCCGCGATGGCCAACTCTTCGACCGATACGTTGGTGTGATCGGCTTCCTTGGCGGCGCCTTGGGCGATTTCAGAGGATTCCTTGACCTGACGGCCAACCTCTTCGATCGAGGCCGATAGTTCCTCGGCCGCCGAGGCGACGGTCTGCACGTTGGTCGACGCCTGTTCGGCGGCGGCGGCTACGGCGGCAGACTGTTGTGATGTCTGTTCGGCGGTCGCCGACAGACCCTGGGCGGTGTTCTGCAACTCGGTCGAAGCCGAGGCAACGATCCCGACCACTTCCTTGACGTTATTGGCCAACGCCACCTGGGCGGTAACGATATTCCAAGCCAGCATTGGGCCGATGTAGTAGCCTCCGTCGTCGATGATGGCGGAAACCTCCAGCGACAGCGTCTCGGTGCCGAGGGTGATATTGGCCTTGTGTGGCAGGTTTTTGGGATTGCCCAGTAACTGGCGCTGGTGTGAGGGGTTCTTGTGGAAGATGTCGATGCACTGGCCCAGCAAATCGTCGGCCTTGCAGGGCAGTAGGGATTCCAGAGGTTTCAGGGTGTTGATGCTGGTCTGATTGACGAAGGTGATCTCCAGACTTTTCGGATCGCACATCATGACATTCATGGGCATGACGTCGACCATCCGCTTGAGCCGCTCACGCTCGGTAACAATGTCCCATTTCAGCACAAGACTGTGGGCATTTCCACTTCTGTCGCGCCAGACATCGACGAACAGTTCGAGAAGATCTCCGCCGAGCCGGATGATCGCGGTGTGGGGCAGATTATTCAGATCGGCGAGCATGCGGCGCTGGTGCGCCGGGTTCTTGTGGAAGATATCGATGCACTGGCCGACGATGTTATCCCCGGTCACGCCGGCCGGCAGCAGGCCGGTAAGCGTGTTCAGGGTATCGATTGTATTCTGATTGGCATAGGTGACATTGAATGTCTTCGGATCGCAGGTCATGACATTGGTCGGCAGCAGATCGAACATTCCCTTGAGACGCTCGCTCTCGGTGACGACGTTCCAGGCGAGCATCAACGCCGTGATGCCGCCTTGCGAGTCCTTGATGGCATCGATGTGAAGATCGAGAATTTCGTCGCCGATCCGGATCAGGGCCTTATGGGGATAGATATCAGTCTTACTGAGCAGGCCGCGCTGGAAGGACGGGTTTTTGTGAAAAACGTCAATGCACTGGCCGATGATGTTGTCGGCGTTGACACCGGCGGGCAGCAGGCCCTCGATTTGGCGGAGAGTCTTGCGGCTGGTCGCGTTGACGTAAGTGATGTTGAGGGTCTTAGGATCGCAGACCATCAGGTTGGATGGAAGCAGGTCCGCCATCTGAGAGAAAAATTGAATGTCAAGGCCCCCGGCGGAGCCGGCGGTTTCTGTCGTTTTGGTAAGAGTGTCCACTTTCGTTTCCTTTTCATTAGCGGTGTTTTGAAAAATGACGCTTGCATCAGCGGCGTTCATCATGACGTTGGCCAGCAACATATAGACGGTCGTCCAGGCGCCCTTGACCTCGGCGGTGAAGGCATCGCCGAAGCTCTTCCCGAGTGTCCACAACAGCGCTTCGGCAACGGAGCCGTAATCTTTCTCCTTGACGCCGTAATCGACATGGCGTCTGCCCAGGTCCTGAACCGCAGGGACGATGGCGTCAAGATTATCCAACCCTTCAACCGCTGTCTTGATCATGGACATCAGGTGCTCGCCCTGAGTCTTCATGTCGCCTTTGAACAAGGGTTTGAGACTGGCATCAATCTCAAACAACCGGTTGTAGAACATTTCAGCGATGCCGGCGGCATTCGGCTCGGCCAGTTTGAAGGTTTCCTGGACTATCCGCTTCTCTTCCTCGGTGGGAAGCTGCAATTTTCTGGGGGCAACGAGGGTCTGATTGGTATCCATTACGATTTAAACTCCTTCAATATATTTTGACGCCCGATTGGAAAGCACGGGTACTGAGCATTTAGGGAACCGTCCTCAATTCCGATTGGGATGCTCCCTGCTAAATTCAAGCTTTAATAGATACTCCTGATATGTGTCTGCACTGACACATGAAAATTTCGAATTGTTGCAGGATGTTTCAAAATAATTCAGCCAGCATTAAAGGGGTGGGCAATGGGGGTATTTTGGCAAATACCAGATTAAAGGCCTAAGGAATAACCTACTTACAATAACACGCTCTATGCTTTTGGAGAATTTTTGGAGAATTTTGCCCTGTCGGGCCGACAAGATGGTGCTAAAAGAGTCAGCTACGATAGGGTAGGGTAGATCCCGTATATTTCGATCTGTATAATTTTTGTCCGGTCGGCCTTATTTAAAATTTTCGGCGAGGAGAACCAAAGTGACCCATTTTCTTGTCTCAGACACCAATCCAGACGGTTCCAAGCTTGAGGATATCTTGCGGGTGATTCGCAGCGATATTCTGATCCGATGTACCAAAATTTGTGATGACACAAGGCCCGAAGCCCAGCAGGTTCTTGAAAACAACGTCAATATCCTGGGCTTAATTACCGATGCGATCACCCTTGCCGAAAATTCCAGTCAGGTTTTGGACAAGTCTTTCGGGCCGAGCGGCAAAAACGACCAGCCGCGAATAGGATCAGAATAAACCTCGGCTTCGAAATCTCAGATAAAGCTGTCGAAAGATGATGGTTCCCGTTGCCCTTGGGCGACGTTTAAGGCTATCACCGGGGCATGTTTTTTTCGCTATCCAAGATTCTTTGGGCCATTCTTAATCCAGCCAACGTCATCTTGATTGCGCTCTGTCTCGGCGTGGCGATGGCGTGGACCCGTTGGCGCCGTTTAGGCCGATGGCTGGTTGCCGCCGCCGCCGTCACCGCTTTGATATTGGCCGTTGTTCCCATCGGCGCTTGGCTGGTCGGCGCCCTGGAAAACAGATTCCCACCGCTGCGTGAACTTCCGGGCCAGGTTGACGGTATTGTCGTCGCCGGCGGTATTGTTGATCCGGTGATGAGCAATGATCGCGGCCAAATTTCCATCGGCGGCGCCGCCGAGCGGTTGTTCGAGATGGCCGCCCTTGCCAAGCGTTTTCCCCAGGCCAGACTGGTGTTCAGCGGTGGTTCGGGAAGCCTGTTGGAGCAGGATCAAAAAGAGGCCACGGTCATCGTTCCGTTGTTTCAGCAATTGGGAATCGATCCAAAGCGGGTGATTTTTGAAAGCCAATCCCGGAACACGGCGGAAAATGCGACCTTTAGTTTTCGAGTCGCCGCGCCGAAAGTGGAGGAAACCTGGATTCTCATTACCTCGGCCTTTCATATGCCCCGCGCCGTCGGCAGTTTCCGTAAAGTGGGATGGCGGGTGACGCCCTATCCGGTCGATTATGGCACCCGAAAGGATGCGGCGTTGCCGCTGCAATTCAATCTTGCCTTTGGCTTGGCGTCTCTTAACGGCGCCTTGCACGAGTTCGTGGGGCTTTTTTTCTATTGGACGGGTGGCAAAACCGATGAATTTTTCCCCGGACCAAAGGAATAATTCCAAGGGGTGCTTGCCGTTGCCTTAAGGTCATGGCAGAAGCAAGTGAGCAATGAATTTTTCATTATCCATATTGAATCGCCTGTTGCCGGTGATCGTCCTTTTAATAACCTCGTTCGGTTTTGCCCGTCCGATGGTGGCGGCTGAATCGGCGTTGCCGTTCTCTCAATGGCTGGACGGAGTGCGCAAGGAAGCCTCGGCCGCCGGCATGTCCACTGGCTTCCTCAATACGGCATTGGCCGGGGTGAAACCGATTAACCGGGTCATTGAACTGGACCGCCGGCAACCGGAGTTCACGCTGACCTTTTGGAAGTATCTCGATAACGCCATCAATCCGGAACGCATCCGCCGGGGCAGGGAGATGATGGCCAAGCATCAAACGCAGTTGCAGAAATCCGCCCTCAAATACGGTGTGCAGCCCCGGTTTATTGTCGCGTTTTGGGGGCTGGAAAGCAATTACGGCAAGCACACGGGCGCCTTTCCCGTGCTCGACGCGGTGGCGACCTTGGCCTTTGATCAACGCCGCAGCCGCTTCTTCCGCAGCCAGTTGATGGCGGCGTTGACGATTATGAACCGCGGCGATGTCGATACCAGGGTCAAGGGGTCATGGGCCGGGGCAATGGGGAACTTTCAATTTATTCCGACCACCTATAAGGGCTTTGCCGTTGATGCCGATGGCGACGGCAAGCGCGATATGTGGAATAGCTTCCCGGATATGTTCGCATCGGCGGCCAATTATCTTTCCCGTTCCGGCTGGCGTTCCGGCTGGTCGTGGGGGCGCGAGGTCCAGTTGCCGAAGGAGTTCAAACTTGAACTCACCGGTTTGAAAATTCGGAAATCCCAGTCCCAATGGCAGGCGCTGGGAGTCAGGACCATCGGCGGAGGCAGCCTTCCCACCGGCGACACGGAAGCTTCCGTCATCCTGCCCGCGGGCTACAACGGTCCGGCATTTCTGATTTATAAGAACTACCGCACCATCCTGACCTGGAACAGATCAATCCTTTATGCGATCGCCGTCGGCCACTTGGCTGACCGCCTTGTCGGCGCAGGCCCACTCAAAAGCAAGCGCCCGGTCGAAGAAGTCGCGCTGTCCAGGGCCGACCTCATGGATATGCAGCGGCGGTTGGCGGCCTTGGGCTTTGAGCCCGGTGGCTCCGACGGCGTTATTGGGCCAATGACCCGAACCGCCATCAAGGCCTTTCAGCAAAAATCCCTTTTACCCGCTGATGGGTACCCGACCATGGGTCTACTCGAAATGCTCCGGGGCACTAAATAACGTGGATTGCGTTTCCTAATAATACCAGATATTGATACCCCTTAAGTGCTGTGAACAGGCGGGGGCGATGATGAAGGACGGTCGGACCGGGATTCGAATTGCTCCCCTGGGGCTTTCCCTGGTTGTATTAGTATTTGTTTTTTCGGCCTGTGCCGAAACTGAGTTTCTTATTCATTCGGCCAAACGGGTGAGCGGTTCCGATGATCAGGCGCCGCCCCAGTACAAAATCGGCAATCCCTATCAAATTCAGGGCACTTGGTATTATCCGGCCGAGGATTATAAGTACGAGGAAACCGGCATCGCGTCCTGGTATGGGGCTCAGTTTCACGGACGCAATACGGCGAACGGCGAAATCTATGACATGAATACGCTGACCGCGGCGCATCGTACCCTGCCGATGCCCAGTTTCGTTCGCGTCACCAATCTTGAAAATGGCCGTAGTTTGATTCTCAAGGTCAATGACCGCGGCCCTTTCGCCCGCAACCGTATCATTGATATTTCCAGACGCGGCGCGCAGTTGTTGGGATTTCACGATGCCGGAACCGCCCGGGTCCGGGTTCAGATTATGGCCGACAAAAGCCGGGCGATCGCGGCAAGGACGAAGTCCGAAATTCAGTTGGCCGAGAACGGTACACCGATTACCGTTGCCCGGCTGCCAAAAGCGCCAGTCGCCACCGAATCCCTTACGCTGCCGCCCGGCGCCAAGACATCGCCGGGAACGGTTAACCCGCCTCAACAGCCTCCCGTAAACACCGTTGCTTTGACGCCACAGAGGTTGCCCGCAATAGCCCCATCGGACTCAAGTCTTAATACCGGGCTTGTTACGGTTGAGCCTGTCACCAAGACCAATATCTATATCCAGGCCGGCGCTTTCGGCCAGTTCGATAACGCCAATAAGGTCAGGGCCCGGCTTTCGCCGTTGGGAAAGGTCAAAATAACGTCGGTTTTGGTCAATGGCCGCGATCTTTACCGGGTTCGCGTCGGCCCCCTGACCAATGTTGCCGACGCCGACCAATTGCTAGGGAGGGTAATCGGGTCCGGTTATCTGAACGCCCGGATTATTGTCGACTGAAGCGGGTGTTTTCAGGCTTATTTCCCCGGCTTATTTCCCGGTGATGCGCCCCGTCTTGCCTGGACCACAATCCGATGTTACCAACGCTATCGATGGCAACCAATCTTGAGAAATTATGCGGGGATGACTCAAATGCAATCGACTAGGCTTTCCGGGGCGCGGCCCATCGTTGCGATGCTGGTCTTGTTCGCTCTTTCCTGGGCGGCTCAGGCTCAAGCTATTGAAACTACTGCTAAACAGGCCATCCTCGTAGATGCGACGACGGGCGCTGTTCTGTTCAGCAAGGATGCCGACGCGCCGATGCCGCCGTCGTCCATGAGCAAGATGATGACCGTTTACATGCTGTTTGACCGGCTTAAGAATGGCAGCCTGTCCCTGGACGATACCTTTACCGTTAGCGAGAATGCCTGGCGCAAAGGCGGCGCTAAAAGCGGCGGTTCGACGATGTTTCTGGTACCGGGAAAAAAGGTCCGGGTGGAAGACCTTCTTCGCGGCATTATCGTGCAATCAGGCAACGATGCCTGCATCGTCGTTGCCGAGGGACTGGCCAGTAGCGAGGAGGCTTTCTCCGAGGAAATGACCGCCCGGGGGAGGGAGTTGGGCCTCAAGAACAGCGTCTTTAAAAATTCAACCGGCTGGCCTGTCCCGGAACACCTGACGACGGCGCGCGATTTGGCGACTCTGGCCCTGCGCACGATTAAGGATTTTCCGGGGTTATATCACTATTACAAAGAAACCGAATTTACCTATAACGGCATCCGCCAGACCAACCGCAATCCGTTGTTGTACGGGGACATGAACGTCGATGGGCTGAAGACCGGCCACACCCAGGACGCCGGCTACGGCCTGACCGCATCGGCGACGAAGGGCGATCGTCGCCTGATTCTTGTGGCCAATGGGATGGCGTCAAAAAAAGAACGTCGCAGCGAACCGGAGCGGCTTTTAGGATGGGGGCTGCGTGAGTTTAATAACTACAAACTTTTTTCCGCCGGTGAGGTCGTAACGAAAGCCGATGTCTGGCTGGGCAAGGAGGCCGAGGTCACGCTGATTGTCGAGAAGCAGATGCTGATCACGCTGTCCAGGCAGGCGCGCCGCAAGATGAAGGTCGCCGTCCAATTCAATACCCCCATTGCGGCTCCGATCACGAAGGGCCAGCGGGTCGCTAAATTGGTGGTGACGGCGCCGGAGTTCGATCCCATCGAAGTGCCTCTTTTGGCGTCCAGCTCGGTCGAAAGGCTTGGTTTGTTGGGCCGCTTGGGCACCGCCTTGAAGGCGATTCTCTGGGGCGAATCAGGGTGAGCCGGGGGGTCGGCCTAAGTGGCCTGCATCACCTAAATTGTACTCCTACGACGGCTTCCCAAGTTCGTCCGGAAAGGCGCCCGGTGCGCAGTGATGCGGTGCATCACCAGCATCGGGCAACGTGTCCGGCGGGCTTGGGAAGCCGCCCTTCGGGTCGCGTTTCCCGCTTTATCGAAGCGTCGGGAACACTTGACGATATTCCGCATCGCCTGCGCGCCCCCTCCTTCCGAGGAAACGGGAAAAGTGATCGTAGGGGTACAATTTAGGTGATACAGACCCCAAGAGTGCAAGGAAAATTCATCTCCCTCGAGGGCGGTGAGGGGGCCGGCAAGACTACTCAACTCAAAGTATTGGCTGATGCGATGAAACGCGCCGGCCTTGACCCCGTTATTACCCGCGAGCCCGGCGGGGCGCCGGGGGCCGAGGTGATCAGGAGCCTTCTGGTCGAAGGCGCCGTCGACCGCTGGCAGCCGATGACCGAGGCGTTGCTCCATTTTGCCGCCCGCCTGGAACACGTTAAGGAAACCATTGCCCCGGCATTGGGGGCGGGACGGTGGGTGGTGTCCGACCGGTTTTCCGATTCCACTGTCGCCTACCAGGGCTACGGCCACGATCTGGGCCAGGATTCGATGACCCGGCTGCATGAATTGGTGCTGGGTGGGTTTCAGACCGATCTTACCATCATCTTGGATATTCCCGTCGACGCCGGCCTGGCCAGGGCCGGTAAGCGCGAGGCCGTGGTCGGCGCCGGAGAAGACCGCTATGAACGCATGGGCTTGGATTTTCACCGGCGTTTGCGCGACGGTTTCCTGGACATCGCCCGGCGTAACCCGGAACGCTGCTCGGTTATCGATGCCGAGGCCGGCCCCGAACGCGTACAAGGCTTGATCCGCGAGATCATTCTTAATCGTTTTGGCGTGGACCTGACATGAGCGGCAAAACGATTGACGACGATATTGAGTACGGCGCGCCCCCGCCGGTTGCTAACCCGGATCTGATCGGCCATGACGAGGCCGAAGCGACCTTGAAGCAGGCCTTCGCCTGTGGCCGTCTGGCCCATGCCTGGCTGTTGTCGGGGCCACGGGGAATCGGCAAGGCGACGTTGGCATATCGGTTTGCGCGGTATGTGTTGGCCCATGGCGGCCCGGACGCGGGGCCAATAGCCGGGCCAGAAACCGGGCCAGATACCGGGCAGGGGCTTTTTGGTGACGGGCTGGATTTGCCGGAAAACAAGCCTGATTCGCTTTATATCGCGCCCGAACACCCGGTGTTTCGCCGCGTTAAGTCTGGCGGTCATAGCGACCTGAAGGTGGTGATTCGCACCATCAACGACAAGACCGACAAGATGCGGACGGAAATCGTCGTTGAAGATGTGCGATCGGTCAATGATTTCTTTCACCATACCGCCGGCGAAGGCGGCTGGCGCGTTGTCGTCGTCGACTGCGCCGATGAGATGAACACCATAGCCGCCAATGCGCTGCTCAAGGTTCTTGAGGAACCGCCGCCACGGGGGCTGTTGCTGCTGGTCAGCCACAACCCCGGCCGCTTGTTGCCGACGATCCGGTCCCGCTGCCGCAAGCTGGTGTTGCACGCGTTGCCTGAGGATCGCGTCGCATCGCTGATCAGCACGTATCGGCCGGACCTTGATGACGGCGACGTTTCGGTGCTGGCGCATCTGGCGGACGGCAGCCCGGGCCGGGCGCTGGCCCTTGCCGATAAAGGCGGACTGGGTCTGTACCGGGACATGATGGGGTTATTGGAAACGCTGCCCCGGCTTGATGTCGGGGCGCTTCACGCGTTTGGGGGGAAGCTGGGTAAAACCGGCGCTGACGAGGCGTTTCATACGGTGTCGGGATTGCTTCAATGGTGGTTGTCGCGGCTGATCCTGGCCGCCGCCGGTGGCCCCATGGAGGGCGCTGAGGAAGCGTTGATGAAACGCCTGGCCGGGGCGGCCAGCCTTGATCGCTGGTTTGAGGTGTGGGAAAAGATCAACCGCCTGTTGGCAAAGACCGATCCGATCAATCTTAGCCGTAAGCAGGTCGTGTTAAATGTGTTCCTGAGCCTCCAAAGCGCCGTGCAATCCTGACCCCTTGGGCATGAAAAAATCTAATGACCAAAAGCTATTACCTGACGACGCCAATCTATTACGTTAACGATGCCCCGCATATCGGCCATGCCTATACGACGCTGGCCTGCGATGTGCTGGCGCGGTTCAAGCGTCTCGACGGGTTCGACGTCAAGCTGCTGACCGGCACCGATGAGCACGGCCAGAAGGTGGCGAAATCGGCCGCCGACGCCGGGGTCGATCCGAAGGCCTTCACCGATCGGGTATCGCAGAATTTCCGCGATTTGGCCGATGCCATGAATTTCAGCCACGACGATTTCATTCGCACCACCGAGGACCGTCACAAAACCGCGAGCCAGGCCATCTGGAAGGCGATTGCCGCCGGAACGTCGCCGAAGGGCAACAATAATATCTATCTCGCCTCTTACCCCGGCTGGTACGCCGTCCGGGATGAAGCCTTTTATAGCGAGGCCGAGCTGACCATCGGTGCGGACGGTAAAAAAATCGCGCCGTCCGGGGCCGAGGTCGAATGGGTGGAAGAACCCAGCTATTTCTTCCGTCTGTCCGATTGGCAGGACACGTTGCTGGAATTCTACGACGCCAACCCGGATTTCATTCTGCCTAAGACGCGCCGCAACGAAGTCACCAGCTTCGTTTCCGGCGGCTTGCAGGATTTGTCGGTGTCGCGGACCACGTTCAAGTGGGGGGTGCCGGTGCCCGGCGACGACGATCACATCATGTATGTGTGGCTGGACGCGCTGACCAACTACATCACCGGCGTCGGTTATCCGGAGACCGAAACCGGCGAATACGCCACCTATTGGCCGGCCGACCTGCACATGGTCGGCAAGGATATCCTGCGCTTTCACGCCGTCTATTGGCCGGCCTTCCTGATGGCGGCGGGCCTTGAGCCGCCGAAGCGGATCTTCGCCCACGGCTGGTGGACCAACGAAGGCCAGAAAATCTCAAAATCGCTGGGCAATGTCATCGACCCGCATGATCTGGTCGATAAATACGGCCTCGACCAGGTCCGCTATTTCCTGCTGCGCGAAGTGCCGTTCGGCAACGACGGCGATTTTTCGCCCACCGCCATGATCAACCGCATGAATAGTGAGCTGGCCAACGATTACGGCAACCTGGCGCAACGGGTGCTCAGCATGGTTAACAAGAACTGCGACGCCAAGGTGCCGGAACCGGGGGCCTTGACCGACGCCGACGAGGCACTGTTGTCGGCGGCCCGGGGGCTTTTAGATAAGGTTCGCGACGCCATCGACGTGCAGGCCTTTCATGTTGTTCTGGAAACCATTTGGGGCGAAATCCGCGCCGCCAATGGCTATGTCGATGCCCAGGCGCCGTGGAAGCTGGCCAAGGAAGACACCGGACGCATGGCTACCGTGCTTTACGTGCTGGCTGAAGCCATCCGCCATCTGGCGCTGTTGACGCAGCCGTTCATGCCCGAAGCATCCGGAAAAATCCTCGATCAGCTTGGCGTTTCCGAAGAGGCCCGCACTTTTGAATTCTACGGCCCCGATCATGCCCTTGTGGCCGGCACATTTCTACCCAAACCGGAAGGCGTGTTCCCGCGTTTTCAGGAAGAGGCGGGGAAAGATGGCGGATGAAGCGATCAACGCTGTATTGGACTTCTGGTTCGTCGAAAACGGACCAAAACAGTGGTTTTCCAAAGACGATGCCTTTGATGCAGCCATTCGGGAACGCTTTGAAGTGCTGGTCGGGCAGGCGGCGGAAGGTGAATTGAGCCACTGGCGCGCGTCGGCAAAGGGCGCGCTTGCGGAAATTCTTATCCTTGATCAATTCCCGCGCAATCTTTATCGCGGCGACGACGCCCGCGCCTTTGCCTCGGACCGGTTCGCCCTGGAAGCGGCGAAAGCGGCTTTGGAAAGGAAGATCGATCAGGAATTGAGCGAGTCCGAGCGGACTTTTCTCTATCTTCCGTTCGAACACAGCGAAGCCGCCGAAGACCAGGAAACATCGCTTCGCCTGTTCGGGTCTCTTGCCGACAAATCGTTGCTTGTTTGGGCCGAGAAACACCAAGCGATCATCGACCGCTTCGGGCGCTACCCTCACCGCAATGCAGCCCTGGGCCGCCCGTCCACGGACGCAGAATTGGCCTTCCTCAAAGAGGACGGCTCGTCCTTCTAGAGCATTCCCGGTTCACTTGCGTTCACCTAAAATGCTCTACGCCTTTGTTTTAGACGCAAATTCGTCGTCGCGGATGATTCCCATCCGCTCGGGATTTGCTCTAGGGTAAGCGGCGGCGGCGGCGGGCTTATTCGGCGATGGGATAGGCGTAGCGGCTAACCAGGGGGAATTGAGATTTGCGGGCGTTGGCTTTGTAGCCACTGAGAACATATTTGAGGAAGCTTGGGGTATTGCCATCGCCACTTTTCCGCTGTCCCGCTTCCGCATTCCTTTTGAGGAAAATGTCCGGGTTCCGGTAACACAGGGACAAAAGGGCGAGATCGATATCGCGGCCCTGGGTGTAAGTGTCGAACGCCTTGGCGCTGCCGCCCTGCGAGGCAATTTGATGCAACGCCCTCATCTGATCTTGAATGTCGTTTTCTGTGCTGGCGAACAGGTCCATCAGTAATTTTTTGTCCTGATCTTCCGGGGGGAGATATTTCCCGGAATTCTGCGTTATTTTACCCCAGTTCTCAACGGCGCGGGCGTTGCTTTTTTTGATCTCGGCGGTCTTCTTTTGCCATTGTTCCAGGGTCATTTCGCCTGGACCCGAAGGCTTGTTCTTCACTTTTTTGACCAGCCGATTAAGCATGCCACCGCCAGCGACGGCGGCCGGCTTGTTCGGCGATGGCTTTGCCTCGGTCAGGTCCTTCCATACCCTTTGCCAGGCGTCCGATATGGCGTTTCGGTCCTGGCGGGATTCTGTCAAAGTCTCAAGGAACTGCTGGCGCTCGGATTCGGGCTTATTTTCAATCTGGAGCACGTATCGGTGAACCATCGGCACCATAGACGGAAGGATGTCGGCCCTTAGGATTTTTTCAAAATGGTCGGCAAAATCCGGTGAGAGGAGAAAGGCAAGTTGACCTTTGAAGGTGTAGGAATCGATAAGCGGCAGGGCCAGGATATTGATTCGACGCCGCAGGGTTCGGCTCATGAAATCAATAAATATATTTTCGGCCTTATTTGAAGAATCCGTCGGCGCCGCTTGTTCTTCTTCCGCCGTTTTCGTAACCGGCTCGTTAGTTATTTCCTCGGCCTGTTGTTGGGGGTCCAAAGCGGCATCGGTTTTCCGCGCGGTGTTTGGTTGCAACCGGACCCGCTGTCTCTTGATATGCTGAAGCACCAGGAGGACCGCTTGCCTGGATTTTTCCAAATCGACCGCACGCCCATCCGCCTCGGCGGGGACGGCTTCCCTGGCCAAGGCCAGATAGGTGTCTTTGATGTGCTGGTCGTCGTCCCGGTTGAACAGGGAGTTGATCAGCACACTCAGAATTTGCCCCAACACCATCACGTTAGGCGCGCTTTCAACGGCGGCAACCAGCCCCGTTCCAGGGCCATCAAACATCAATTCCCAGTCCATATCCGCAGACTCAGGAGACTTGTTGGTGGGAGTGGCCGTCAGGGAGGCTTCTGAATTCAGATGCACGTTCTGGGTATTCATCCTCTTGATTATATATTTGCAGGTCCGCTTTGAACAGCCTGAAATGATCATCAATGAGTGAGCGGGGCCTGGTAGTGCTTTTTATTTAAATTACGCCGTGACGACCATCACAGAAACCGGAAAAAATGACCTGCCGGTCCGGGGTGGGGTGTGTTGCCGCGACCCCGTCAGTCGCTGTATTGTTCCGCCCGGTCCAGGCGCAAGGGGCCGGGAAACGCCCAATCAGACTAATCACCGGAAACGAACATGCTCGTCGATAGCCATTGTCACCTGGATTTCCCCGACTTCGACGGCGAGCTGGAGGACATCTTGGCCCGGGCGGCGGATGCCGGCATCGGCCACATGGTCACCATTTGCACGCGGTTGACCACGTTTGACGCTATTTTGGCCATCGCCGATAAATATGAGAACGTCTTTTGCACCGTCGGCGTTCACCCGCACAATGCCGGCGACGAGCCCGGAGTAACGCCAGAACGACTGATCGAATTGGCCGAGCATCCGAAAGTCGTCGGTTTCGGCGAAACCGGCCTTGATTTCCATTACGACAACAGCCCCCGCGACCTGCAGGAACAGTTTTTTCGCGCCCATATCATTGCTGCCAGGGAAACCGGGCTGCCGGTGATCGTGCATAGCCGCGATGCCGACGCCGAAATGGTCAGGATTTTAGAGGATGAGCACGCCGAGGGGGCTTTCCCGGGGCTGATCCATTGTTTTTCAAGCGGCCCTGGCTTGGCGGAGAAGGTCCTTGAAATCGGTTTTTTCCTATCGTTTTCGGGGATCGTGACCTTCAACAAGGCGGACGACATCCGCGCCGTTGCCGCCGCCGCGCCCTTGGATCGGATATTGGTTGAAACCGACTCGCCCTATCTGGCCCCCGCGCCCAACCGCGGCAAGCGGAATGAGCCCGCCTTCACCGCCCAGACCGCGGCTTGCGTCGCCGGGCTTAGGGGGATGGCCCAGGAAACCTTCGACCAGGCGACCACGGACAACTTCTTCCGCCTGTTCAAGAAGGCCGAAGCCCTCAAGGCGGGAGCCGGCGCATGAAATTAACGATCCTGGGCTCCGGCCCATCAAGCGGCATTCCGACCGTTCATGACGGTTGGGGAAAATTGGATCCCGAAAACCCGCGAAACCGGCGGCTGAGGTCGTCCGTTGTGGTCGAAAACGCCGACACGGTCGTGCTTGTCGATACCTCGCCGGACCTTCGCCAGCAGTTGTTGGCTGCTGAAATCAGGCGGTTGGATGCGGTCCTGTTTACCCACGCCCACGCCGACCACCTGCATGGCATCGATGACCTTCGCGGCATCAACAAGGCGATGGATGCCGCGTTGCCGGTCTATTGCGATGCCGAAACTCACAAAACCATTGATACCCGGTTCAATTATACGGTGACGCCGCTGTCGCCTAACGTTGATTTCTATTACAAGCCGGTGCTGAATATCCAAGAAATCAGCGTCGGCGATCGCCTGTCCATCGGTGACATCGACATCCGGTGCTTTGACCAAATGCACGGCTTTTCCAACACTCTGGGCTTCCGGTTCGGGCCGATTGGCTACTCCACGGACGTTTTGGAGCTTCCGGAGGAATCCTTTCAGGCCCTTGATGGGGTGCATACCTGGATCATCGGCGTATTTTCGTGGAAGCCGCATTTTACCCATGCCCATGTCGATAAAGCGCTGGAATGGATCCAACGGGTGAAACCGGTGCGCGCCGTGTTGACGCATCTTGGCCCGTCCATCGATTACGCAACATTGAACGATTATTTACCCGATGGGGTAGAGGCCGGCTATGACGGCATGGTCATTGAGGCCGCCGACGATTCCGCCTGATCCGGCCCAAAATTTAATTTGAGTTGGCCTTGGCAGGTGAGGCGCTATGATTTCTTTCCGGGGCCATTTCGCGGCCATCGCACCCAAATATAATATCTCGAACAAACTACGATAAAGTAACTTAAGTCGTTGCAAACAAAATAATTAATATAATTTGCCATAATATACATTATGCGACAATAGGATATTCCCGCCAAACCGTGCCCCACGGGGCCGCCCCCAATTTAAGGGTTTTCAGCGGCCCTTTTGGGGCTACCATGAGAAATATAAAAATGAACGCCAAGGACACCGTTAATGACTGAACAATCCGGCGATATTCAAAAACTGCTCGATATCATGACGAGGCTGCGCGATCCCGATGGCGGCTGTCCCTGGGATGTCGAACAGACCTTCGCCTCCATCGTTCCCCACACCATCGAAGAAGCCTACGAAGTCGCGGACGCGATTGCCTCCGGCGACATGGCGGCGCTGAAGGATGAGTTGGGTGACCTGTTGTTCCAGGTCGTCTTTTACGCCGAGATGGCCAAGGAGGCCGGCGACTTTGATTTCGCCGCCGTCGTCGCCGCCGTTTCCGACAAAATGGTGCGCCGCCATCCGCATGTCTTCGCCGACGCCCATATCAAGAACGCCGAGGCCCAGACCGCCGCCTGGGAAGACCAAAAGCACCAGGAACGCAACGCCGAAAACGGTTCCGCGGGCGGTAATGGCGCCGCTGCCAGCGCCCTGGACGGCGTTATCACCGCCCTTCCCGCCCTGACCCGCGCCTTCAAGCTGCAAAAGCGCGCCGCCCGCGTCGGGTTTGATTGGGATACGCCGGGCCCCGTCGTCGGTAAGGTGCGCGAGGAATTGGCCGAGGTTGAGGCCGAAATTGAAGAAGCCGACCCCGAACGGCTGAAAGACGAACTCGGCGACCTGCTGTTTTGCTGCGTCAACCTGGCCCGTAAGCTGGAAATCGACCCGGAAACGGCGCTGCGCGGCGGCAATGCCAAGTTTGAGCGTCGCTTCCGGCGTATGGAAACCCTGTTGGCCGCCGATGGTTTTGGCTTCACGGATATGCACGTTGATGATGTGCTCGAAAATTATTGGACTAAAGCGAAGCTTGAAGAGTGATAGGATGGCGTTCATGACAACGATCAAACGCGTTAAAATCTTGGTTCTTCCGGTGTTTCTGTCGGTGTTTTTGAGTGCCTGCTACATGCCGATCCGCTTCGACGCCGAGATCGAGATCCATCGCACCGGCGCCTATGACCTCAAGTTCGACGGCTATATGGCCAGTGTGGAGCTGTATAAGGGCCTGAAAGAAGGAAAAATCGACGCCGCCACGGAAAAGGAGAAGATAAAAATTATCGAGACCGATTTCAAACGCGACACCGCGGTCAAGGAATTCAAATACTTCAAGCAAGGCCACTTCAAGGTCAAATGGCACCACAATGGCGACCTGATTAAAACCAAGTCCGTGAGTTTTTTTAATTCCACCAGCGAGTACATCATCGGGATGCGCTACAACAAGGAAACCCGCAAAATATCCATGACCACCAAATCGGTGGCGAAGTCAGCGAAACAGAAGCTTTACGACCTGGGACTGAATTGGACGGGGAAAGTCCGGGTCTTCACCGACGCCAAGGTGGTCTCCCACAACGCCACATCGGTGACGGAGAACAAGCGCCTCGGCGGTCGCTTCATGACCTATACCTGGGATGTCAAAAACATCTTTTCGCCGACGACCAGCATGATCCTCCAGATTTTCTAGAGCAAATCGCGAGCGGATGGTTACATCCGCGGCGACGAATTTGCGTCTAAAACAAAGGCGTAGAGCATTTTAGGTGAACGCAAGTGAACCGGAAATGCCCTAGCAGGCTGCTGAAAAACCCATGATTTGGTTGAGTGAGCCTTCGAGACGGACCTCCGGCCCTCCTC